>DXFD01000027.1 GCA_019114625.1 Candidatus Borkfalkia faecigallinarum | reverse complement strand
AAGCTCACGCGCGTCTCGCGCATGCTCCTGCAGGAGAACGGCAGGGAGCCCACGCCCGAGGAGATCGCGGAGGCGATGGGCGTGGATGTGGCGAAGGTGCGCGAGATCCAGAAGATCGCGCAGGATCCCGTCTCTTTGGAAACGCCGATCGGCGAGGAGGAGGATTCGCACCTGGGCGACTTCATCGAGGACGACCGCGCCACGACCCCTTCCGACTCGGTGGCGTTCACCATGCTCAAAGAACAGCTGCTCGGCGTGCTGGATACGCTCACCCCGCGCGAAGAGAAGGTGCTGCGCCTGCGCTACGGCATCGACGACGGCAAGCCGCGCACCCTCGAAGAGGTGGGCAAGGAGTTCAACGTCACCCGCGAGCGCATCCGCCAGATCGAGGCGAAGGCGCTGCGCAAACTGCGCCACCCTTCGCGCAGCAAAAAGCTGAAGGATTTTCTGGACTGACATGAAGCGTACCGGCCGCCTGGACGCGGTGTGCGCCGAACTTTCGGCATGCGGCCTGTTCGCCGACGTGGGCTGCGACCACGGGTACTGCACGCTGTACATGCTCGAACGGGGGCTGTGCCGCGGGGCGGTGATCTCGGACATCAGCGCCAAGAGCCTGCAGAAGGCGGAGCGGCTGCTGCGCGGCTACATCGCGGAGGGCCGGGTGCGCAGCGTGTGCTGCGCGGGGCTTGCCGAAGTGCCGCGCGAGGCCGAACTCGTGCTCATCGCGGGCATGGGCGGGGAGGAGATCCTGCAGATCCTGCGCGAGGGCTTTCTGCCCCCGAAGCTGGTGCTGCAGCCCATGAAAAACGCGCCCAAACTGCGCGCCTTCCTGCTCGAAAACGGCTATGCCATCGCGCACGACTATACATATTTCGAAGGGCGCAAGTATTACGACATCCTGCGGGCGGAGCGCGGAACGGGCCGCGCCTATTCCGGGCCGGATCTGCTGTTCGGTTACGACAACCTGAAAAGCCCCTCGGCGGCGTTCGTGCGCCGGCTGGAGCGGGAAGCGGAAGAATGCCGCGCCCGCGTCGCCGCGGCGGGGAAACTGTTCCCGGCGGCCGAAACGCGGCTGCGGCAATTGGCGGAGGCATCCGATGAAGCTCAAAGAAATTTACGCTGAGATCGACGCGCGCTATCCCAAACGGCTCAGCGACGACTACGTTGCGGCGTACGGCGGGCACGACAACAGCGGCATCCTGATCGATCCCGGCCGGGAGATCGGCGGCGCGGTGTTCTCCCTCGACCTGTCGCAGGGCGCCATCGACGCGGCCGAGCGGGCGGGGGCGAACCTGATCGTCACCCACCATCCGGCCATCTTTTTCCCGGTCTCGTCGCTGCGGGCGGACGATCCGCTCGGCGCGCGGCTGCTGCGCGCGGTCGGGCTGGGGATCGGCGTCATCTCCATGCACCTGAATCTGGACTGCGCCCCGGGCGGCATCGACGAGAGCCTGGCGCGCGCCCTGGGCGGGACGGGCGAGCTTGTCCCCAACGAGCGCGTCGAAGGCGGCGGGTACGGCCGCGTGTTCGCGGTGCCGCCGCGGCCCTTCGGAGCGTTCGTGGAAGAGATCTGCCGCACGTTGGGAACGAAGCGCGTTTTTGCGTACGGCCCGGAACGGGAGATCTCTGTCGCCGCGTCTTTCTGCGGCGCGGGGGTGGACGCGGGCGCGCTGGCCGCGGCGAAGGCGGGCGGCGCGCAGGCCGTCGTTTCGGCGGACGTCAAACACAATTTTATCGTCGACGCGCTGGAGCTGGGGCTGAACGTCGTTCAGCTCACCCATTACGCGAGCGAAAACTACGGTTTCAAAAGAATCTATGAAAAATTGAAGGATGAACTCGGCGTGCCCTGCACGTTCCACCAGGACGGGTTCATGCTCTGAGGAGGTATGAGAATGATAGACGAATTGTTGGCTTACCAGGCGGCGGACGGAAAACTGCGCGCCGTGGAACAGGAGATCTCCGCCACGGACGAGCGCAAAAAATACATGACGGCGCGCAAATTTCTCGAAAAGGCGCCCGAAAAGCTGGAGGCGCTGGACGCGAAGGCGACGGAGTTGCGCGCCACCTTCGAACGGCTGCAGAAAAAATACGCCGAGATCGCCGATACCATCCGCGATTACGAGAATCTGGACGAGATGGTCGACGAGCAGGGCGGGGAAATTTCCTTCTACAAAAAGAGCGCCACGCAGATCGCCGAAAGCCTGCGCTCGCTCAAAGCGGAGATCGGCAGGCTCGCCTCGGCCATCGAAGAGACGGCCGCCGAGTACCAGACCGCCAAAAAGCAGACCATCGCCATGCAGAAGCAGTACAAGGAGTACAAGGTCCGCTATTCCGAGGTGAAGCAGGCGCACGCCGCGGAGATCGCCGCCATCGAAAAGGAGCTGGCCGCGCTGGGCGAAAAGGTGCCGGCGGCGACGCTGGAAAAATACAAGGCCAAGCGGCGCGAAAAGGTGTACCCCGTCGTGTGCGAGGTCGCGGGCAACCGCTGCCCGCAGTGCGGCATGGAGCTTTCCATTGCGGACCAGTCCAAGCTGTCGGACGGGACGTTCATCGAGTGCGACAGCTGCCACCGCATTCTGTTCAAGCGAAAATGACCGGGCAAGGCGCCGGCTTCCGGATTCGGGAGCAGGCGCCTTTTATCGCGGGCGCGGCGGAGCTGAGGGGAAAGACGCGGCGGCCAAGGCGCTTGCAGGTCTGCGCGGAGGCGCGGGGCGAAAGGACGGAGCCGAAGGACGAAGGAGCGGGCGGCGCCGGCCGCGGGGCGGGCAAAGACGCCGGGCGCGCGGAGGAATCGGCGCAAAAAGGCGACGGCGAGGGGCGGAGAAAAAAGGGCCAGGGGCGAGGCGGAAAACAGCGAAACGTTTCGCCCGCCGCTTGACTTGCGCGGGGCGTTTGTTGTACAATATACCATGGGGCAAGCGGGGCTTCCGGCCGTTCGGGAGCGCCGCCGTTCCGGGCAGGAGGGAAGACGGATGGACGGAAAAATATTGGCGGAAAAGCTGCTGGAGTACGCGTCGGCGCACCTGCATCTGCAGCCGTGCGACCGCGATTATGTGCGAAACCTGCTGCTTTCGCAGCTGGGGGAGAGCGCGGCGTGCGCCGCGCCGCCCGCGTATGACGCGGCGGGCGAGGACGTGCCCGACGCGCTCATGGAAGAGCTGCGCGCGTACGGCATCGGCAGGGGGTTGTGCACCGAGGAGAGCGCCGAGCGCTTCTGCGTCGGTATTTTCGGCCTGCTCACGCCGCTGCCGTCGGAGATCAACCGCGTTTTCGGGCAGCTGCGGAACGAACGCGGCCCGCAGGCCGCCTGCGACTGGTTTTACGACCTGTGCGTGAAAAACGGGTACATCCAGAAGACGGCCGTCGCCCGCAACCTGAAGTGGGCGTACGAGGACGGAGACAACCGCCTCGAGATCACCGTCAACCTTTCCAAACCCGAAAAAAGCAATAAAGACATCGCCAAAGCGCGGCTGGCGCCGCAGGGCGAAAAATATCCCGCCTGCCTGCTGTGCAAGGAGAACGAGGGGTTCGAGGGCACGGCGACGCATCCGGCGCGGCGCAACCTGCGCACCGTCAAGATGCGGCTGGGCGGGCAGCCGTGGTTCATGCAGTATTCGCCCTATGCCTATTACGACGAGCACTGCATCGTCGTCAACGAGCGGCACGTACCCATGAACGTGGACGCGGGCACGCCCGGAAAGCTGCTCGACTTCGTCGACCTTCTGCCCAGCTATTTCGTGGGGAGCAACGCGTCTCTGCCCATCGTGGGCGGATCCATCCTCAGCCACGAGCATTTCCAGGGCGGGCGGCACCTCATGCCCATGCACGGGGCGAAGATGGGCAAAGAATACCGGAGCGGCCGCTTCCCCGGCCTGCGCGTCGGCATCCTGAACTGGTACAACAGCGCCGTGCAGTGCGAGGGGACGGACCGCGGGCAGGTCGAGGCCTTCGCGGCGCAGGTCATCGGGGCGTGGAGCGGCTACGACTGCCCCGCGTGCGACGTTTTCAGCCATACCGGCGAAACCCCGCACAACGCCGTGACGCCGATCTGCCGCAAACAGGGGGATACATATCTGTTCACGATGATCCTGCGCAACAACCGCACGAGCGAGCGGTACCCCGACGGCATCTTTCACGTGCATCCCGAATACCTCAACATCAAGAGCGAGGGCATCGGGCTGATCGAGGCGATGGGGCTGTTCATCCTGCCGCCGCGGCTGAAACGGCAGCTCGGCGGGATCGAGGCGATCCTGTGCGGCGAGGCGCCGTACCTTCCCGCGGAACTGGAAGACCCCGCCAACGACCTGTACGTCCACCGCGCCATGATCGCGGAACTGGCGGGACAGGGGCTTGCGGCGACCCGGGCGGAGGCGCACGCGCGCGTCGAACGGTACGTGGACCGCGTCTGCGCGGGCATTCTGGACAACACGGCGGTCTTCAAGCGGGACGAAGCCGGCCGCCGCGGATTTGACGGATTTATGAAGGCTTTGGGCCTTTCGGAGGTATGACGATATGGAAAAGATCCTTGTGACGGGCGGCGCCGGGTTCATCGGCAGCCATACGCTGGTCGAACTGCTTGCGCGCGGCTATGAGGTCGCCGTGGTCGACAACCTGTGCAATTCCTGCGAAGAGGCGCTGCGGCGGGTGCGCAGGATCACCGGGCGCGACTTCCGGTTTTACAACGCGGATATCCGCGACCGCGCCGCCATGGAGGGGATCTTCGCGGAAAACGCCTTCGATTGGGTCATCCACTTTGCGGGGCTCAAGGCGGTGGGCGAGAGCTGCCAAAAACCCCTCGAATACTACGACAACAACATCGGCGGCACGCTGGTGCTGCTGGAGACGATGCGCGCCCGCGGCGTGAAGAAGATCGTGTTTTCCTCTTCCGCCACGGTGTACGGCACCCCCGAAGTGCTGCCGCTGACCGAAGAGTGCAAGACGGGCGGCACGACCAACCCGTACGGTTCCACCAAATATTACCTCGAAGGCATCCTGACCGACCTGTACAAGTCGGACGGCGCGTGGGACGTCGTTTTGCT
>DXFD01000026.1 GCA_019114625.1 Candidatus Borkfalkia faecigallinarum | reverse complement strand
AGCTTCTTCTTCGCCGCCGCGAGGTAGCGGCGGTTTTTGGCGGAGGAGAAGGGCTTTTCGAGCGCGTTCGCCAGCCGCAAGATCTCGGGGAACAGCAGGGGCAGGACCGCCAGCGGCAGGTAGCGCAGGTGGCCGACCAGCCCGACCTGCGGCCAGACGAGGCGATACAGCGCGTTGGCGCCCAAAACGAGCGCAGCCGCCGCGAGCAGCAGCAGGAAAAAGTCGAGCGCGAGGATGCGCTTCGCGCGCGCCGTGCGCACGAGCGGCACTTTGAGGGCGCGGCGGTCGGCGACGCAGAACAGGATGCAGAACAGGGGAACGGGGAAGAGCGCGACATAGGCGGCCCACTCCCCCGCGAAGGAGAAGCAGATGCCCAGCACGAGGGAGGAGAGGGCGATGAGGAAGGCGAGCAGCGTCCCGCGCGAGCGCACCATATTCCCCTTGCGCCGCACCCAGGCGGCGTACTTGCTGCCGTTGTAGCCCGCCTGCTGCAGCGCGCCCAGAGACCTGCCCGCGCACAGCGCGTACAGGACGGCGGCGCCCAGCGCGACGCCCGCGTATTCGACGATCATGGTCCATTCAAACATATCTTTCTTCCTCTTGCGACGTTGGCCGGCGCGGGAAAAACTCGAGCGCGACGGCGTTGAAGCGCGCGGGCTGTTCGCAAAAACAGAAATGCGTGCAGCCGCGCAAAAAGATCAGCCCCGAACCCGCCGTGCCCGCGTGCAGGGCGCGCGCCATGTACGGCGGGGTGGCCGTGTCCCGCTCGCCGAACACATACAGCACGCGCGAGCGGATCTTTGCCAGGCAGGGGGTCAGATCCTCGTTGACGATCTTTTTGTAGCTCTCCTTCATGCGCGGGGAGAGGGTGCGGTACTCCGCCGAGCCGAAGTGCCGCTCGGCAAAGCGTGGCGCAAGGCGGCGCACGGCGCGGTACGCCCGTACGCGCGCGGCGTAGGCGAGCCCCCGCCGCGGCGGGATGCCCGCGCAGCCGGTGAGCAGCGCGTACGGGAAGCGGTCCGCCTCCTCCGCAAGCAGCTTGAGCGCCACCCGCCCGCCGAAGGAATGGGCGAGCAGGAAGGCGCGGGCGATGCCGAGCTCGCCCAAGAGCGCCCGCGTGCGGGCGGCATAGTCGGAGACCGACCACGGCCCGTCGGGCGGGGCGCTCGCGCCCATGCCCCAAAAGTCGAAAGCGGTCACCCGATAGCGGGCGGACAGCGCCTCGATCTGGTAATAGAAGCTCTCCTTGCAGGCGAGGTAACCGTGCAGGAGGACGAGGTCCTCCCCTTCCCCCCGCTGCAGCAGCGAAACGCGCTCGCGCTCGGACAATGCGCCCTCCCCGCGGCGGGCTAATCCTCCGCCAGCCGCTTTTGCATGATGAGCGCGTCCTCGCCGTCGGCATAGTAGCGGGGACGCACCCCGCAGCCGACGTAGCCGCGCTTGAGGTAAAGGCGCATGGCGGGCGCGTTGGACACGCGCACTTCGAGCAGGACGCGCTCCGCGCCCGCGCGGCGCGCCTGCCCTTCCAGCCGGTCGAGCAGCGCCGCCGCGATGCCGCGGCGGCGCGCCGCGGGCGAAACCGCGATGTCCGCCAGCTCCGCCTCCTCGAACAGCACCGAAAAGACGGCGTAGCCGAGGATCTCGCCCCCCTCTTCGGCGAGCAGCGTCATCGCGCTCTCGGAAAAGAAGGAGTCCGCCAGCATCCGAAAGGTCCACGCGTCCGAAAAGCACTCCTTTTCCAGCGCGGCGATCGCGTAGATGTCCGCATATGTCCAGGCGCGGAAGGTCATGCCCCGCCTCCGCGGCGCGGCCGCTCCTCTTCCGCCCGGCTGCGGCGCAGCCGCTCCTCCTCCGCCTGACTGCGGCGCAGATAGAAGGCGGCCGGCGTGCCGAACTCCCCTTCCTTCGCCGCGCGCGCGGCGGAAAGCAGCCCCGCGGCGGGGTCCGCCTGCACATACGGCAGCGGCAGCGGCGCGTACGCGTACAGCGGATACTCCCGCGAAAGGGCGGCCAGCTCCTCCTCCCCCACGCAGGCGGGCGCAAAACAAACGCTCTTATCCTCCGCGAAGCCGCAGACGTAATAATTGCCCCGCCCGGCGGGCACCGCCGCCAGCGCCTTTCCCCGTGCATTATATGCCAGAACTTGCAGGGAGGTTCTGCCCAGCATCGGCCTGCCCGCCGCGGCAGCCAGCCCCTTGACGGCGGCGATGCCGATGCGGATGCCCGTAAACGAGCCGGGGCCGGTGACCGCGCAGAAAAAATCGCAGCCTTGCGGGGCGAGGCGGACGGCGGCGAGCGCCTCTTCGACGGCGCCCATCAGCCGCACCGAGTGCTGCATCGCGCAATCCTCCTCGAACACGGTGTGCACCGCCCCGCCGTTCGCGGCGATGACGGTGAGATAGCCGCCCGTTGTATCCAGAGCCAGAAATTTATTCATCGGCAGACGATCTCCCTCTCGGTCTCGCTCACTTTGCGCAAAGAGATCTCCTTGCAGCCGGAAGGCAGCACGTCGGCGATGTTTTCCGGCCATTCAAGCACGCAGATGCCGCCCGCGTCGAAATAGTCGGTCAGGCCCAGCGCTTCCGCCTGCTCCCCGCCCGCAAGGCGGTAACAGTCGAAATGATACAGCTTCCCGCCGTAGTCGTTCATGTAGGCATAGGTGGGCGAGGTGATCTCCTCTTCAATGCCCAGCCCCTCGGCGAGGCCCTTGACGAACACCGTCTTGCCCGCGCCCATCTCCCCGTGCAGCAGCAGGACGTCGCCCGGCCGCAGGGTCGCCGCGTATGCCCGGGCGAACGCCGCCGTCTCTCGCGCGCTTTTTGTGATCATATCCTTCTCCCGTTCCAAAACAAAAGAGGCGCATCGTTTACGCCTCTTCCATTATAATATAACGCCCGCACTTTTGCAATTAAAACTTGTTGAAAAGCCAAGAAATTCTCTTATACAGCAGCAGAGTGACGAGGCTGACCGCCGCGCACTTGATGAGGTTGAAGAGGATGATGTACCACCACCACTGCGCGAACGCCTCCGCCGCGCTGAACGGGAGGAAGTTTTCGTACAGGGGGAAGTTGATGTAGCGGTTGACGACCAGGCTCGCGGCGATCTGCAATACGCAGCCGATCGCCAAAGTGACCGTGACCGTCGGCAAGCCCTTTTTGAAGCGGTAGACGATGGTCGGGACCAGCACGAAACTTAAAGTGAGCAAAAAGTTTGCCACCTCGCCCACGCCGATGGTCTGCGTGTCGATGAGCGAGAGCAGCTCCTTGACGCCGCTGATGGCGACCGCCGCCACCGGCCCGTACAGAAACCCGCCCAAGAGGATGAACACGTTGGCAAAGTCCAGCTTCAAAAAGCTGACGGCGGGGAATACGGGGAACTCCAAAAAGGTGACCACATACGCCAGCGCCGAAAGCAATGCGATCTTGGCGATACGCGAGGCGGTAAAGTACGCCCTCCCGCGGCGCCGTTCGGCGGGGAGCTTTTCCCGCGGCGCGCCCTCCGCGGGGGACGCGGCCCGCGCACTCTCCGCGGCAGCCTGCCGCACACGATCCCGTGCAGCTTCTTCTTTCATAAAAAACACCTCGAAAAATATATTTTCCAAGGGGAGAAAGAAAAGCCCCGCATGCGATGCGGGGCGGTTTTTTGGAAATATTGCGCGCGCGGCGGCGCGCCCTTTCCGAAAAACATTCTTTTCCTGTCCGGACTATACCGTCGGTGCGGGAATTTCACCCGCTCGGGAGCGAAAAGGCTCTTCGCAGACTTTAACTGCCGGTGGGGAATCGCACCCCGCCCCAAAGAATTCGTTTTCGCCGCTATTATAGTACATCCCGGCGCGCTTGTCAACCGTTTGCGCCCTATTCGCCCGGCGCGTCAGAGAAAAGGCTGGGGCCGGCGCTTCCCCGTCAGCCGTCTGCGCCCTCTTCGCCCGATCCGCCGGGGGCGGCGTCGGGCTTGCTCCAGAAGCAGTGGCAGCGGGTGTTAGTGAGCATTTCCGCCGCGATCAGACCGCTCGCGAGGTCGGTGCCGGAGACGGGGACGGGCTCGGACTGCTCGTCCTCCGCCACCGCCCAGCCCTCCGTTTGCTCGAACAGGACGCGGGTCAGCCCGGCGCAGGACGCGAACGCCCCCGGCCCGACGGACGCGAGCGAGGCGGGCAGGGAGATCTCCCCGAGCGCGGCGCACCCCTCGAAGGCGGACGCGCCGATCTCTTCCAGCGTGGAGGGCACGGCGACCTGCCGCAGCGACGTGCAGCCGCGGAAGGCGCCCTCCCCGATCCGCGTCAGCCCTTCGGGCAGCACGACGCTCTCGAGCGACGCCGCGCCCGCAAAGCCGTCCGCGAGCACGGCGCTCACCTCCCGTCCGTTGAAGCGGGCGGGGATCTCGACGGAGCGCAAAAAGCGCGCGCTGCCGACGGCGACGGCGTAGGTGCCGTCCTCGAGCGGGCAATATTCCAGCCCCTGCGGGTCGAGGTCGCTCCCGACGGCAAAGCCGGTATCCACGCCGTCGATATACCAATGCCCGTCCGGCCCGACGGTGACGACCGAGCCGTCCTCCCCCGCCGCCGCGATGCCCGTGTCCTCGCCGCCGACGAACCAGTTGCCGTTCTGCCCGATCGAGACGGGCTCGTCCGAAGGCGCCGCCGAGACGCCCGTGTCCTCGCCGTCTATGTACCAATGCCCGTTCGGGCCGATCTCGACGCGGGAACCGTCCTCCCCCGCCGCCGAAACGCCCGTGTCTTTCCCGTCCACGAACCAGTTGCCGTTTGCCCCGATCTCCACGCCGCTGCCGCACGCCGTAAAGGCGAACAGACAGACCAGGCAGAGCGCCGTCATCAGTAGGATGCGAAGTTTGCTCTTCATTGCGGTATGCCTCCCCGAAAAATCGCCGCGCGCGGCAAAGGGACCCTCCGGCGCGGCGTACCGGGAGTATAGCACATCCGCCGCCCGATTGCAAGGGCGAAAATTGTGCGTTCCTGCCGAAAATGCGCGTCTTTTCTCCCTCCGCGCCGAACGGCGAGATCCGACAAAAGGCGCAGCCCCTTTTGCTCCCGCGGCAAGGCTCCCGCGCGGCCCCTTCCCCCCTCAAAAAAAGCCCGCCGGGGCGGGCGGGCAAAGGGGATCATACAGGCGTGTTCGGGGGAAGGAGGCCCCTTCCGCCGGACGCGGCGGGAAAGGCGCGCTCAGAACAAGAGCACGGTCAGGTACCCGACGCCGACGAGCAGGGCGAGGAAGGAGAAGTTCAACAGCGAAAACAGCCCGACGTAGCGGGCGGTCTCGCCCGGGCGCACGCGGCGGTAGGTGTTGAGGGTGATGAGGCTGGCGAGGGAGGCGATGGGCGTGCCCAGCCCGCCGATGTTGACGGCGATGAGCAGCGAGGCGTAGTCGGCCGTGAATTTGGAGAGGAGCACGGCGGAGGGGACGTTGGAGATGACCTGGCAGGAGAGCACGCCGAAGGCGAGCGGGTCGAGGGCGATGAGCCCGCCCAAAAAGTCCTGCACGGCGGGGATGCGCGCGAGATTGCCCGAAAAGACGAAGAAGGCGCAGAAGGTGAGCAGCAGGCCGTAGTCGACGCGCAGCAGCGAGCGGAAGTCGAGCGCGAGCAGGCAGACGACCACCGCCAAAAGCCCCCAATAGTACGGGAAGGCGCGGAAGACGATGAGCACGGACAGCACGAACAGCGCCGAATAGGCGGCGATGCGCCAGGCGGGCGGCGCGGCTTTGGGGCGGGAGCCGACCGCGGCGGGCTGCGGCCTGACGAACAGGCACACCGCGAGGATGAGCACGAACGCCGCCGCGAAGGGGATCGCCATGATCGCGAAAAATTCGCCCGTCGGGATGGAGAAATAGGAGTACAGATACAGATTCTGCGGATTGCCGAAGGGGGTGAGCATCCCGCCCAGGTTGGCGGCGATGTTCTGCATGATGAAGGTGAAAGCGGTCAGCTTCTTGTTCCCGCACGAGTCGAGCACGAAGTAGCCGAGGGGCAGGAAGGTGATCAGCGCCATGTCGTTGGCCATGATCATCGACCCGAAATAGGTGACGAACACGAGCGCGAGCACGATGTTGCGCATATTTTTGAACCGCCGCACGATGATGTCCGCCAGCCAGGAGAAGAACTTGATGTCCTTGAAGGCGGCGACGACGGCGAGCGTGCAGAAAAGGCAGGCGAGCGTCTGCCAGTCGAAATAGTCGAGATATTCCCCGTCGAAGGGGACGAAAATACAGGTGATGCCCGCGGCGGCGAGCGCCACGAGGAGCACGACGCTGCTCTTCAAAATATGCAAAAGGCCGCCCGCCAGCTTTTTCAGACCGCGCGGCGGTTGCGCCTGCGTCTCTTCCATGCTTCTCTCTCCCCTGCCGCGCTTCGGCGCGGCGTTTTTCTTGCCCCTCCCCGCCCGCGGGCAGGCGGAAGGGCCCTCCCCGCGGGGAGAGCCCTCTCTTTTCAAAATTCAGGAAGGCGCTTACAGGATGTCGGCCGCGTAGAGCGGGTGCTTGTCGCACAGTGCCTTGACCTCGGCGCGGACGGCGTCGTAGGCGGCTTCCTTCTCGGCGATGATGCGCACGATGAGGCGGGCGACAAGGCGGGCGTCCTCTTCGTCGAACCCGCGCGAGGTGATGCTCGGCGTTCCGAGGCGGATGCCGCTCGTGACGAAGGGGCTGGTCGTTTCAAAGGGGATGGTGTTCTTGTTGACGGTGATGTTCACCTCGTCGAGCATCTTTTCCAGCTCTTTGCCCGTCATGCCCTTGTCGCGCAGGTCGACGAGCATGAGGTGGTTGTCCGTGCCGCCCGAGACGAGGCGCACGCCGTTTCGGACAAATTCGTCCGCCATCGCCGCCGCGTTTTTGACGACCTGCCGCTGATACTCTTTGAACGCGGGCGAGAGCGCCTCCTTAAAAGCGACCGCCTTGCCGGCGATGACGTGCATGAGCGGGCCGCCCTGGATGCCGGGGAACACCGCCTTGTCGATCGCCTTCGCGTGCTGCTCCTTGCACATGATGACGCCGCCGCGGGGACCGCGCAGCGTCTTGTGCGTGGTCGTGGTCACGACGTCCGCATAGGGGACGGGCGAGGGATGCAGCCCCGCCGCGACCAGCCCCGCGATGTGGGCGATGTCCACCATCAGATAGGCGCCGACCTTGTCCGCGATCGCGCGCAGGCGGGGGAAGTCGATGATGCGCGGGTAGGCGGACGCGCCCGCGACGATCATTTTAGGCTTGTTCTCGACGGCGAGCGCTTCGAGCGCGTCGTAGTCGATGCGCTCGTCCTTTTCCGAAACGCCGTAGGGGACGATTTTGAAATATTTACCGGAGATGTTGACGGGCGAACCGTGGGTGAGATGACCGCCGTGCGAGAGGTTCATGCCCAAAATGGTGTCGCCCGGCTGCAGCAGCGCGAAGTAGACGGCGGTGTTCGCCTGCGCGCCGCTGTGCGGCTGGACGTTGGCATGATCGCAGCCGAACAGCTGCTTGCAGCGCTCGATGGCGAGGTTCTCCACCACGTCGACGTACTGGCAGCCGCCGTAATAACGCTTGCCGGGCAGCCCCTCGGCATATTTGTTGGTCAGATGCGAGCCGACCGCCGCCATGACGGCGGGGGAAACGAAGTTTTCGCTCGCGATCAGCTCGATGTTGCCGCGCTGGCGGGCGAGCTCCGAGTTCATCGCCTCGTATACTTCGGGGTCTGCGTTTTTCACAGTCGTGAGATCGATCATTTGCGTTTCTCCGTGAATTTTATTTGGAATACCTTCATTATACCGCAAATTTTTTCTTTTTACAAGAAAAAAGAACGCCGCCCGCAAGATTTTCTTGCGGGCGGCTGCCCTTCCGCCCTGCGGCGATCGGGAAAGCGCGCTTGCGGCGCTCCCTTCCGCCCTGCGGCGGTCGGAAAGCGCGCTTGCGGCGCCCCCTGCCGTCCCGCGGCGGCCGAAAAACGCACTTGCGGCGCGGAAACTTACGATCTTACGGTGGGAGCGCCGGCGCGGAACAGCGCGGGCAGGGCGACGGCGGCGGGGGCGAGGAAGCAGCCGAGCGCCGTGCAGAGCATCGGCCAGGCGCCGCCGCACAAAAATCCCGCGAACAGGAGCGCCAAGACGCCTGCGGCGACGGAGACGCCCGCCCGCACGCCCGCGGCGCGCGGGGACGGGTCGCGGGGCAGCGCGAGGGTGCCGGAAAAGTCGAACGCGAAGCGGGCGAGCGCGTACAGCAGCGCTGCCTGCCGATCCCTGCCCTCAGCGGCGAACGCCTCCGCCGCCGCCGACGCGAAGCAGAGCGCGCCCGTCAGCAGCACGAGCAGCAGCGCGGGCAGCGCGAAGAAGCCCGCCGCGCCGAGCGCGGCGGCGCACAGCGAGAGGAGCAGGGTCAGCGGCCCCGCCGCCCGCTCGGCAAGCGCCGAAAAGCGGTCCGCGCGCTCCGCGCCGCTCAGACGGACGCGCGCGCCTGTCTGCGCGGCGAGCCGCGCATAGGCGCGCGCGGAGGCCGCCCGCCGCCTGTCCGCGGCGCGCAGGGCGGGCAAGGAGCGCGGCGCGCGCACGCAGGCGATATCCGGCGCGAAGCGGAGGACAAAGCCGGCGTCCTTTGCCTCGGCGGCGAAGGCGGGCAGCGGGTCGGGGACGGGCGGGAACCCGCCCGTCCCTTCAATACAGCCGCGCGAGAGCAGGACGCCCTGTCCGCACAGCCCGCCCGCGCCGCACCGCTCGCGCACGATATGTTCGGCGGCCGCCACCGCGGACGCGATACCGCGCACGCGGGCGGCGAGGCCGTCCCCCGCCTCGTCGATGCGCGCCTGCACGCAGCCGCACGCCCCTTCCACAAAATAATCGAGGGCGCGGCGCACAAAATCGGCGGGGAGCATCACGTCCTCCCCCGCGATCGCGCAGAGATCGTAATCCTCCCGCCCGCGCAGCAGCGCGTTCAGCCCCTCCCCGCCCCACGGGGCGCAAAAGACTTCGACGTTGTTGTGGCGGATGGCGAAGTTGTGCACGGCGCGGCGGCGCGCCGCGTCCTTGCCGTCGTCAAGGATGACCGTGCGCAGCGCCGCCCCCTCCTGGCGGCGTGAGAGGGAGAGGGCGACGGGGTCGAACCCGCCCGACGCGTCCCAGACGAGCAGCACGCGCGGCGGCTCCGCCCGAACGGAGGGCGCGGGAAGGGCGCCGCGATGCAGCCGCATCGCGGCGGCAAAGGCGAAACGGCGCGCGGGGACCAGCCACACCGCCGAAAGCGCGGCCGCGCCCGCGCACAGCGCGCACACGGCGAGCGCGCCCTGCCGGCCGCCCGACGCCGCCGCCGACGCGATCAAAAACCCCGCCCCGATCCAGACCAGCGCCGCACAGGGCGCCCACGCGGCGAACATCGCCGCCCATACAAAGCTCTTCTTGCGCATTCTTTCCCTCCCGGCGCCCCTCAGCGGGCGCCCGTCCGATCTGTTCAAAGAAATAACCGCGCGCACGCCCCCTTTGTCCACGCCCCGCCGAAACATTTGCAAAAATGTGCAGCCGTGCGGCAAAGGCGGCGGCAAAAGCGAAGCGGCGCTCCCCCAAAACATTTGCAAAAATGTGCAGCCGTGCGGCAAAGGCGGCGGCAAAGGCGAAGCGACGCGCCCCCAAAGAACATTTGCAAAAATGTGCAGCCGTACACTTTACTTCTTGGCCGCGATGTGGTATGCTGGCGGCATGGAAACACAGAAGGACAAACCGACCGCCCCGGATGCGGGCGGAACGCACTATATCGTGCGGCTCTTCTCCTCTCTCCCCGACGAGGCGCGCGCCATCCGCGAGGAGGTCTTTCAGCGCGAACAGGGCTTCGCCGACGAATTTGACGAGATCGACGGGCGCGCCGTACACGCCGTGCTCTATCAGGACGGCGAACCGTGCGGCACCTGCCGCGTCTTTGCCGCGGAAGGACGGGCGCGCATCGGGCGGGTGGCGGTGCTGCGCGGCGCGCGCGGAAAGGGCGCGGGCGGGCGGCTGCTCGCCGCCGCCGAGGAGGCAGCCGCCGCGATGGGGCTCGCCGAGACGGAGCTCGCGGCGCAGGTGCGCGCGCGTGGCTTTTACGAAAAATACGGCTACGCCGCCTGTTCGGAGCCTTTCGACGAGGAGGGCTGCCCGCACATCCTCATGCGCAAGCGCGCGGCGGCCTTCCCGCGCGAGAGCCCGCCCGCAATGTGACGGCTTGCCGAAATTTTGCGCCGCGCCCCGCACACAGAGCGCGGCGGCTTTACTTTTGCGCGCGATTGTGGTATAGTATTTCAAATCTTACAAAGGAGCGCGGACGATGAAAAAGCGCGAGCCGGATACAACGGAAGAAGCCCTGCGGCAGATCGCCGCGGGGAAGGAAGCGGGCGTCGACCTTCTGTACGAATGCCTCGGCTCCGCCATGCTCGCCGCCGCGTCGGCCGTGCTGCACGACCGCTTCGCCGCCGAGGACGCCGTGCAGGAGAGCTTCCTGCGGGTGGTGCGCGGCATCCGCGGCTACCGCCCCGGCACGAACGGGCGGGCCTGGGTGCTGCGCATCGTGCGCAACGCCGCCATCGACCGCCTGCCCGACGGGCGCGTCGTCTGCACGGACGACTTTTCCCGCCTCGCGCCCGCGGAGGACGGCGAGGAGCGCGCCGCCGACCGCCTGCTGGCGGAGAGCCTGCTCGATTCCCTCCCTCCCGAGCGGCGCAGGCTGATCTATATGAAATACTTCCTGGATATGACGGTGCGCGCCATCGCGGCGGAGGTGGGCAAGTCCAAGTCCTTCGTCCAGAAAGAGATCGCGCGGGCGGAAGAAAGTATGCGGGAATTTTTGCAGGAACGCGGACAAAAGCGGGACGGCGGCGGTTATTAAAGCGAGAGGTTCGGGATGAAAGACAGAAAAGAAGGAGAATTGGAACGCATCTTCCGCAGCTGCGCGGACGGCGGCGCAAAGCCGGACAGGCGGGTGACGCAGCAAGCCAAGAGCGAACTGCGCGGGCGCGCCAAGCGGGCGGTGCCCGTCGCTGCGGGCGCGGACGGGAGCGCCGTCGCCGCCAAACGGGCGGAGCGCCGCACCATTGTCATCCTGGCGGCGGCGGCCTGCCTGCTCATACTGGCCGTGAGCCTCTTTTTATGGGCGCTGCACAGCGGCGCGCGGCCGGGCGCGCTGCTGTTCGCCGACGGGGCGACGTACGTCTCCGACGAGGGGCTGCGGCAATGCACGCACGAGGACGAGGGCGCCGAAAGCCCCGCCTGCCTGCCCTGGGTGAGCAGCGAAGAGATCGTCTGCGCGCGCGAATTTGCCCTGCGCACGGGCGCGCACGTACAGGCCGCGGATACGGAGGAGGCGGATACGGTGCTCTACCGCGTGGAATACCGCGCGGACGACGTGAGCGCGACCGTGTACATCGAGGCGGAGAACATCTACCTGCTCTCGCTCGGCCGCTACAAGCGGCTGCCGCAGGAGCAGAGCCGCGGCGGGGTCGCCTTCCGCACCCATACCGAAAACGCATATACCTTCGTCTATTTTGAAACGCAGCAATACAAGTACAACCTGCGGCTGGAAACGACGCGGGAGGAAGACGTGGACCGGGCGCTCGCCCGCATCGCCGAGAGCCTGTGACGCCGGGCCCCGCCAGCGCCGAAAGCCTTTGACGCCGGCCCCCCGCATCGCCGAGAGCCTTTGACGTCGGGCCCCGCAGCACCGAAAGCCTTTAACGCGGATCCCGCAGCGCGAAAGACCGGTGCCCGGATCAAAACCGGATCAAAACCGGATCAAAACCGGATCAAAAAAACGACACGCCCCGCCCTTTACTGCTGAAAGGGGCAGGCGTGACGAAATAGGAAGGCCCCGCGGCGATGCCGCGGGGCCGCTTGTCTTTTGATCCTTGTTTTTCGGCCTTGTCCGCTCGATCCGAGATCGGGCGGGCGCACTTTGCCCCGCCGCGGAAAAGGCCCGTTCAATAGAGCAGCTGCGCGTTTTCCGGCAGGGTGAGCACGGGGTCGTTGTCCCCGCGCACGGTGAAGCGCTCCTCGTGATACGTCCTGTGCGGGATGAGGTAGACGCGCTTCCCCTTCCACTCGCCGCGCATGAGGGGGGTGAAGCGGCGGTTGGCAAGAATGTAGGCGAGGATGCCCGCATTCAGCTCGACGATCGCCGCCTCGTACCCTTCGGCAAAGCAGCGCTTGACGGCGATCTGGATGCGGAAGGCGATGTAGGAGTCGGACAAGACCGCGCCCGACCCGCCGCAGTGCGGGCATTTTTGGGTGAGCATGGCGACGTTGTCGCTCTTGAATTTTTTGCGGGTGAACTGGATCAGGCCCAGCTCGGACATCGGGCCGACGTTGCATTTGGCGCGGTCCTCGCGCAGGCAGCGCTCCAGCTCGCGCGCCACGGCCGCGCGGTGCGCGGACGAAGTCATGTCGATAAAGTCGACGACGACGATCCCGCCGATGTTGCGCAGGCGCACCTGGCGGGCGATCTCGCGCGCGGCGAGGAGGTTGGTCTCAAAGACGGTGTCCTCCAGCTCCTTGCCGCCGATAAAGCGGCCGGTGTTCACGTCGATGGCGGTGAGCGCTTCGGTGCTGTCGAATACGAGATAGGCGCCGTTTTCCAGCTCGACGCGGTGGCTGATCAGGCGGTAGACCTGCTCTTCCAGGCGGTAGAAGTCGAACATCTCCCGCCCGCCGACGTAACGGACCAGCTTGCCCTTGCGCCCCGCGCGGCGGAACGCCTCCTCGACGCGGCGATAGGTCTGCTCGTCGCCGATGGTGATGGTGTCCACGTCGGAGAGGTCGAAGTCGCGCAGCAGGCGGGCGTGGACGTCCGCGTCGCGGTAGACGATGTCCCCCACCGAAGCGGTGCGGTACGCCTCGCACGCGGCCTGGTACAGCCCGCGCAGATAGGCGGCCTCCTCCTGCAAAACGGCAAGCCCCGCCGTGCGCGCCTTGGTGCGCAGCACGAAGCCGCCGTCTCCCGCCCGCAGCTGCTCGCAGAGGGCCATGAGCTCGGCGCGCACTTCCTCCCCCTCGATCTTATGCGACACGGCGCAGAAGTTGGCGGAGGGGAGATAGATCAAATTTCTGCCGACAAAGGAGAGGCACATGCTCAGCCGCGCCCCCTTGTTGCCGATGGGCGATTTGGAGACCTGCACCATCACCTCGTCCCCCACCTGCACGTGGAGGCGCGGGGGCGGCTCGCAGCCGGCGGCAGCCGTCTCGACGGGGATATCCCCCGCGTAGAGATATCCGTTCTTTTCCTGCCCGAAAGAAACGAACGCCGCCTGCATGCCCTCCAGAACATTGACGACGCGGCCCTTGTAGATGTTCCCGGAAATTTCCGTGCCGCTGCCCTCGTCCAGATGAAACTCGACGAGTTTGCCGTTTTCGGTGACGGCCGCAAAGCAGTCCTCCCCGAAAAAGTCGAAAAACATATCTTTATGCATTTTGTATATAAACCCGGACGCTCCCGAATGTCGGAAAGCGCAAAAAATTGATCACCTTTCACGCAATATATACATTGCATCTTTTATTTTACCATAAACCTCCTCATTTTGCAAGGAGGAAATTTTAATTTTTTGGCAAAAAGTTTCATTTTCTTTCCCGTTTTTTGCAAAAACCGTATCTCCGGCGGCAAGATAGTCGGCGATCGGGCGGTAAATGTCCGCCCTTTCCGCGATCGCGCAGAACTGCGCCTGCGAGAGGGCGCCCACGAACCGCCCCTCCCCGTCGAAGAGCAGCAGCTCCAGCCAGCGGCCGCGCTCGAGAAAAGCGAGCGCCTTTTTGACGGGACAGAGCGCGGACAGGGCGACGCGGCGCACCTCCATGCCGCGGCGCAGGCGCGCGGTCCGGTCGTAGCGGATGCGCTCGTAGCGGCAGTCCTTGCCGCCGAAGCTCCCTTCCAGCACGCAGGCGGCGAAGAAGAGGACGGACACGTTCCACGCCCCGCAGGCGGCGCCCGCCGCAAACAGGGCCGCCGACGCCGCCGCGAACAGGACGGCGACCACGCGCATCCGCCGCTGCGCGGCGGGCTCGCCGCGGCGGCGCGCGATGATGCAGTAGAGCACCCGCCCGCCGTCGAGCGGGAGGGCGGGCAGCAGATTGACCGCAAAGAGGGAGGCGGAGGTGAAGGCGGCGACGTCGGTGAAGGCGTACGTCGCGGGAGCGACCCACCACAGGGCGGCGAACAGGACCGCCGACGCGGCGTTGACGGCGGGGCCGGCGAGGGCGAGGCGGATCTCGTCGGCGAGGCTGATGCCCTCGATGTCGCCCGTGACCATCGCGCCGCCGGGCAGCAGGCAGAGGCGGGAGAGGCGGCAGCCGATGCGCGCGGCGTACCAGGCGTGGCCGAACTCGTGCATGACCGCGCAGACGGTGGCGGCGAGAAAGGGGAAGAGCTGCCCGCGCAGGCAGCAGAAGCCGCCGTACAGGAGAAAGAGCGGATGCACGGACACCGTGAACCGCTCTTTCCCTTCCTTGCGCGCGCCGCGGGAGCGGAAAACGCTCCGCCGCCGCTTTGCGCGCGCGCCCGCCCCCTCGCCCGGGCGGGCAAAATCTGTCCCCTCGCCCGAACGGGCGCGATCTGCCTCTCTGTCCGAACGGGCAAAACCCGCCCCCTCGCCCGAGCAGGCAAAACCCGACGTTTTGCCCCGGCGGCGCCCCGCCGCCGTCCGCGAAGAGCGGGGCGCGGGGCAAAGAGAGTGGGGCGCGGAGCGGTTACACATTCCAGACGATGTCGTTGTCCTCATCCAGCGAATAGGCGCGGATGAGCGAATCGCCGTCGTAGAGGGAGACGGTGACGGCGGAAGCGCCGTCCGTAAAGCCGACGGGGATGGTGGAGTACACGGCCTCCCCCGCGGCGGGGTAGGCGTACGTCAGCCCCGCGACGACGGTGGAGAAGGAGGTCGTGTGGCGGATCTCCACCGTATAGGCGCCGCCGCTCTCCGCCACGCTCTCCACGACCCCGTCGCAGGGCGGATAGACGCTGCACTCGCCCGTAAAGGTGAGCACGCCCGCCTCCGACACGCTGCACTCGATGTCCGCGTCGGCGACCACGCTGCCCGGCGTCAGCTCGGCATAGCTGCGCTCGTCGGGCGCGGCGGCGGGCGTCTCCTCGGCGACGAGGCCGCGGAAGAAGGTGTTGATGGCGCTGTCCTGCCAGAACAGGTTGGTCAGCAGGATGGTCGCGCACAGCGCGCAGACGGCGATGAACTCGCCGAGCAGCAGCTTGTTTTCGAGGAAGCGCGGCTGCGGCTTTTCCTGCGCGGGCTCGGGCGGGAGGTCGGGCGGGGCGCCGTAGTCGACGACGTTCTCCTCCTGCGCCACGCGCGGCTGCTCCCCTTCCGCCTCCGCGACCTTTTCATTGACCGAGCCGAGCGCCCGTTCTTTGAGGTCCTCCGCCTCGCCGCGCCGCTTTTTGCCCCGCTTTTTGGTCACGTTCAGCGTATTGACGGGGATCTCGAGCATCTCGGCATAATCGATGGATCCGTTCATGAGTCTGCCTCCCTTTGCGTTTGTCTGTGTTCTATGATATGCGCGGACAGGCCCTTTCAGAACGGTTTTGCAAAAATCCTCGCCAAATGTTTGCACCTTTTCCGTTTTTGTTGTAATATAATGATAGGCGCTTCCGCCGCCCCGCGGCGCGCACGCCGAATCCATACACGGAAGTAGAGCGATGTTCCTGTCCGAACTTTTCAAAACGAAGCGAGCCGTCTGCTCCTTCGAGATCTTCCCCCCCAAGCCGACGGCGGACGTCTCCGCGGTGCGCGGCACCATCGAGGCGCTCTCCGCGCTCCGGCCCGACTATATCTCGGTCACCTGCAGCGCGGGCGGCTCGGGCAACGCGCGCACGCCGCAGATCGCGCAGATGGTCAAAAACTGCGGCGTGGAGCCGCTGGCGCACCTGACCTGCCTGCACGCGAGCCGCGCGGACGTGGACAGCGCGCTGGACGAGCTGCAGCGGCTGGGCATCGAAAACATCCTGGCGCTGCGCGGCGACCGCATCGAGGGCGCGGCGGAGAGCCGCGACTTCGCGCACGCGTCCGACCTCGCCGCCCATATCCGCGCGCGCGGCGGCTTTGACATCGCGGGGGCGTGCTACCCCGAGGGCCACCCCGAGAGCGCTTCCCTCGCCGAGGACGTGCGCAACCTGAAAAAGAAGGTGGACGCGGGCGTGACACACCTCAACACCCAGCTCTTTTTCGACAACGAGGACTTTTACCGCTTCCGCGACCTGCTGGCGGCGGCGGGCATCGACGTGCCCGTGCAGGCGGGCATCATGCCGCTCGTAAAAAAGAGCCACGTCGACCGCATCATCACCCTCTCGGGCGCGAAGATCCCCGCCAAGATCTCCCGCTCCATCGCCCGCTTTTACGACAAGCCCGAGGCGCTGATGGAGGCGGGCATCGCCTATGCGGTGGATCAGATCATCGACCTGCTCGCCTCCGGCGCGCAGGGCATCCACCTGTACGTCATGAACAACCCCTATGTGGCGCGGCGCATCGCCGAGAACGTGGCGGACGTCGTGGCGGAGGTCAACCGTGCAGGTTGACCGCGCGGAATTTCTGCGCTATCTCGGCTGGCGGGGGCAGGAGACGGACGAGGCGCTGCTGCAAAAGCTGGACGAAGCCGCGCGGCGCTGCTTGGAGATCGCGCAGCCGCGCTCGACCGTGCGCCGCTTCCCGCTCGACGGCGATCTCTGCCTCGGCGGCACGGGGTTCGTTTTGGAAGGGCGGGACGTGCGCGCACACCTCGCGGGCTGCCACGAAGTCTATCTCTTTGCGGCGACGATCGGCATCGCGGCGGAACGGGAGCTCGCCCGCCTGTCCGCGCGCGGCGCGTACGAGGCGCTGCTGTTCGACACCGCCTGTTCCTGCGCGATCGAGAGCTACTGCGACGACGTGTGCGAGGACCTGCAAAAAAGCTGCGCCCGCCGGCTGCTGCCCCGCTTCTCCTGCGGGTACGGCGACTTCCCGCTGCAGGCGCAGCGGGACATCTGCCGGCTGCTGCGCACCGACACCGCCATCGGGCTGTGCTGCGACGAGAGCTGCCTGCTCACGCCGCGAAAGTCGGTGACGGCCGTCGTCGGCATCACGGACGAGCCGCCCGCCCCCGCCGCGCAGCGCGCCTGCGGCAGCTGTGCGGCCTGCAAACATACCGGCTGCGCATTCCGCAGAAAGGATGGATAGATCATGGATTTTCTCTCATTTCTCCAAAGGAACATCCCCCTGTTCGACGGCGCCTTCGGCACCATGCTGCAGCAGCGGGCGGGCGGGCCGGTCGGCACCGTGCCGGAGCTGTGGAACGTGGAACGCCCCGCCGACGTCGCCGCCATCCACCGCGCCTACGCCGAAGCGGGCGCGGACGTGATCACGGCGAACACCTTCGGCGCCAACGAGTTCAAGGTCGGCTCGGCGGAAGAGGCGGAAAAGCTGATCCGCGCGGGCGTGCGGCTGGCGAAAGAGGCCGCGCCCGACAAGTTCGTCGCGCTGGACATCGGCCCCTCCGGGCGGCTGCTCGAACCGATGGGCAGCCTCTCCTTCGACGACGCCTACGCCGCCTTTGCGCGGCAGGCGAAAGCGGGCGCCGCGGCGGGCGCCGACCTCATCCTCATCGAGACGATGGCGGATTTGCAGGAGCTGCGCGCGGCGGTACTCGCGGCGCGCGAAAACACATCCCTGCCCGTGCTCTGCTCGATGACCTTTGAAGAAAACGGCCGCACCTTTGCCGGATGCGACCCCGTCTGCTACGCGCTGACCGCCTCCCCCCTCGCGGACGCGATCGGCGTGAACTGCTCGCTCGGGCCGGACAAGCTGCTGCCCGTCGTGCAGGCGCTGCTCGACCACACGAACAAGCCGGTGCTCGTGCAGGCGAACGCGGGGCTGCCCGACGAGCAGATGAACTACAGCGTCGGTCCGGAGGAATTTGCCGCGGCGTACCGGGCATTCCTCGACGCGGGGGTGCGCATCCTCGGCGGATGCTGCGGCACCACGCCCGAGCATATCCGTCGGCTGCGCGCGCTCATCGGCCGCCGCAGGCCGCGCGCGGCACGGCGCAAGTTCATTTCCGCCGTCTGTTCGGCGACGAAGGCGGTCTTTTTCGACGGGGTGCGCACGATCGGCGAGCGCATCAACCCGACGGGCAAAAAGGCGATGAAGCAGGCACTGCGCGAGGGGGATTACGCCTTCGTGCAGGGGCAGGCGATCGAGCAGGCGGAGGCGGGCGCGGACATCCTGGACGTCAACGCGGGCCTGCCCGAGATCGACGAGAAGGCGGCGCTGGTGCGCTTGGTGCGCGAGGTGCAGGCGGTGTGCGACCTGCCCTTGCAGATCGACTGCGGCAAGCCGGACGCCGTCGAAGCGGCGCTGCGCCGGTGCTGCGGCAAGGCGATCGTCAATTCGGTGAACGGGGACCCCGCCGTGCTGCGCACCATCCTCCCCATCGTCAAAAAATACGGCGCGGCGGTCGTGGGGCTGACGACGGACGAGCGCGGCATCCCCCGCACGGCGGCGGAGCGGGTGCGCATCGCGGGGGATATCATCCACGCCTGCGCCGAATACGGCATCCCGCAGGAGAACATCCTCATCGACTGCCTGACGCTGACGGTGAGCGCCGAACAGGGCCAGGCGCGCGAAACGCTGGAGGCGATCCGCCAGATCAAGAGCCGCTGGCGCGTCAGGACGACGCTGGGCGTGAGCAACATCTCCTTCGGCCTGCCCGAGCGGCGCATCGTCAACACGGCGTTCCTGACGGCGGCGTTCGCCGCGGGGCTGGACGCGCCCATCCTCAACCCCAACATCCCCGAAAACATGCAGGCCGTCCACGCCTGGCGGGTGCTCAGCGGCGAGGACAAAAACTGCGCCGCCTACACCGCCCGCTACGGCGGCGCAAAGGCGGAAAGCGCCCCCGCAGGCGGCACGGCGGGCCATGAAAGGCCGGCAGACGCGCGCGCCGAACTGTTCCGCTGCATCCGCAAGGGCCTGCCGCAGGCGGCCGCCGCCTGCGCGACTCTCTTAGAAAAGGAGGCGCCGCTGGACGTCGTCAACGGCAGCCTCATCCCCGCCCTCAACGAGGTGGGCGACGACTACGAGAAGGGCGTGCTCTTCCTGCCCCAGCTGATCGCGGCGGCGGAGAGCGCCAAACTGTGCTTCGACGAGGTAAAAAAGCGGCTGCCCGGCGGCGAGACGGAGCGCGGGAAGATCGTGCTGGCGACGGTCAAGGGGGACATCCACGACATCGGCAAGAACATCGCGCGCACGGTCCTGGAAAATTACGGCTACAAGGTGATCGACCTGGGCAAAAACGTGCCGCCCGAGCAAGTCGCGGCGGCGTGCGAGCGGGAGGACGTGCGGCTGTGCGGCCTGTCCGCGCTGATGACGACGACGGTGCCGGCGATGGAGGAGACCATCCGCCTGCTGCGGGCGCGCTGCCCGCGCTGCCGCGTGATGGTGGGCGGCGCGGTGCTCAACGCCGACTACGCCAAAAAGATCGGCGCCGACTGGTACTGCAAGGACGCAAACGCGGACGTGAAGATCGCCCGCTACCTCTTCGAGGGAGGCGAGGAAGTGCCGACGCTGTAAAGGGCCGCGCCTTGTAAGATTGGGGGAAGAAAGTTTTCCGCGGGCGCGCCGCCCGCGGCATACGCCCTCTCCCCTGCCCCGTCCGAACAAAGAAAAGAGGCCTTCCGCCATACGGCGGAAGGCCCGATTTTTTTATTGTTTATCCTATTCGCGGGTCCAGGTGTAATAGCGATAAGTACTGCGCAAATACTTTGCCGCCGTCGCGGGGTCGGAGAGGTCTTCTGCCGAAAGCGTATAGTAGTCCCTGCGCCATCCGTTCGGGTTTTTAAATGTCACGCTCGTAAGGCCGGAGCAACCGGAGAACGCACCCTCCCCGATGGAAGTGACGCTGTCGGGGATGATGATGCTCGTAAGGTTGGTGCAACGACAGAACGCATCCTCTCCGATGGAAGTGACACTGTCGCCGATCGTCACGCTCGTCAAGCTGTCGCAATCATAGAACGCACGTTCCCCGATGGAAGTGACGCTGTCGGGGATGGTGATGCTCGTAAGGCTGGAGCAACCGGAGAACGCCCAAGCCCCGATGGAAGTGACGCCGTCGCCGATCGTAACGCTCGTAAGGCTGTCACAACGCGTGAACGCACCCTCCCCGATGGAAGTGACGCTGTCCGGAATCGTAATGCTCGTCAGGCTGTCGCAATCAGTAAATACCCCATTTCCGATGGAAATGACGCTGTCCGGGATCGTCACGCTCGTCAGGCTTTCACAACCATAGAACGACCATTCCCCGATGGACGTAACGCTGTCCGGGATCGTGATACTCGTAAGGCTGTCGCACCCCCCAAACGCAGACCTTTCGATGGAAGTGACGCCGTCGGGGATGGTGATGCTCGTAAGACCGGAGCAACCAGAAAATAACCCCTCTCCGATGGAAGTGACGCTGTCCGGGATCGTGATTCCCGTAAGATTATAACAACTCTCGAACGCTCCCGTCCCGATGGACGTGACGCTGTCCGGGATCGTGATTCTCGTAAGATTATAACAATTCTCGAACGCCCTTGCCCCGATGGACGTGACGCTGTCCGGAATGCTGATGCTCGCAAGGCCGAGGCAACAGGAAAACGCATACTTCCCAATGGAAGTGACGCTGCTGTCGTCCGGAATAATACTGTTTTCACAGCCGACGACCAATGTTTTGCTTTCCGTCTCGATCAAACAATTTTCGTCACTGTGATAGACCGGATTCCCCGCCGAAACAGTAATGCTTGTCAGCCACCAGCATTTATAGAACGCATGAACCCCGATGGAAGTGACGCCGCTGCCAATCGTCACGTTCACAAGATTCATGCACCCCTCGAACGCAAAGTCTCCGATAGAAATGACGCTGTCGGGAATGGTGATGCTTGTAAGGCCTGTACAATTCATAAACGCCCTATCCTCGATCTGCGTGACGGGTCTCCCGTCGTGTTCCCGAGGGATCACGACCTCGAAAAGAATTTTTGGATCCAGACCCAAAGCGACCGAATAGGTGCCGTCCTCCAATTCCGTAAAGGTAAAATAGGAATCGTCCGTCGCCGCGATCGTATCTCCGCAGCGGGTGCAGACGCCGTTTACATAATCATGCCCCGACGCCGCGACGGTGCGCGTCTCCGTCTCGCCGCAGGAGCAGGTGCGCTGCTCTTCCCCTGCTTCCGTACACGTCGCGGGGATAGTCACCACCCATTCGCCGAAGTTATGTTCGTGCGGCTTGTCGGGATCATCCGGATCGTCGGGATCATTCGGATCGTTCGGATCGACGGGCTGCACGGTGCCGCCCGTCTCGTCGTCCGGCGGCAGGATGTTGCAGGCGGCAAAGCCGGCGGCGCAACTGAGCGCCAGCAATACCGAAAGCGCAAAAATCAAAAACCTTTTCATTCCTCTTTCTCCTCTGCAAAATCCACAGGAACTTTTCGCTTAAACGAAAAAAGCGTGTCTTCGACCGAAGGCGCGCCCTGCATTACCGTATCTCCGATCGTTGCCACACAATTCATTCCTTAACAATAAGTAAAGCTATAAGGAAAAAGAGATACAAAAATGCCATTTTGTATCTTACAGCTTTACTTATGAAATTGTGTGGCATGCATAGTATAACACAGGGAACAGTAAATTGCAAGGTTTTATAGACGTTTTACGCAAATCTATCGAACAAAGCAAACGGCGCCCTTCCCCTCCGGGGAAGGGCGCCGCTTTGGCAGGTATAGGCGGAAGGCGGAGAACCTTCCGCGGGGAATGCTTTACTTGTGCTTGCGGTCGACGTACGAAGTATGCAGGACCTCGTGCGCGACGTAGGAACCCGGCTCGCCGAAAAATTCCTTGTACAGCTTCTGCACGGCGGGGTTCTCGTGGCTCTTGCGGATCTTCGCGGCGGAGTCCTCGTCGTACAGCGCCTTGGCGCGCGCCGCGCGCAGGTCGACCTGGCGGCGGGTGTACGCGCTCTGGATGGGCTGGCCGCCGCCGTTGACGCAGCCGCCCGGGCAGCACATGACCTCGACAAAGGTGTAGTCGCACTCGCCCGCCTTGATCTTGTCGCACAGCTTTTTCGCGTTGGTCAGGCCCGAAGCGACCGCGACCTTGACTTTGGTGCCGTTTAGATCGTATTCCGCCTCCTTGATGCCCTCGACGCCGCGCACTTCCTTGAAGTTGACGTCGTCCAAAGGCTTACCGGTGAGCTCTTCCGCCGCGGTGCGCAGCGCCGCTTCCATGACGCCGCCCGTCGCGCCGAAGATGACGCCCGCGCCCGTGAATTCGCCGAGCGGGTCGTCGAAGGTGCCGTCGGGCAGTTCGTTGAAGAGCAGGCCGCTCGTCTTGATCATCTTGGCGAGCTCGCGCGTGGTGAGGACGGCGTCGATGTCGGGATAGCCGCTCGCGCTCTCGTGTTCGCGCGTGCGCTCGAACTTCTTCGCCGTGCAGGGCATGATGCCGACGACGTAGATGTTTTTCGGGTCGATGCCCTCCTTCTGCGCCCAATAGGTCTTGATCGTCGCGCCGCACATCTGCATGGGCGACTTGCAGGAGGAGAGTTTGGGGATGAGTTCGGGATAGTAATACTCGATGAAGCGGATCCAGCCGGGCGAGCAGCTGGTGAACATGGGCAGCGTGCCGCCCTCCTTGACGCGGTGGAGAAGCTCGTGCGCTTCCTCCAAAATGGTCAGGTCGGCGCCGAAGTTGACGTCGAAGATCTTGTCAAAGCCGAGCATCCGCATGGCGGTGAACATCTTGCCCTCGGTGTTGGTGCCGATGGGGTAGCCGAATTCCTCGCCGATGGCGGCGCGCACGGCGGGAGCCGCCGCGACGACGACCACCTTTTCGGGATCGTTGATGGCGTCGCGTACGTTGTCGATCTCTTCACGCTCGTGCAGGGCGCCCGTCGGGCAGACGGAGATGCACTGGCCGCAGGCGACGCAGGGCGCCTCGCTCAGGTCGGAGTCGAACGCGCAGGCGATGTGCGTGTTGAAGCCGCGGCGGGCGGGCGCGATGACCGCGACCTGCTGCACGCTCTTGCACACCGCGACGCAGCGGCGGCAGAGGATGCACTTCTCGTTGTCGCGCACGAGATAGCCGGTGGAGGTGTCCTCCTCGTACTTGGTCTTTTCGCCCTGGAAGCGGTTCTCGTCGCAGCCGTACTCGTTGGAGAGCTTCTGCAGCTCGCAGTTGGTGGAGCGGACGCAGGAGAGGCATTCCTTTTTATGGTTGGAAAGCAGCAGCTCGAGCGTGGTCTTGCGCGATTTGCGCACCTTTTCGGTATTGGTGAATACCTCCATGCCCTCGCTGACGGGGTACACGCAGGCGGTGACCAGAGAACGCGCGCCCTTCACCTCGCACACGCAGATGCGGCAGGCGCCGATCTCGTTGATGTCTTTGAGATAGCAGAGGGTGGGGATGTTGATGCCGACCGCTTTGGCGGCTTCGAGAATGGTGCTCCCCTCCGGGACCTCCACAGGAATATTGTTGATTTTCAGATGTACCATGATTGAAAGACCTCCCCGTTATGCCTTGATGACTGCGCCGAAACGGCACTTTTCCATGCAGACGCCGCACTTGATGCACTTTTCGGGATCGATGACGTGCGGCTCTTTGACGGAACCGGTGATCGCGCCCACGGGGCAGTTGCGCGCGCAGAGGGTGCAGCCCTTGCACTTGTCCGCCACGATCTGATAGCGCAGCAACTTTTTGCACACGCCGGCGGGGCAGCGCTTGTCGCGCACGTGCGCCTCGTACTCGTCGCGGAAGTAATGCAGCGTGGACAGCACCGGGTTGGGCGCCGTCTGCCCGAGGCCGCAGAGGGAATTCTCCTTGATGTAGTAGCAAAGCTCTTCCATCCTGTCGAGGTCCTCCATCGTGGCGGTGCCGTCGGTGACCTTGCACAGCATCTCGTACAGGCGCTTGGTGCCGATGCGGCAGGCGGTGCACTTGCCGCAGCTCTCGTCTACGGTAAATTCGAGGAAGAACTTGGCGATGTCGACCATGCAGTTGTCCTCATCCATGACGATGAGGCCGCCCGAACCCATCATCGAG
>DXFD01000025.1 GCA_019114625.1 Candidatus Borkfalkia faecigallinarum | reverse complement strand
TCTTTTGTCCGGTCATAGTGCGTAGTTTGTCAAGATTAAGCGTCCGCGCGCTGCGGCGTCTCCCGTGCGCTGCGGCGTCTCCCGCGCGCTGCGGCGTCTCCCGTGCGCTGCGGCGTCTCCCGCGCGCCGTTCAGGCGAGCAGATAGAGGATCGTAAAGAGGACGGCGGGCAGCAGAAACACGCCGCCGGACACGAGCAGGAAGAGGAAGGGCGTCTTTTGGGCGCTTTTTCGCGCGCGGTATTCGGCATAGCTTTCCTTGTGCGCCGCTTGGTATTCCTGCGAGTGCAGGGAGTTCCACAGCTTGCGGAAGGTGTATCCCATGCCGGCGAACGTCCCTTCCCGCACGATCCAGAGCAGGCATCCCGCCAGGAGGAGCAGCGCCCCGGGGACGAGGAAGGCGTCGCTGAGCAGCCGCATCCGTTCCCGCATCGTCTCCGCGGCGAGGAAGCCGCGGCCGAACAGCAGCGCGCAGGCGGCTGCGCCGCCGATCAGCAGCGCGGCCGCGTATTTGATCCAGCGGCGGTTCATTGCTCCTCCGCCTCGCGCCGGTACCGTTCCAGCTCCGCGTCGTTGCACAGCACGAAGTGGCGCGGCAGCACCTCGCGGAAGGAGGGCTTGTCCTGCGAGTAATCGTGGGCGAGCAGGGGATTGTAGGTGATGCGCTTGCGCTTCTTTTCATAAGCGGGGTCGGGCAGGGGGATCGCCGAGAGCAGGGAGCGGGTGTAGGGGTGCATCGGATGCGCAAACAGCTCGTCCGAGTCGGCAAGTTCGACGATCTTGCCGAAGTACATGACCGCGATGCGGTCGGAAAAATACTTGACGACGGAGAGGTCGTGCGCGATGAACAGCACGGTCAGGCCGAATTGCTTGCGCAGGTCGTTGAGCAGGTTGATGACCTGCGCCTGAATGGACACGTCCAGCGCGCTGATCGGTTCGTCGGCGATGATGAGTTCGGGGTTCATGATGACGGCGCGCGCGATGCCGATGCGCTGGCGCTGTCCGCCCGAAAATTCGTGCGGATACCGCCCGGCGTGTTCGGGGACGAGGCCGACGAGGTCGAGCATCCTGTACACTTGCTCGTCGATGTACTTTTTGTCGCGGATGCCCTTGATGATCAGTCCCTCGGCGATCGTGTCGCGCACGGTCATGCGCGGGTTGAGCGAGGCGATGGGGTCCTGAAAGATCATCTGGATCTTGTTCGTGATGCGCTCGTGCGAGGCGATGCGCAGCTTCTCTTTGTATTCCTTTTCCAGTGCTTCCGCCTCGTCGGCGGGGCAGGTCTTTTTCTTTTCCTCGTATTCGGCGCGCACGGCTTCCGCCTCCGCCGCGGCGTAGGCGTGGTTGCAGTGTTCGTCGTCATATTTTGCCTGCCGGATCTCCTGCTGCAGCCTCTTCACTTCCTGCGCGGCTTGGCGGCGTGCGGCTTTGGCGCCCGCGGCGTCGCCCTGCTTTTGCAGTTCGGCGGCGCGGCGCCGCCCCTCCTTGCGCGCCGCGTGCAGCGCCTCTTCCAGCTTGCGGGTGCCGGCGGCGATGCGCGCGTTCTTGAACCAGACATTGCCGGACGTGATCTTATACAGCTTGATGACGGAGCGCCCCGTGGTCGTCTTGCCGCAGCCGCTCTCGCCGACGAGGCCGAACACCTCGCCCTTGTAGATTTGGAAGCTGACGCCGTCCACGGCTTTCAGTTCGGTGCTGCCCGATTTGAAGTATTGGCAGAGATCTTCGACGCGCAGCAGGACTTCGCGCTTTTCGTCTGTCGGATTATTCACGGTCGGCCTCCTTTTTCATGCGGCGGATGCGTTCTGTGACCGAGGCGGGGATCTCCACCTTCGGCGCCATCGGGTGCAGCAGCCAGGTCGCCGCATAGTGTGTGTCCGTGATGCGGAACATGGGCGGCTGGCGCTTGAAGTCGATCGCGAGCGCATAACGGTTGCGCTCCGCAAAGGCGTCGCCCGCGGGCGGATAGATCATGTTGGGCGGCGTGCCGGGGATGGCTTCCAGCCGCTCGCTGCTCTCCAGGTCGGGTACGGAGGAGAGCAGGGCCCAGGTATAGGGGTGCGCGGGGGAGTAGAAGATCTCGTCCGCTGTGCCGTATTCCACGATCTTGCCGGCATACATGACGGCGATGCGGTCCGCGATGTTGGCGACGACGCCCAGATCGTGCGTGATGAAGATGACGGACAGGTTCCGCTCGCGCTTGACCTTGTTGATCAGCTCGAGGATCTGCGCCTGAATGGTCACGTCCAGGGCGGTCGTCGGCTCGTCGCAGATGAGGATATCGGGGTCGGCGGAGAGCGCGATCGCAATGACGATGCGCTGGCGCTGCCCGCCCGAGAGCTCAAACGGATACTGCCCGTACCGCTTTTCGGCGTCGGGGATGCCGACTTCGTTGAGCAGGCGGATGGCGCGCCGCTTGGCGGCCGACTTGTCGATGCGCACGGCTGTCTGCGAGGCGAGCTCCTTGAGATGGGCGACGATCGCGCGCGCTTCGCTTTCTTTGTCGAACGCCGCATCGTCCGCCGTCTGGCGGCGGTACAGCCCGATCAGCGTCTCGACAGCGGAGATCATGCTCCCCTTGATCGCGTCGAGGTCGGTCAGCGAGGGCGGCGTCACCTTCCAGTCGACCGCCTTGTTTTTGGCGAGCAGGGCGTCGCGCCGCTGCGTCTGCTTTTGGTAGCGGCGCTCCTCCTTTTCGTTCTTGCGCTCGCCCGCAAAGTAGCGGGCGCAGTAGGACAGCACGCAGGGGGCGAAGGTGCGCTCGGCGCTCTCTTTGCGGATCTCGACGGGGTCGATGCAGCCCTGTACGAGCGCCGCGAGCTTTTTGGCGAGGGGGGCGATCTCCTCCCGCCGCCATTCTCCGCGCAGGGCGGCGGCCGCCTGCTGTAATTCGCTCAAAGCCAGCCTCTTTTTCAGGACGGACGCCGCATGCGAGCGCGCGGCGCTCTCCGCCGTCATGCGCAGGAATTCGCCGTCGAACGCGGCGCAGTATTCCCGTGCACGTCGGCCGTACTCCGCCGCGTCGCCCGCATCCGCGTCCGCTCCGCCGAAGGCGCGCAGGAATCCGATCGCGTAAAAGTCCGGCTCGGGCGCGGCCAGCCCCTCTTCCAATAGCTGCTGCAGCCGCCGCAATTCGCGCTCGGTGCGGGCGTCGGAAGGGCGCAGCTTCTGCACGAGTGCTTCAAATTCCTCCGTGCAAAACGCGGGCAAAAACTCGTCGGCACAGCGGGAAGCATAGCGCAGGATGCGCGCGCAGCGGGTACGGATGACCGTCTCGCTCTCTTTGGCGTAGGTCAAAAGCAGTTCGCACAGCCGCTCGTGCGCCTCTTCGGCGTTTTGTTTCGCGAGGCGGTAGCGGCTCTCGCAGCGCGTTCCGACCTTTTCGGCGCGGACGAAGCGCTGCGCCGCGCGCGCATAGTCGTTCGGCGCGCCCCCGTCTTTGGCGGCGGCGCAAAGCTCCTTGAGCAGCCGGTAAAATTCCTTCCGCGCATTGCGGCGGCGGGAACGGTTTTTGAGCAGCATCGCTTCGGTCAGCTGTTTGCCGACCTTGACGATGGGGTTCAGGCTGGACATCGGGTCCTGGAAGATCATGGCGATCTTGTCGCCGCGCAGGGACTGGAAGTCCTCTTCCGAACATTTGAGCAGGTCCCTGCCGTCGTAGAAGATCTCGCCGTTTTCGATGATCGCGTTGAGGGCGGAAATGCCCATGACGGCGCGGGTCGTGACCGATTTGCCCGAGCCCGATTCGCCGACGATGGCGAGCGTTTCCCCTTCATACAGGTCAAAGCTGATGTCGCGCACGGCCTGCACCTTGCCGCTTGCCGTGCGGAAGGAGATGCGCAGGTTTTTGACTTCCAATTTTTTATCCGTCATTCGTCGACACCTCGCAGGGAAGGATTGAATGCGTCGCGCAGCCCGTTGCCGAAGAGGTTAAAGGAGATCATCAGCAGCGAAATGACGATCGCGGGGAAGAAGATGACGTGCGGGTAAGAAGCGAGCACCCCTTGGCCGTCCGAGAGCATCGAGCCGATGCTGGTCATGGCCGAGCCGCTCAGGTTGACGATGCCGAGGTAGGTCAGCATGGATTCCGAGAAGATGACGCTCGGGATGACGAGCACGGACGAGGTGATGATGGTCCCCAGCGTGTTGGGGAAGATGTGCTTGAACATCAGGCGCAGGTCGCCCGCGCCCAGGGTGCGCGCGGCGAGAACGTATTCCTGCCCCTTGAAGCGGTAGAACTGCGTGCGCACGCGGCGCGAAGTGCCGATCCACCCGGTCAGCACGAAGGCGAACAGCAGGGAGGACACGATGCCGACCGTGTTCGCGAGGTGCAGCTGGAAGAGGGTCGCCACGATGATGAAGGGGACGCCGGACAAAATGTCGACGATCCGTTCCATGACCAGGTCGACGCGCCCGCCGTAGTACCCTTCGATGGTGCCGTAGATGGCGCCGATGAGCAGGTTGATGACGGAGACGCCCACCGCCAGCAGCAGCGATAGCCGGATGCCCGAGGCGAGGCGCACGAGGATATCCTGCCCGACCGTATTGGAGCCGAACAGAAATTCGGGTTCCGTCCCGTTGCGGAAGCGGAAGTAGTTGTAATAGAGCACGCGCACATACAGGCCGCTCGTGTCGCGGTTCTGGTAATAGCGCACGTTGCCCTCTCCGTCGCGCAGGTAGATATCCTGATAGTTGCCCTGCGCGTCCTTGACGGCGCGGCCGGAGGCGTCCATGAGGAACCAGACGTTCGCGTCGTCCGCGTCGGTCAAAAAGGTCTGGTTGACCTTGCTCGCGTCGATCATCGGGTAGAGGACGGTCAGCCCCGTCTCCTCTTCATAGGCGAGGATATCCTCGTATTCCGCCTGCGTGACGGAGAGGCGGCGGAACCCGATCTCGAGATAGGCGTCCTGCCGCACGGACGTGCTGTTTTTGTTTTCGCCCGTCACGCGGCGGATGGCGGCGTATTCTCCGCCGATGCCCTGCGTGTTGTCCTCGGTATCCGTCGCGCGGTCGTAGGCGGCGCCGATGCCGATCGCCTCAAAGTATTCGAAGGCGCGCCCGTTCAGGTCGCGGCTGTATTCGCCGGTCGCGATGCCGACGTGCGCGAGCACGCTGTTTTTCGGGATGCGGTTGCGGTAGATCGGGTCGGAAAAGGACATGGAGAAGGGGGAGAACAGGGGCGCGATGAGCGCAAAGAGGACCAGGAACGCGATGATGCACAGCGCCACGATGGAGGCCTTGTTCTTTTTGAACCGCCGCCACGCGTCGCGGAAATACCCGACCGGCCTGGTCTCCGGCTTTTTGTCCTTGAGCGATGCGCCGTGCGAGGCAAAGCGGAAATCTTCCGGGGAAAATTCTTCTGTCAGCAGCTGTTTTTCTGTCATTTCTTTGCCCCCATGCGGATCCTCGGGTCGAGGAAGCCGTAACTGAGATCGACGATGATGTTCGCCGCCAGCCCGACAAAGGTGTAAAAGATCGTAACGGCCATGAACACGTTGTAATCGAGCTCCTGGATGGATTGGATATACAGCCCGCCGATGCCCGGCACCGAGAAGATGCGCTCGATGATCAGCGAGCCGGAAAGGATGTTCGCGAACATGGCGATGATGCTGGGCAGGATGGGCACCATCGCGTTTTTCAGCGCGTGGCGCAGCGTCGCCTGTCCTTTCGTGAGCCCTTTGGCGCGCGCGAGCAGCATGTATTCGCTGGTCAGGCTCTCGGCGAGCTCCGCCCGCGTGAAGCGCGCCAGCGAGGCGATGGAGCCGAAGCTCAGAGCCAGAACGGGCAGGATCATGCTGACGAACATTTTCCAGGTAAAATAGCCGCCCGTCTCGGCGACGGATTCCATCTGGATGGGCAGCCAGCCCAGCCTCGCCCCGAGGAAGTATTGCAGCACGAAGGCGTACACGAAGCTGGGGACGGAGACGAACAGCATGACGAGGGTGGAGATGGTATGGTCCTGCCAGCGGTTCTTTTTCAGGGCCGCTGCGATGCCGAGCAGGATGCCGAGCGGCACCGAAAAGAGCAGCGCATACACGTTGATCAGGATGGTGGGCAGCAGCCTGTCCTGAATGATGCCGTTGACCGATCCTAAGTACTCGATCTGGAAGGAAACGCCGAAGTCAAACCGCGTGAGGATGTTCTTCCAATAGATCAGGTATTGGATCAGGATGGGCTCGTTGTAGCCGAGCGCGTCGCGGATCGCCTCCTCGCGCTCCGCCTGCGTCACGTCGAGGATCTCGTTCGGTTCCAGCAGCTTGATCAGGACAAAGCAGATCGTCATGATGACGAACAGGGTAAAAAAGAGCAGCAGGATGCGTTTGATCACATATTTTGCCATACAACTTCCTCGTAAATAAAAGGAGAGGGAGGGCTTTTGCATAGCCCGCCCTCTCTGCAAGCCGCATCAAAGCGCGTGAGCGGACGGCTTATTTGTAGGTCAGATTGCCGGGGTCGCGGATAAAGTCGGCCCACTCGCCGTCGGTATAGTGATAGGTCATCAGGCGCACGCCGCCGTACATCGCGAAGATGTTGGAGGTGTTCGTCGCATATTCGACTTTCATCGAGCGGAGGGTCAGGTCGGTACCGACGACCAGCGGCAGGGTACGGAAGCCGCTCAGCAGACGGTATTCGATCTCGGCCATGATGGTCAGCTTGACCTCCTGCGAAGCGCCGTAATATTCGCCGCTCGCGGTGATGGAGCGCTGCCATTCAGTGTACGTCTTGGTGACGGTCTCCTCCGTGCCGTCGCCGTCAAAGTCGCAGGTGACGGCAAAGCTCTCCGTCTCAGGGTCGAACCCGCATTCGAGGATGGTCTGCACGTCGGGGTCCGTAAAGTTGGCGAGCATCCCGTTCGGGTCGTTGAAGTCGCCCGAGAAGGAATAGTAGATCGCCTCGATGCGGCCCTGTGCGATCGCGTCGTAGCGGCCGGTCTGCATGGCGCGGATCTCGACCTTGATCTTCCCCGCGAAGGGCGTGCCTTCCGCGGCGGCGTTGAACGCCTGCTCCAGATAAGTGGCGAGCGCCGTGATCTGCGTGCTGACGGTGTTGTTGTAGATGTTGATGCGGATATTCTCGCCGTCGGTGTACAGGCCGTTGGCGGCGGCGTAGTCGTACGCGCTCGTAAACGCCTCTTTCGCGGCGTCGCGGTCGTAGCCGGAGACGGCGCTGTACGCCTCTTCCAGCGTCTCATACGTCTTGCCGGCGCCGTATTCGATGCCGTACAGGCGGAGGATGCCTTCCATCGCCTGCTCGCTGTTGCGGTAGATACTTTCGGGATCGTTCTCCATATCGTAGTAGTAGTTGTTGTTGATGAAGGAGTAAGCGGCTGCCGAACCGGCGAGGATGTTGGTGCCGATGTGCGCGCGGTCGATGCTCAGCGAGAGCGCGCGGCGGAAGTCGTCCACCGAGAGGATGCGGCGGTTGCCCTGGTTGTCCTTTTCGATCTCGGCGAGGGATTCCGCGTCCGAGTTGAAGGTGACCGACCAGGTGTTGCTCGCCGTGCGGGTGAGCAGGTAGTCGCTGAAGCGGTACTGCTCCATGTTGTTCGCGTTCAGGCGGACGGAGTCGAGGTTGCCCGCTTCAAATTCGAGCAGCGCGGTGTTCTGGTCGGCGATGATGCGGCAGACGATCTTGTCCGTCTCGAACTGGCCGGGGTGGTAGTTGGTCGCCCCTTCCTTATAGCCGTACCAGTTTTCGTTGCGCTCGAAGGTGATCTGGCTGTTGGTCTGGTATCCGGTCATCTTGTAGGGGCCGTAACCCATATATTTGCCGCTCGTGGTGCCGTACGAGGTCACGGTCAGCGAACCCTGCTGCGAGTAGCCTTCCTCATAGTAGGGGCGATAGACGATCCAGTTTTCGGTCAGCAGATATTTGACGTCCCACTGGCTGAGCGCGTTGGCAAAGACGAGGACGAACTTCGTGTTGCTTTCCGTCGCGAAGATGCCGACATTGCTGAACGGGGTCTCTTCGACAGAGGTGTACGAGACGACGGACAGCAGGTCGTACCAATGGGGGATGAGTGCGCCGAGGGCGGAAGCGCTCAGGACGCTGAAATTCGTCTTGAAGTCTTCCAAGTTTTCTTCCGTGATCGGAATATAGCCGTACTCGTTGGCGTCGTCGGCATATTTGTCGTAGAGCAAATCGTAGACGTCCTCGCCGTCGCTGTTCAGATAGTATTTTTTCTGGCTTTCGATGGCGTGATGTTCGGAGATCGTGAAGGAGCCTTCCGTGTCGAAGATGGGCGTGTCGAACGAGAAGTACAGCGTTCCGTCGGCGACCATCTGTTCCAATGCGTCATCCGAATATTCCGTTTCCGCCGTGATCTTCGTAAAGACGGGGGAAGCGGCGCGCAGGACGGAGAACAAGTCGTACCAATCGGGGATGAGCGCGCCGAGGGCGGAAGCGCTCAGGACGCTGAAATTCGTCTTGAAGTCGTTCAGATTTTCTTCCGTGATCGGAATGTAGCCGAATTCGTTGGCGTCGTCGGCATATTCGTTGTAGAGCAGGTCGTAGACGTCCTCGCCGTCGCTGTTCAGGTAGAATTTTTTCTGGCTTTCGATGTTGTGATGTTCGGAGATCGTGAAGGAGCCTTCCGTATCGAAGATGGGCGTGTTAAACGAAAAGTACAGCACGCCGTCGGCGACCATCTGTTCGATCTGTTCGTCCGTATAGGTCGTTCCGGCCGTGATCTTGAAGTATTCTTCCGTCGATCCGTAGCTGTAATAGTTGTTCGCGTTGTACAGTTCGTAATCGCCCGTGATGTAGGTGGCGGCGGCGCTGTTCTTCATATCCGGGGAGAGTACGCGCTCCATAGACCAAACGTAATCTTCCGCTGTGATCTTCTCGCCGTTTTCCCACGTCGCGTCGGGGTTGAGGGTGATTTCCCAAGCCTTGCCGTAGGCGGTGTTTTCGGCGTCCGCCTGCGTGATGCCGTAACGGTCGACGTATTTGTTCGTCACGTTGACGGGGTCGCCCGTCGCCATCTCGTCGATGAAGGCGTAGGTGGAACGGTCCTCGCTCAGCGTGAAGTCATACAGACCGATCTCCGTGTACCCCTGCACATAGGTGTCCGCGTCGGTCGTGCCGTTATGGGTGTTCCAGGTCGTGGGCGACTGCGCGATATACTCTCTGTAGGTATGCAGGTCGTCTCCCGGTCCGTCGTCGCTGCACGCGGCGAGCACCGGCAAAACAAACGCCGCCCCGAAGAGAACAGCCATCAGCATGGAGCCGATCCGTTTGAATCTGTTCGTGCTTTTCATAAAAACCTCCGTATAAAAATTTCAGCGGCCGTGCGGGATGCCGGGCTTTTGCCCCCGGTACGCTCCCGCCCAAACGCGGCCGCGGTTTACCTGTTTTGCTCGGTTAGATTGTAACATAAATTTTTGGATTTTGCAACACAGATGTCGAAATTTTTCAGATTTTTGCGTTGTTGAAGATTCGGATATCCTTATAGGCGGGTTCAGTTTTTCTTATGGGAGAGGAGGGGCGTCCTTTTTTCGGAAAACGCGGCGGTCGGCGCGGCGGCAAAAAACGGGAGGGCGCATATCACATTGCGCCTCTCCCGCTTTTCGGGCGTATAGTTACCGCGTGAGGCCCTGCGTCAGCTTTTCGACGAGCGGCCGGGTGATCGCGGCGATGGAGTACCGGCGGTAGGGCATCCCGACGGCGGCCATGGCGTCGATCTGTTTGGGCGTCGCCTCCGTGTACGGGTAGACGCCGAACAGGAAGGGGAAGAACGCATACAGGAATTCCTGCCGCTCCCCCTCCGTGCACCGCGGGAAGTGCCGCTGCAGGCAGCGTTCGACCGCCTGCATGGAGGCATAAAACACCCGCTTGAAGCAGACGAGGTTTTCCAAGCGGCTGCCCGCCTCCATGTCGTAGAGGTTCATGGACATGAGCTTGAGTAGGGGGCGGCGCTCCTCCAGCAGGTCGGCGAATCGGCCGGGGAACTCTTCGGGCGGCAGCGCGCGCGCGGCGAGTTCGTTCAAACCGTCCGTCCAGGCCGCAAATTCCCGCTCCAGCAGGGCGAGGAAGATCTCTTCCTTCGTGTGGAAATAGTTATAGATGGACGTGCGCGTGAAGGAGGTCCTGCTTCCGATGGCGCCCAGCGTGACCTCCTTGAAGGGCATCTGCTCGTACAGCCGGGCGCAGGCGTCGACGATCTCCTCCCGCCGCGCGTTTGTCCTCTCCTGCGATCGTTTTGGCATCGCGATCTCTCCGCGGGATCAGAGCGCGCCCTTCGCCCAGGCGGCGGCGTCGCCGCGCACGAGCTTCCCGCCCTTCCAGTTTGCGGCGGGGCAATGTGCGCGCAGGCTCTTTTCCGCGCCCGCGATGCCGCTGCCGCCGCTCGTGGCAAAGGGGATGAGCGTCTTGCCCGTAAAGTCGTAGCTTTCGAGGAAGGTGTCGACGATGCGCGGCTCGACGTACCACCAGACGGGGAACCCGACGAACACGGCGTCGTACGCGTCCATGTCCGCGACGCCCCCCGCGATGGCGGGGCGGCAGGCGGGGTCCTTCATCTCGCGGGTGGAGCGGCTCTGTTTGTTTGTCCAGTCGAGGTCGGCGTCCGTATAGGGCTGCGCGGGGCGGATCTCATACAGATCCCCGCCGACCGCCGCGGCGATCTGCTTCGCGGCGCGTTCGGTCACGCCGCTCGCCGAAAAATAGGCGACGAGAATTTTTTGGCTCATGATGCTGCCTCCCGCCCGCTGTTACAGGCTTTCGCGCAGGATTTGGACGATCTCGCCGCGGTCGAGCACCTTGTAGCCGCCCTGCATGACGAGCGTCGCGTCCGCGATCCCTTCGATCATGTCCGGCGTCGCGCCGAGCTCGGAGATGTTCATGGCGAGGCCGAGCTCCTTCATCCATCCCTCCAGCGCCGCGAGGCCCTCGTTCGCGATCTGCTCGTCGCTCTTGCCCGCGGGATCCACGCCCCACACGTTTTCGGCGAAGCGCACGAACTTTTTCAGCCCGTAGGGCAGGATATGGCGGAAGTAAGCGAGGGTGACGGCGGCGAGCGTCATGCCGTGGGTGGCGTCGGTATAGGCGCCGACGGCCTGGCCGAGCATATGCACCTCCCAGTCGGTGCTCTTGCCGCACGCGATGAGCGTGTTCAGCGCCCAGGTCGCCGTCCACATGATGTTGGAGC
>DXFD01000024.1 GCA_019114625.1 Candidatus Borkfalkia faecigallinarum | reverse complement strand
GAGCCGGTGCTCATCGAGGGCCGCGCCATCAAGATCCACCCGCTGGTGTGCGGCGCCTTCAACGCCGACTTCGACGGCGACCAGATGGCCGTGCACGTTCCTCTCTCCATCGAGGCGCAGGCGGAAGCGCGCTTCCTCATGCTGTCCTCCAACAACATCCTCAAACTTTCCGACGGCAAGCCGGTCATGACCCCCACGCAGGACATGATCCTCGGCGCCTACTATCTGACCATCATCCGCCGCTATGACGGCCGCTGGTACGACAAAGACCACAACGAGGTGCCCGAGGGCACCGAGGGTGCGGAGCAGTACCATGCCGGCATCTATACCTCCGAGGACGAGGCGATCATGGCGTATCAGACCAAGTTCATCACCTTGCAGGACGAGATCTACGTCCGCCGCACCGTCGCCCTCCCCGAGGGCAGGTTCACCGACGAAAACGGCGAGCCGATGACGACGGCGACGGGCAGGGTCAGGACGACGGTCGGTCGCATCATCTATAACGAGGCGATCCCGCAGGATCTGGGATTCGTTCCCCGCGAAAAGCCGGAGGACTTCCTCGAATACGAGATCAGCAGCGCGGCGAAGGACAAGAACAAGAGCATCGTTCCCGTCGCCAAGAAGACGATCTCCGCGATCGTCGACCGCTGCTTCAAGACGGGCGGCGCACCCAAAGCCGCGGACGTACTCGACAAGATCAAGGCGCTCGGCTTCAAGTATTCCACCATCGGCGCGCTGACGACATCCGTGTTCGACATGCATATCCCCGAGGCAAAGAAGGGGATGATCGCCGAGGCGGAGCATAAAGTCGAGAACATCGAAAAGAAATTCGCGCGCGGACTTCTCAAAGAAGAGGAGCGCTACAACGCCGTCGTCAACGTCTGGAAAGAGACGACGGACGAGGTCACGGCGGAGCTGAAAAAGGACGCCGACGACTTCAACCCCATCTGGATGATGGCGAACTCCGGCGCGCGCGGCTCCATCGACCAGATCAAGCAGCTCGCGGGCATGCGCGGACTCATGGTCAACCCGCAGGGCAAGATGATCGAGATCCCCGTCAAATCCTGCTTCCGCGAGGGCCTGACCGTTCTCGAATACTTCATTTCTTCGCACGGCGGCCGCAAGGGCCTCGCCGATACGGCGCTGAAAACGGCGGACTCCGGGTATCTGACCCGCCGTCTCGTCGACGTTTCGCAGGACGTCATCGTGCGCGAGGACGACTGCTGCGCCGGCAAAAAACCCCGCGGCATGAAGATCTCCGCGATCGTCGGCCCCAACGGCGAGATCGAGAATCTGCGCGACCGCCTCGTCGGGCGCTTCGTGTCGGAGGACGTGGTGAACCCCGCGACGGGCGAGGTCATCGTCGCCGTCAACGAGATGATCACCGAGGACAAGGCGGACGAGATCGTCGGCGCGGGCATCAGGGAAGTTTCCATCCGCAGCATCTTTACCTGCAATTCCCGCCACGGCGTCTGCGCGAAGTGCTACGGCAAGAACATGGCCACCGGCCAGCCCATCCAGGTGGGCGAGGCGGTCGGCACCATCGCCGCGCAGTCTATCGGCGAGCCGGGCACGCAGCTGACGATGCGTACCTTCCATACGGGCGGTATCGCGGCGACCGGCGACATCACGCAGGGTCTTCCGCGCGTCGAGGAGCTGTTCGAGGCGCGCAAGCCGAAGGGCGTCGCGACCCTTTCCGAAGTGGGCGGCACCGTCTTTATCCCGTCCGAACAGGATAATCAGAAGCATATTTCCATCCGCGACGAGGCAGGCTTCGAGAAGAAGGAGTATGTTCTGCCCTTCAATGCGGAGCTTCTGGTCAAGCACGGCGACAAGATCGAGCCGGGCACCCAGCTCAACAGCGGTTCCGTCAATCCGCAGGACATCCTGCGTATCCTCGGCGTCAAGGGCGTACAGGACTATATCCTCCACGAAGTGCAGTCGGTGTACCGTTCGCAGGGCGTCGACATCAACGACAAACACGTCGAGATCATCGTCCGCCAGATGATGCGCAAAGTCCGCATCGAAAACTGCGGGGATACGAACCTGCTGCCCGGCGAACTGGTCGATATGTTCGCCTTCGAGGACGAGAACGAACGCACCATGCAGAATGGCGGCCGCCCCGCGACCGCGAAACGCGTGCTGCTCGGCATCACCAAAGCGGCGCTGTCCACCGATTCCTTCCTGTCTGCCGCTTCCTTCCAGGAGACGGCGCGCGTGCTGACCGAGGCCGCCATCAAGAACAAGGTAGACCCGCTCATCGGCCTGAAAGAGAACGTCATCATCGGCAAGCTGATCCCCGCAGGCACGGGCATGCGCGATTACAAGGGCGTCAGCCCGCAGCTCGTGACCGGCCACCGCGAGAGCGACAGCCTCATCGAGGAGACGCGCGAGGAGTTCGGCATCGAACCCGAAGAGGTCGAAAACGCCTGAACGTTTGCGAAATCATCATAACGTCATAATGAAAACAGGGACGCGCCTGCGGGCGCGCCCCTGTTTTGCCGTCTGCAGGGCTGGCGGTCTGCGGGCGAAAGGGCGAGATTTTTTGCGGGAAGAGGACAGAAAAGGGGGAGAAAGGAGCTGCGGGAAGAGGACGGAAAAGGGGGCTGTGCCTGGGCGGCGGAAACGCACGGGGGCGGGCATAAAAAAGAGCCTGCAAAGCGAGCAGGCGGGAGGCGGAGGGGGACAGGGCGGCGCCGCGGACGGAGAGGGCGCGGGGAAAAGATATGGACGGGGA
>DXFD01000023.1 GCA_019114625.1 Candidatus Borkfalkia faecigallinarum | reverse complement strand
GGATATCGTTGCCGATCTCGCGCTCGAACTTGAAGTCGATGAACGGATATTTGCGCAGCGAGGGCTTGATGTCGTTGAGGGTCAGCCGCTCGAGCTCCTTTTTGCGGGAAGTCGCCTGCCGCGATTTGGATGCGTTGGCGGCGAAGCGGGCGATGAATTCCTGCAATTCTTTGGCTCGCTGCTCCATCTTCTTGTTTTGGTCGCGCATCTGGCGGGCGATCAGCTGGCTGGTCTGATACCAGAAATCGTAGTTTCCGAGATACAGCTGGATCTTGCCGAAGTCCACGTCGCAGATGTAGGTGCACACCTTGTTGAGGAAATGGCGGTTGTGCGAGACGATGATGATGGTATTTTCAAAATCCATCAAATAATTTTCCAGCCAGCGGACGGTCTTGATGTCCAGGTTGTTGGTCGGCTCGTCCAAAAGCAGCACGTCCGGATTCCCGAACAGCGCCTGTGCGAGCAGGACTTTGACCTTCATCTTCGCATCCAGATCGCCCATCAGCACGCCGTGGTATTCCGTGGGGATGTCCAGCTCGTTGAGCAGCGTCTCCGCCTCCGATTCGGCTTCCCAGCCGTTGAGCTCGGCAAACTCGCTCTCCAATTCGGAGGCGCGGATGCCGTCCGCCTCCGAGAAATCCGCCTTCGCATACAGGGCGTCCTTTTCGTCCATGATATCGACCAGCCGCTTGTGGCCGAGCATGACGGTGCGCACGACCGTCTGGTCATCGTACGCGTTCTGGTTCTGCATGAGCACGGACATGCGCTCATTTTTATCCAGCGAGACTTCGCCCTTGTTCGGCTCGATCTCGCCCGAAAGCACCTTCAAAAAAGTGGATTTACCAGCGCCGTTCGCGCCGATGATCCCGTAACAGTTGCCCTTTGTAAACTTCAGATTGACGTCTTCAAACAGCTTTTTGCTACCGTATTGTAAACTGACGTTCGTGACCTGCAGCATGACACACTCTCCGTAATTTTTTCCTGCTCATTATACCACATTGCAGAGAAAAGCACAAATAAAATAGCGGGCAATGTGCAGAATAAACCGCACACGCCCGCCCTTGTTTATGGCTCGTCGCCCTCCTTCTTTTCGCCGCGCCGCCTGCGCACGCATTCGCGGAGCAAATATTCGATCTGCCCGTTCAAAGAGCGGAATTCATCATCCGCCCACCCGCTCAGCTCCTCGTACAGCTGCTGCGAAATGCGCAAAGGTATCTGTTTTTTCGCGTTTTTGTCTGACATAGTACTCTGCAAACGCGCTTAATACAGGGATCCGCTGTTGACGATCGGCTGCGCGTCCTTGTTTCCGCACAGGACGACCAACAGATTCGAGACCATGGCCGCCTTGCGCTCCTCGTCCAGCTCGACGACACCGTTCTCGCTCAGCTTCTTCAGCGCCATCTCCACCATGCTGACCGCGCCGTCGACGATCTTCTGCCGCGCCGCGATGATCGCGGACGCCTGCTGCCGCTGCAGCATGGCCGCGGCGATCTCCGGGGCATAGGCCAAATGGGCGATGCGCGCTTCCGACACTTCGATCCCCGCGACGAGGACGCGGCTCTGGATCTCTTGGCGGAGGATCTCGGCGATCTCGACGGAGGACCCGCGCAACGATTTTTCATCGCCGTTCTCCGATACGTCGTACGGATACTGCCGCGCGACCTGGCGGATGGCTGCGTCGCACTGCGTGGAAATAAAGGTGGCATAATTTTCCACATGGAAAACCGCGCGCGCCGTGTTGACCACCCGCCAGATCACGACGACGCCGATCTCGATCGGATTCCCCTCTTCGTCGTTGACCTTCTGCTTTTCGTTGTTCAGCGTCATCGCCTTCAAAGAGATCTTGCGACCCACGCCGACCGCGGCGCCGGCAGCGGGGTTGTAGGTCGAACAAAAGGGATTGACCCAGAAAAACCCGTCCTTCTTGATCGACCCGTGATACTTGCCGAACAGCGTAAGAACGATCGCCTCGTTCGGATGCAAGACTTTCAGCCCGAGCAGCCCGACCGATCCGAGCAGAATGAGGACGACCCCGGCGATGCAGAAGAGCAGAGATACCTCCTCCTCATTGTACAAGCCCGCCATGCAGCACAAGGCGATGCCGCCCGCCGCAAGGAGGATCCCGAGCAGCAAAAACAGCCAGCCGCTCATCGGCCGCAGTTCTTTCTCCTCCACCGTCCATTGTTTGTTTTCCACAGACACACCTCCGTATTTTGATACAATAATGATATCATTTTAATATGTTTCCTGTCAAGAAAAACGGCCAAGTTTTTTGGCCGCTTTGCAAGGTCAGATGCTGTTTTTTCTTCGGTCGGCCGAAGAGGATGCACGCTTTTTCGGTGCGCCTTTCTTCCCTCCTGCGGAGCCGAGCCGCGCGTGTGCCTCGTCGGTTTCGCCCTGCGCCGCCCGGTCGGACGCCGCATCCTTTTTGGAGCGGAACAATCCCAAAAACCACTTTTCGATCGCATCTCCTTTTTTATAGAGAAGGATAAACAGGGCGACGATCGCGATGCCGATGAGGATCCAGCACAGGATGCCCCACCACTCCGTGTATGGGATCACGAGCCCCGCGACGGACAGGCTGGTCAGGACGACCGAGATCGCCCGCGAGATCAGCTGCATGACGATGAAATACTTCCACGTCATCGTCGAAAGCCCCGCGACGAAACAGAGGATGTCGTCGGGAAAGATCGGCAGGATGAACATGACCGTCAGAAGCCTGCGGTCCTTCCCCTTGACTTTTTGCAGCCATTTGTCGAGCGACTCCTTCCCGACCAGCCATGCCGCGGCGCGGTAACCGACCACGCGGCCGACCGCAAAGGCGACGACGGAGCCGAGAAGGATCCCGATATAGCTGTACAGGCAGGTCTCCCATGCCCCGAACAGCAGGACGCCCGCCCCGACGGTCAGCACGCCCGGCAAAGGCAGGAGAAAGACCTGCATCGCCTGCAAGACGATGAAGATGATCGGTGCCCAAAAGCTGCCGCGCGAATCGATGAATGCGCGCAGATCCTCCACGGAATCGATCCGCTCCAAAAAACCGGTCGCCTGCAAGACAAAGCAGCCCGTCAGCAAGATGGCCGCCAGGATCAGCCCGGTCAGCATGGATTTATAGACGATCTGCGAGCCCTTCATCCAAAACAAGAGCGCGGCGAGGATATAGATGACCTCGACCGTCACGCCGATGGACGCTATGACGGGCGCATATGTGTGCAAGAAGCCGGAACGGAACCAGGCCAGGCACAGGACGGTCAGGACGACCGTGAGCGTTGCCGAACCCGCAAACAGAAGCGCCGATGCGATTTTGCGAAAAATCTCTTTCATGGATCAACCGAAGCCCCGGCGAAGATCGTACAGGCCGGGACACTGTATAGTATAGCGCGTTTCGCCCCGCATCATGCCGAAGCGTTCATATTTTTGATCGCCGCGCGCGCCAAGGCGTCGCAGCGATTGTTATATTCGTTGTCGGCATGGCCCTTCACCTTGATAAAACGCACTTCGTGCTGCCGAACGAGCGAATACAGCTCCTGCCAGAGCTCCGCATTGAGCACGGGCTTCCCGTCCGCCTTCTTCCAGCCGCTCTTTATCCAGTTATCGATCCAATGCTGATTGAAGGCGTTGACCGTATAGGCGGAATCGCTGTAAATATTGACCTTGCATTTCTCTTTCAGGCAGCGCAGCCCGGCGATCACCGCATAGATCTCCATGCGGTTGTTGGTCGTGGAAGGCTCTCCGCCGCTGATCTCGCGCTCGACGCCGCGGTAGATCAGGATCGCGCCGTAACCGCCCGCCCCCGGGTTGCCGGAGCAGGCGCCGTCCGTGTACAGATCGATCTCTTTCATCATTCGGACAGCTCTTCAGCGCGGCGCACGCAGGCCGCAACGGCGCGATCGATGATGCCGTACAAGTCTTCCCTGCGGAAGGATTCAACCGCCTGGATGGTCGTCCCGCCCTTGCTGCACACGGCGGAGATCAGCTCGTCGAGCGTCTTGTCCTCCGCATGTGCGACCATCTCGGCGCCGCCCGCGACGGTATTGACGGCGAGCGTCTTTGCTTCATCCTCCGTCAGTCCCTGGCGCATTCCGGCGCGCACGAGACCGTCGATAAACATATAGACGTAG
>DXFD01000022.1 GCA_019114625.1 Candidatus Borkfalkia faecigallinarum | reverse complement strand
AGCGCCCTGCGGACTTTGTAAGGGGACATTCTGATATGTCTTGCGACCGCGTACGGACGTCTGTCCTTGTTCTCCGCGATGCGCTTTGCCTTTTCACGCGTATTTTTTGCCATTTCCGTTCAGCCCTCCTTTACTTCTTGGCGCCGGTGGTCTTGCCGCCGGCATGGCCTTTGAAGGTCCTGGTGGGCGCGAACTCGCCCAGCTTGCAGCCGACCATGTCCTCGGTGATATAGACGGGAACGTGCTTCCTGCCGTCGTGGACGGCGATCGTGTGGCCGACCATCTGCGGGAAGATCGTGGACGCTCTCGACCAGGTTTTCAAAACTTTTTTATCGTTTGCCGCGTTGAGCTCTTCGACCCTCTTCAGGAGCCGCGCTTCAACGTAGGGGCCTTTCTTTACGCTTCTGCTCATTTAAGTGATCCTCCCTCAATTGATGCGTTTGAGAATGAACTTGCTCGTGCCGTTCTTCTTCTTTCTCGTCTTATAGCCGAGCGCGGGTTTGCCCCAAGGGGTCATCGGACCGGCATGGCCGACAGGGCTCTTGCCCTCGCCGCCGCCGTGCGGGTGGTCGCAAGGGTTCATGACCGAGCCGCGCACCGTCGGGCGGATGCCCATGTGGCGGGTCTTGCCCGCTTTGCCGATGCGGATGATCTCATGCTCGACGTTGCCGACCTGGCCGATGGTCGCGCGGCAGGCGGCGGGGACGAGGCGCATCTCGCCGCTGGGCATCTTGAGGGTCGCGTACGCGCCCTCGCGCGCCATCAGCTGTGCGCTGATGCCGGCGGCGCGGGCGATCTGGCCGCCGCGGCCGGGCTGGAGTTCGATGTTGTGCACCATCGTGCCGACCGGAATGTTTTCCAGAGGCAGGCAGTTGCCCGCCTTGATGTCTGCATTCGCGCCGGAGAGCACGGTATCCCCCACGTTCAGGCCGATGGGCGCGAGGATGTACCTCTTTTCGCCGTCGGCATAGACGAGCAGGGCGATGTTCGCGCTGCGGTTGGGATCGTACTGGATGCTGCGGACCTTGGCGGGGACGCCGTCCTTATTGCGCTTGAAGTCGATGATGCGGTATTTTCTGCGGTTGCCGCCGCCGATGTGGCGGACGGTGATCTTGCCCTGATTGTTGCGGCCGCCCGTCTTGCGCATGTCCTCGACGAGGCTTCTCTCCGGTTTGGTCTCGGTGATCTCCTCGTAGGTGTGCACCGTCATGAAACGGCGCGCGGCGGACGTCGGTTTATATCTCTTGATAGCCATGTTGAACTTTCCTCCGTTGGTTCTTGGTTAGGACAGAGAATTGAAGTATTCGATCGGCTTGCTGCTCTCTTTCAGCTGCACGATCGCCTTCTTATAGGAGGAAGTCATGCCCTCGTTCCTGCCCATTCTCTTCAATTTGCCGCGCACGTTGCACGTATTGACGCTTTCGACCCGGACGCCGAACAACTGCTCGACCGCCATCTTGATCTCCGTCTTGTTTGCGCCCTTCGCCACCTGGAAGGTATATTTCTTGGCGGCGATGCCGTCGTACCCCTTCTCGGTGAGGATGGGGCGAAGGATGATGTCTTCCGCTCTCATTACGCTCCGTAGACCTCCTGAATTTTCTCGACCGCGCCCTTGGTAAGAACGACTTTCCGGTTGGCGACCACTTCGTAGGTGCTGATCTGCGCCACGGGAAGGGTGCTCAGATTCTGAATGTTGCGGCTGGCAAGGATGACGTTCGCGTCGTCGGTGTCCATCACGAGGACGGTGCGCTTGTCCAGCTTGAGCGCCTCGGCAAACTTGACCATCTCCTTGGTCTTGGGAGCGCTCACTTCCAGCTTCTCCACGACGATCAGCTCGCCGTCCGCCACTTTTTTGGAGAGGGCGGAGAACAGTGCGCCGCGGCGCGCTTCCACGTTCATCTTCTTGGAGAAGTCACGGCTCTTGGGTGCGAACACGACGCCGCCCTTCGTCCACTGCGGCGCGCGGATGGAACCCTGGCGCGCACGGCCCGTGCCCTTCTGGCGCCACGGCTTTGCGCCGCCGCCGCGCACTTCCGTGCGGGTGAGCGTGCTCTTCGTGCCCTGGCGTTCGTTCGCGAGGCGGGTGACGACTGCCTGGTGGATCAGCGGTTCGTTGTACTCTGCGCCGAAGATCTTGTCGGACAGCTGCATTTCGCCCGCTTCCGACCCGTCCATTCTATATACTTTAATGCTAGGCATATTCTGTTTTCTCCTTATTTGGACTTGACGCTGTCGCTGACGGCGACGATGCTGCCCTTCGGGCCGGGGATCGCGCCTTTGATGAGCAGCGCGTTGCGCGCCGCGTCCACCTTGACGACTTCGAGGTTCTGCACGGTCACGCGCTCGTGGCCGTACTGGCCGGGCATACGCTTCTGCTTGAACACGCGGCTGGGCGTGGAGTTCGCGCTCATGGAACCGACCTCGCGGTGTACGGGGCCGACGCCGTGCGTCTCTTTCAGGCGGTGCTGGTTCCAGCGCTTGATGACGCCCGAGAAGCCGTGGCCCTTGCTCGTGCCGACGACGTCGACGCGCTCGCCTTCCTTGAAGATGTCTGCCGTGACCTCTTTGCCCACTTCGTACGCGGACAGGTCGGCGAGGCGGAACTCTTTGAGAACTTTCTGCGGCTTGACGCCCGCCTTCTTGAACTGGCCGAGATCGGGCTTGTTGACGCGCTTCTCGCTCACTTCGTCAAAGCCGAGTTTGAGCGCGGCATAGCCGTCTTTTTCCACCGTCTTGATCTGCACCACGGGGCAGGGCCCCGCTTCCACCACCGTGACCGGGATCACTTTCCCGTCCGGAGTAAAGATCTGCGTCATGCCGACTTTGCGGCCGATGATTGCTTTATTCATAGATAAAGTTCACTCCTGTGATATTTTATTGTGAATACCTTGCCGCTGCAAAGTATTTCCTTACGAATGTTTGCCCGATCAGAGCTTGATCTTGATGTCGACGCCCGCGGGAAGATGGACGCTGTCCAACAGCTTCGCGTTGGGGCTGTAGATGTCGATGATGCGCTTGTGGGTGCGGATCTCGAATTGTTCGCGGCTATCCTTATCTTTATGGGGCGAGCGAAGGATGGTGACGATCTCCTTCTCCGTCGGCAGAGGGATGGGCCCGCCGATCTTGGCGCCCGACTTCTGCATAGCCTCTACGATGCGCTGCGCCGCCAGGTCCACGAGCTCGTGGTCGTACGCCGCCAGTTTGATCCTGATCTTCTGTCCTGCCATTTGTGATTGATTCCTCCGTTTTTTATACTAACTTTATGTCAACTGAGCCGTGTGTGTCGGAGCGTCTCAGAAAAAGAAAGGCCATTCGATCTTTACAATTGAATGGCTGCACTCCGGTTAGTCGCAGGGGTCGGGCCCCCACATTTGTCGGCATAAATTATCTTCGCACGGGGCGCGATTTGCTGTTTTTGATCTTCGCGACCCGGGCGTTTAAGTAACTTTACGCCTCAACCCTATTACACAGCCTAAATACTATACCACACCCGTCAAGATATGTCAAACAAATGAAGCGCGATTTTCCGATTTTTTTTGTCTTTTTAGGGGGAAAGAAGGGCGCGCGCGTGCGTGCCGCCCCGCTTATTACAACGCTTTTATCCTTTTAAAATACTTTCTGCGCGTGGGTGTAAATTTATTACAATTTTTTACAACCGGCAGACAACTGAGCAGAAAATTTATTACAAGCGCATGCTACAATGGCACCAATGAACAAAAAAAGGAGAACAGAAGCAATGAACACTTTGCAAAAGCGCCGCGTATCTGCCTGCGTGCTCGCGGCGGCTTTCATGCTCGCCGCGGCGCCCGCCGTCGCGGGGCAGATCCCGCGCGCAGACGCGGCGGAAGAGGACGTACGCGTCTATGCCGACTGGAAGTTCGAACAGAGCGCGGCGGAGGGATCTTTGGAGAACAACGACCTCGTCCTGCGCGACGAGAGCGGCAACGGCAACGACCTCGAGCTGGTCGTATCGGACAACGGCGCGAGCGCCGCAGACTTCCTCGCGTTTGAAGATATCTCCATGACGGGAGACGCGGGCAGCATGAAGTTTATGGGGCTGACGGAGGAAGATCAGCAGCAGATGAACGCCCTTTCCGGCGCGGAGCGGGAGGCTTTCATCCTCAACGACATGGAATACGCCTACCTGCGCACGACAGAAGACGCCCCCATCAACAGCGAGACGTTCATGAACGGGTACACCATCGAGATCGTCTTCATGATGCCGGAAGACTACGACGCCTCTGACGCGTGGATGAACATCCTCGCACGCGAGGGCAGCGGCGCGCAGCTGGGCAGCGGCCAGTGGGACTACGAGGGGCACCACGGCACCATGCAGGTCAACATCTCCAACTGCAAGGAGATCCAGTACATGACCCAGAACGGGACGAACACGAAGTTCAACAGCACGCTTTGGGGGCTTTCGATGGACAACGGCGGCGCGTGGTACCACATCGCCATCACCTGCGACGGCAACGGCGACGCGCTCAAGGCATTTACCAACTCGGGCGAATCTTTCCGCAATTACACGGGCGGCGGGATGGACGGCATGTACGCGGCCGAAGACGGAGGCAACTTCCGCATCGGCGCGGTCATCTCCAACCACCTCTACCAATGGGCAGACTCGCAGGAAAACGACCTCTTGACCAAGCTGCTGCGCGGCAACATCCAAGAGATCCGCATCAGCGAAGGCGCGCTCGAGCCCGCACAGTGGCTGTTCGACCCGAAGCCGTACGTCGGCTCCTTCGGCAACAACGACCCCTACACGCTGCGCAATGAAGGCAACTACACATTCGCCTTCATCCCCGACACGCAGAACACCATCAAATTTACGCCCGAGGTATCGGACGCGGCGACGCAGTGGCTGATCGACAACCGCGGCGAGATCAACCTGAAGGGGCTGATGCACGTGGGCGACCTCGTCGAAAACTGGGACAGCGCCGAGCAGTGGCAGAGCGCCGAAAGCGCCTTTCTCCCACTCGCGCAGGCGGGCATCCCCGTCACCTTTGTTCCCGGCAACCACGACTTCAGCGGGAGCAACCTCGACAATTATAAGACGTATTTCGGGAAAGATTCTGCCTATGCGGACGCGATGGACGCATACGGCAACAGCCTGTACTTCGAAACTTCTGACAGCGAAGAGGCGCGCGGCGCGGGCAGCTATACCTTCGTCGACGCGGGCAGCTACCGCTATCTGCTCATCCAGATGATGTACGAACCCAACGACGCCGAGCTCGCGTGGCTGGACCGCGTGCTGACGGCCTTCCCCGAATGCCCCGCCATCATCACCTCGCACAACATCTTTTCTTGCAGCGCGTCCCGCCCGGACGAATGTGACCTGAACGAGCAGGGCGAGCGCATCTGGGGCGTGGCGAAGGCGCACGACAACGTGTTCATGATCACCGCGGGGCACAACCACGGCTCCGGCTTCATCGACCTGACCAACGACTACGGCAACCCCGTCATCGGCATGCTGGTCGACTATCAGTTCAGCTATAACGGCGGCAACGCCTGGTACAGATTCGTGGAGATGGACGAAGGGGAAAACAAGATCTACTTCTCCACCTTTTCGCCGTACGAGGCCTCTCGCACGGAGGAAGAGAAGACGGGCTACTTTGACCTCAACTTTATGACGGGCACGGGCAACGAGCGCACGGTCGACTTCGACTTTGCCGACCGCTTCGGCTTTGCGTTCAACGCGATCTCCGTCGGCGCGCCGGAAAAGACGGTGTACCGCGTCGGCGAAGAACTCGACCTGAGCGGCATGACGGTGACCGCGCTCGCCCCCGATTACACCCGCCTGCTCACCCACTACGACGTCTCGGATGTAGATATGAGCACGGCCGGCGCGAAGACGGTGACCGTCTCCTTCGGCGGCATGCAGGCGAGCTTTACCATCTACGTAGAGGGCGAAGACGCGGGCTCGACCGACACGGACGGCGACAGCGACAAGCCGACGGATACGGAGACCGACGACGAGGGCGGCTGCGGGGCAGCCGTCGCGGCGACGAGCGCCGCCGGGGCAGCCGTGCTGCTCACGGCTGCGGCCGCCGTGCTGATCTGCCGCAACGAGATGCGCCGCCGCACGAAGTAAGCGGATACAATAAAATAAAAGGAGAGAGGGCGCTGCGCCCTCTCTCTTCTCTTTTTCGGCACGGGAGGGGCAAAAGCCCCTCCCCTCTGCGTTACACGATCGTTTCGCCCAGCGGCTTGCCGCCGAGCAGGTGGATGTGCAGGTGGAAGACGGTCTGGCCCGCGTCCTTGCCCTGGTTGACGATGAGGCGGTAACCGCTTGCAAGCCCGAGCGAGGCGGCGATGTGCGGGATGCGCACGAGGCACTCTTTGACGAGCTCTGCCTGCTCCTCGTTCATCTCGGCGAGGGTGGCAAAGTGCGACTTGGGCACGACGAGCACGTGCACGGGCGCCTGGGGATTGATGTCGCGGAAGGCGAGCATGTGCTCGTCTTCGTACACCTTCTGCGAGGGGATCTCCCCGGCGCAGATCTTGCAGAACAGGCAGTTCGGATCGGTCATGATATTTCCTCCTTGCGCGCGGCTGCGCGCGATATGCTCCGCGGGTGCGCGGGCTTTTTCTTTTCCTTAATTATATAATATAGAAGGCGCGCCTTTTCGCCGCGGCTTTTACTGCGGCGCGGCGAGCAGGCCGTCTTTGAAGGGGCGCAATGCGCGCACGTCCGTCTTGCGGGCGAGCGTTCCTTGGACGTAAATGCGAATATAATTTTCCGAATAGCCGACGGTGAAGCCCTCCTTTTGCTCCTCTGGAACGAGGGAGAGGGTGCGGCCGACGAACTGCCCTTCGTACGCGGCGCGCAGGCGCGCCGGGAAATCCTGCTCCCTCTCCCGGGCCCGCCCGCGCCCCTTCTTTGCGGGCGGCGCACCGGCGCGCGGAGAATCATGCCCCCTCTCCCGGCCGCCCGCGCCCCTTGCTTGCGGGCGGCGCACCGCCGCGGCCGTTTTGCCGTTTCGCCGCCCATAACGGACATGAAAACGCCGCCCCGTAACGGGCAAAATACAGCCCCGTAACGGGCAGGAAAATACCTCCGCAAAATAGGTATGAAAATACCTCCGCAAAATAGGTATGAGAATATCTCCTCCCCCGGCAGCCCGCGCCCCTTGTTTGCGGGCAGCGCACCGGCGCGGCCGTTTTGCCGTTTCGCCGTTTCGCCGTTTCGCCGCCCCGAAACGGGCAGGAAAACATCTCCTCCCCGGCCGCCCCGAAGCGGCATAAAAATACCGCCGCAAAATAGGCAGGAAAATACCGCCGCAAAATAGGCAGAAAAATACCGCCGCGGTATTGACCGCGGCGGTACCCGTGTTTGTTATGTTCGCGCGTTCATCGCGCAAAAGGGATCAGCCCTTGCGGGTCATTCCTTCCTGCCCGATGCGCCCGCGCTTGCCGCTTCGCCTTCCTCCCGTTTGACCTGCTTGACGACGCTCCAGATCACGAAGAAGCCCCAAGCCGCCAGGACGACGATCAGACCGATGCCGCCGAAGAAGAGTGCGACTTCCCACCAAGCGTAGTAGGTGAGGTAGTACGCGCCCTCGCCGTGGCCGTTCATCGCGTTGGAACGGGTCAGCGCGTAGAGGATGTTCTTGACGCTGGTGCGCAGGACGGTGTAATCGGCCGCGGTCGTCGGCTCCCAAGCGTGCGGGGTCGTCGCGAGGTTCAGGTCGCCGCCCGCATACGCCATCTGCTTGGTATCCATGAAGGGCTCGGTGTTGAAGTCGGTGATGACAATGCCCTGGAAGCCCCACTCGTTGCGGAGGATCTCGGTGAGCAGCCTGTAATCGCCGCCCGTCCAGGTCGTACCGATACGGTTGAAGGAGCTCATCATGCCCATCGTGCCGCCCTCTTTGACCGCCATTTCGAACGGTTTGAGGTAGATCTCACGCAGGGACTGCTCGGTCAGCCAGGTGCAGACGCCCGAACGGTTGGTCTCCTGTTCGTTGACCGCGAAGTGCTTGACGAAGCAGATGACGCCCTTGCTGCGCGCGCCCTGGATGACTTCCGCCGCGAGCTTGCCGGACATAAGCGGGTCTTCGCTGTAATACTCGAAGTTACGGCCGCCGAACGGGCTGCGGTGGATGTTGACTGCCGGAGCGTACCAGCCGGAGTAAGGACGGCCGAGGCCGCGCTGGTCGCCGAGGATGCCTTCGTTACCGATGGAGAGGCCCATCTGATAGGCGAGCTCGGTGTTCCACGTCGCCGCGATCACGCATTCGCTCGCGTACGAGCAGGTCTGGTAGACGGGGTTCTCGCTCTCGATCTGCGCCATGAAGTAGACGAAGCCGACAGGGCCGTCCGATTCGAGCGAGGACATCAGGCCGATGCTGTTGAGCGCCTGCGTCTGGAATGCGCCGTTCATCGTGAAGGACATCATTTCATTCGCCGTCAACAGGTCGAGGTAAGCATCCCAGCGCTCGTCGTCGTAATCGACGATGGTCGTGCCGAGCTCGTCGCGCAGGTAGTCTTCCGCGCTGAGCTCTTCCGCATCCGGATCCACGCCTTCCTTCATCTGGACGAGGTCATAGATCTGCATGGTGCCCGTCGGCGCGCTGACTTCCGCGACGGTCGGCATCTGCACGGTGGTGTCGCTGACGATCGGGTTGTTCGTCGCCGTGCTCTTGATCACGTTGTTCATGACGTCGCTCGTGATCGTGCGCTCGGTATCCGAGCCCGCGAGCACTTCGTTCTTCGGCCAGGTGCCTTCCCAATCGCTGCGCGAAAGGACGCTTTCCATGCCGTATTCGGAATTGCTGACGTCGTCATAGCGGTTCACGACATCGTAGTCGGTGACGGGGTCTTTTGCATACTGCACGCCTTCGGAAAGTTCGAAGGTGCGGGAGCCTTCCATCTCGTGCGCGTTGCGCATGACCTTCACTTCATACTCGCCCGCATCCAGCTCGTAGCCCTTGAAGCCGTTGGCGTTGGCGTCGCTGTAATCGTAAGAGGCGAAATCGTAGCCGTTGAAGGTGACGGTGACTTCCTTGGTGTCGCCCGGCTCGATGAGCTCGGTCTTGGCAAAGCCGACGAGCGCGACGTGCGCCTTCTCGATGCCGCCCGCGGTGTACGGAGCGGTCATGTAGACCTGCACGACATCCTTGCCGGCGACGTCGCCGGTGTTGGTGACGCTGACGGTGACGGAGAACTGCATGTCCTCGTCCGCATCCCACGAAAGGTCCGCGCCGTCCTCAAAGGACATTTCGGTCACTTCCCAATCGAAGGTGGTGTAGGAGAGGCCGTAGCCGTACGGGAACACGACCTGGTCGTTGTACCACTCTTCGCCGTCGGTGAAGCCGCGGGTCTCGTAGTAGCGATAGCCGACATAGATGCCTTCCTCGTAGTCGACATAGTGCTCGGCAACGGAGGGCTGATTGCCGTCCGAAACGAGATACAGGTTGCCGCGGGAAACGAGGTAGTCGGAGAAGTTGAGATGCGTCGGATCCTGGGTGAAGTCACGGCGATAGGTGTCGACCGTCTTGCCCGAAGGATTGACCGAACCGTTGAGCACTCTGCCGAGCGCGTTGATGCCCGAGTAGCCGGGGCCGCCGATCCACACGCAGGCATCGATCTTGTCGGCGATGCCGTTCATGCCGTCGACGAGGGTTTCGTCGTGGTCGTCCGCCCCGTCGAGGAAGCCGAGCTCCATCGAGGTGGAGGAGTTGATGATGATGATGACTTTGTCAAAGTTGTTGCACGCCTCGACCAGCATATCCTGCTCGTTCTTGTCGAGCTCGAGGTAATGGTCGTTCGCGTCCAGCGCGCCGTCGATCGGGCTGCCGTCCGAATTCTGCATCGTACGGGGGAGGTCGAAGGACTCGCCGCCGATACGGGTGATCACGACGAGCGCCGCGTCGTTATAGTCCGCGTAGCTGTCCTTGACCGCCTGGGTATAACGATCCAGCGGGGTCTCGCCCGTCTTGAAGCCGGGGATGGTGTCGCGGGCGTTGTCCATCGTCGGGGACGCGGGCCTGCCGTCGCCAGACTGTCCGTTGTTCTTGTAGAAGTCATACATGACGGTGTTGTACTCGAACCCGGCGTCTTTCAGGCTCTGGTACAGGGTCGGGGTGTCCTCCGTGACGGTGAACGCGCCCGAACCCGAGCCGCCGTAGGCGAGGTTGACCGAGTTCTTGCCGAACACGGACACCTTGGCGCCCTCCGCGAGCGGCAGGGCGTTGCCCTCGTTCTTCAGGAGGGTGATGCCCTCCTCGTTGATGCGCTCGTTCAGGGCGTTAGCCTTTTCCAGCGCATCTTCCTTATCCTCATAATCGGACACGTAGAACTGACCGCCGCCGAAGGTTTCGGTCTTACGGCTGCCGAGCGCCATTCGGAACACTTCGAACAGAACGGTCTCGGACAACACAGCAGCCGTAATAAGGATCGCAATCAGCACAACGCTCACGATGAACCACACGAGGGTCCGCGCGTGTGTAAAAATCGCTTTAATATACTTCATATCTGTCTCCTGTTTGTATTGACTTTCAGATCACGCAGCCGCCCGCGCGGACGGCTGCGCGTCCGCGTACCGTCGATTACTGGCCTTTCTCGTTGTCGACGATCGGGTTCCAGGTCAGGTCGGCCGAGGTCGTGACCTTGATGCAGTCAAGAACCGGCGCGGTCGCCTGCATGGTGCCGCCCATGCCGTGATCGTTCGCGACTATCATCTTGATGACGTTGGTGCCTTCCTTCAGCGTGGCGTTCACGGTCAGCGTGAAGTCCTCGAACTGCGGGCGGCCGCCCTCCATCTCGATGGTCGGGTATTCGATCGGCGAATCATTGAGCGTGATCATGAACATCGAATACAGCGTGCCGTTCTCCGTCGTGCCGTCGTTCCTGTTCGGGCTGAGCGCGTAACCCACGGTCTCGGCGCTGACGCGGATGACGATGGTCGCGTCGGACACGGCGCGGTCGGACTCGATGACGAATTCGATCTCGAGCATCGTCTTATAGAGATAGGTCAGGTAATAGCCGTTGCTGGCGATCAGGTAGTCATAATCGGGAGGTACCGAGTCGACCATGTTCGGGCCGACCGAACCGCCGGAAGCGCCCATGCCCTGCAGGCCGTTGCCGTCGGGGCCGCTCAGGTCGATGTGCTCAGCTTCGAAGACATATTCGCCCGTCCACTTCGCATACAGCGTCATGGCCTCGGTCACAGCCGCCGAGAAGTCATACGCCGTCGTGCAGGCGGGATCGGTGTACCAGCCGCCGAAGGTGAAGCCGGAAGCCTGATGGCCCTTTTCGGTGACGTTCGCGCGCTCGGGCGTTGCGGGTGCGTTGACGGGGCTGCCGCTCGGCACCTGCTGCGTCGTCGCTTCGGCGCCCTCGTAGTTCGGGTCGAAGGTGACGGTGATCATCTCCGTCGAAGAGGAGACCCAGCCCGCGTACAGGGTGATGTCGCCGGTCAGGATGGTGTTCGGGTCAAACGCCTGCGTGCATTCGGGATCGGAATACCAGCCGGTGAAGTGCCAGCCGTCGCGGTCGTCCGGGCGGATGCTCGTGTCGGCGCGGCCGTTGACGGATTCTGCCGTCTTGTCGGCGCCGCCGTCGTAATTGGCGTCATAGGTGACCATATAGATCTGCGCCCAGCCCGCATACAGGGTCATGTCTGCGGTGACGGGGGTCAATGCAAAGTCGAAGCGCTGCGTGCAAGCCTCGTCGGTGAACCAGCCGAGGAAGCTGTAGCCTTCGCGTTCGGGCGCGGCGGGCTCTTCCATCAGGGTGTTCTGCGTGACGAACTGCGATTCCATCTCGCCGCCTTCATACCCGAGGTCGAAGGAGACGGTGTAGCGTGCGGAGCCGACTTCGATGACGAAGGTGGCGCTGTAGCCGCCGTATTTGACCTGCACGCTCTTTTTGCCGTCGACACCCATGCCGGGCGCGACGATGGTGACGCCCTCGGCCGTCATGTCGATCTCTTCATCCGGCTTGCCGTCGTTATAGGTGACGGTGATCTTGCCGCCGGTCACATCCAAAGTTTCATTGCGGCCGTAGTACGTCTTGGTCGGAAGCGTGGTGACCTCGATCTTTTCGATGTCTTCCCGCGGGACTTCCATCGCGATGCCGCAGTTGTCGCATTCGCCGTTGCGATCGCGGTCGATGTGGCTGATGCACGTCAGGCTCATGACGCAGCCGGACAGCAGGATCGACAGGATCAGCATCAATACGATCGGCAAATGCAGCTTTTTGAACAGCTTTTTCATGTTTTCCGATTTCCTCCGTTTACTATGATTGTGTACCGGGGCCCCTGCCGCGGCAGCCGCCGCGCGCCGGGCGCGCCCGGACCTTCCGCCCCCTGTTCATAAACGGGAAGCGTCTTACCCATAGTTTGTCTGCCCGCGAATGCGGGCGGTACGCATCGCTCCGTTCTGCGGCGATCGCCGCGGAATGCGAAATCCATATGTGGGGGAAGCAGAGCCTCCCCCACACCTACGGAGTTTCGTCGTCCGGTTTCAGCCGGCCCGAAGCGAAAAGTGTTTCAGTTTCATCCGGATGCTCTTATCTTCTCTTGGCAGCAGCCTTCACGACGAAGATGCTGATGCAAGCGAGGCCGAGCAATGCGCTGACCATCACGGCCGTGCCGGCGCCGATCGTGGAGCCGCAGCCTTCGGGTTCCGGAGCGTCCTTACCGGGTTCGCCCTGCGGACCCTTTTCGCCCTGTTCGCCCTGCGGGCCCTGCGGGCCGGTCAGGTCTTCGACGGCGATCACGTCGACCCATTCGCCGCCGTTGATGCTCGCCTGGATCATGCCGTTTTCGACGCGGAACTGGATGTCATCGGGGATCAGCTCGAACTTCGCGGTCAGCTCGATGGACTCGTTGATCGGGGTGGAGAAGTCGAACTTCTCGTCGCCGACGTACCAGCCGACGAACTGCTGGCCGAGCGGAGCTTCGGGCGCTGCGGGTTCAGCCATCGGCTTACCCTTTTCGACCTGCTGCTCGACGCCGTTCACGGTGATGGTGACGAGTTCGCCGACATTCAGCGTGACGTTGCTGGTGTACGTATCCGTGCGCGTCGTGACCCACCACCAGTTTACAACCTGGGAGGTGACATCGACGGACAGCTTCACGTCATAGACGCCGGCTGCCGTAGGCGTACCGGAGATCTTGCCGGTCGCGGCGTCGAAGGTCAGACCTGCGGGCAGGCCTTCCGCCTTCAGCGCGACGGACTTGATACCGGCCTCCTGCGAACCGAGGTTCGGGTTCGCTTCCCAGAAGTCCTGAGAAACGGTCGCTTCATACGCGGTGCCGGGGGTGAGCTGCGTTGCGCCGTCGAACGCGACGGGGGCAACGACGTTCACGGTGAAGTCAACTTCCTTGTTGGCCCAGCCGTTGTAGTACGCCTTGATGCCGATCGTGCCGCGGGTGCCGACTTCCGCATTGTCGACGTCGACCGCCATGTTGTTTGCATTGAAGGTGACGCCTGCGGGCAGGTTGTTGGAGCCGACCTGGTACGTCACGTCTGCATCCTCGGCGAAGCCGACAGGGATCGGAACGCTGAAGTTACGGACGCCTGCGGGGACTTCGATCGTCGTGCCGACGAAGTTCTTCTGGAAGTCTGCGCCGTTGTCATTCGCGTTGGAACGGACGTGCGTGTACAGCAGTTCCATCGCGCGGGTGCGGACATAGTAGTACATACGGTCGGTGTAGCCGTCGCCGAAGTCGGTGCCGCCCTCGGGAACAACGACGCCGCCCTTGCCGCCGCGCAGCTCGGGATCCCACGTACCGGAACCACGGGATTCCGCGTTGATGTCGCCGAGACGGATGTTCGTGCCTGCATAGTGCATGACTTCGAGGTTGTCTTTTGCATCGCCGACGGTGCCGACCTGGTAGTCGGTGACGACGTTGCCGTCAAAGCCCCACTCCTCGCGGAGGACCTGGGTCATGCCGGGATAGTTTTCGATGTTGTTCACGACGCCGAGGCAGTTGAAGCCGGTCATGACGCCGCAGGAGCCGCCCGAGACCACTGCGTACTCGAAAGGCTTCATGTAGATCTCACGCATCGTCTGCTCGTCTGCCCAGGTCGTAACGTTGTTACGGTTCTGCTCCTGGTCATTGAGGAAGTAATGCTTGATGTAGGAGTAAACGCCCCTGGAGCCGGTCGCGGAGAGGACCTCTGCGGTGATGCGGCCCGCGAGCACGCCGTCCTGGCTGTAATACTCGAAGTTACGGCCGGAGAACGGGCTGCGGTGGGTGTTCATCGAAGGCGCGTACCAGCCGTTGTAGCCGTTCCACATACCCTCTTCACCGATCAGGATGCCCTGCTCGTGTGCGAGTTCCTTGTTCCAGGTCGCCGTGACCATCTGTGCGGAGCACCAGTAACGGGTACCCGAAGAACCACGGGCGGAGATGTAACCGTCCTTCGTCTGGCCGCCGATCGTGCAAGGGCCGTCGGCGTCGACCGCCTCTTCCTTACCGATACGATCGTTGCCGACCGTCTTGAAGAAGCCGATGGAGATGATCTCCTTCATCTCTTCATAGGTGAGCTGGTTCATGAACTCCGTCCATGCCTCGGCTGCGGTCAGGCCGTCGATCGCGTCGTTGTCGCTCTCGACGATCGTCTCTTCATCATACGGGTCATAGTTCATCATCTCGGGCAGACGGATCTCGACGGCTGCCGAATCATCTTTGGCCTGCGTCCAGTCTGCGGGGAGAGCCCAATCTTCGCCGAGCTCGGTCGCCCACAGCTCGTGCGAGTCGTCATCCGTACCGAAGACATAGCCCCATTTGAGCTTGTCGTCGATCTCTTTCTTGGTGATCTTGAAGTCGTCGCCGTTCTCGATGCCATTCAGCATCGGGTTGGTCGCTTCGGCGTTCTTCGTCAGATCGCGCTCTTCCGCCGTCGGGGATTCGGGATAGGTGCCGATGAAGTCCGCACGGGACATGATGGTCATCGTCGGGCTGATCGTGGAGTAGTTGTAGATAGCCTCGTCGTCGTCGGGGTCGGTGAACACGTTGTCCATCGCGACGCCGGTGTGCGGCGAATTCTTGATCTGCAGAGCGGACAGGGTGATCGTGTCGCTCAGAGCGTCCTTCGCCCAGTCGTGCGAGTTCTTCGCAGCGTAGAAGACGTAGTCGCCCGCATCCAGCTCATAGCCGGTGTTGTCGTTGCCGTTCGCATCCTTCCAGTCCCAAGACGCCATGTCGTACGCGTCCCAGGTGGTCTTGATGGTGACCTTTTCGCCCGGCTGGAGGAGTTTGGTCTTTTCAAAGTTCAGCAGGCTGACCTTGGACTTTTCGATGCCGCCCTTGGTGTAAGGAGCCTCGACGTAGAATTCCACGACGTCCTTACCGGCGACGTCGCCCGTGTTCTTGACGGTGACGGTAGCCGTGAACTGCGTGTCCGCAGCGAGCGTGCCTTCCATCTCGACGGAGAAGTCGCTCCACTCGAAGGTGGTGTAGGACAGGCCGTAGCCGAACGGATAGACGACGTTTCTGTCATACCAGTCGTCCGCATCGGCGTAAGCGCTGTAGTTTGCGTCCTTGCCGTTGAGGTCGACGGTCTCGAGGACTGCCTTCGCCTCGTCGCTCGACAGATCGACGTTGCCCGCCGCGATCTCGGCGTACATGGTCTCATAGTACTTGTAGCCGAGGTAGATGCCCTCTTCATACTCGATGGTCGCACGGCCTGCGCTGTCTTTGCCGCGCATGAGCATCGTGTTCTGGGTGTTGTTGTAGTAAGCCGCAAAGACAGCATCCCCCAACTCCGTTGCGGTCATATCCACTTCTTGGTCATCGCTTACATTATAGAGCTCTCTATAGAGGTCTTCCAGTTCCGCACTCGTCAGACCGGCAATCATGCTTTCCACATCTTTGACGGCAAGATTGTCGTACTGCGCGCCGTTGCCGAAGTTCTGCATCACGGGGTCGACCATGAAGTCGCTCGTGTAGATGTCCACCGTTCTGCCGGAGGGGTTGACATCGCCCTTGAGGACCTGCAGGCAGCCGCGGAAGCCGTAGTCGCCCGTCTGGCCGATGTGAACGATCGCATCGACGTCGGGGTTCTCTTCCAGCTCGCCGAACTCGATGATGTTACCGGAGTTGAGGAGGACGACGACCTTCTTAAAATTATCGGCAACGTAATCGATGAGCTGTTCTTCTCTGTAGGTCAGCTCGAGGTAATGATCCTGCGGAGCGTCTTCCAGCGCGCCGTCGGGACCCGTCGGGCGGACGTGATTGTCGATGTTCTCGACTGCAAGGTCAGCGCCTTCGCCGCCGAGACGGCCGATGACGATGAACGCCGCGTCGCTGTAGCGGTCATAGGTCGCTTCGATCGCGGGGGTGTAGTAGTCGAGGGAAAGCTCCTTGTCTTCGTATGTAGGGGTCGTCCACTTCGCTTCCGCGCTGAGGGAGCCGCCCGAATATCTCTGATAGAGAGCTTTCAGCTTCGGGTTGATGTTCAGGCCTTCCGCTTCGAAAGAGGTGTAGATATCTGCGCCTTTTTCGAGCTGACCGGAACCGGAACCCGTGCCGCCGTAGCCGAACGCGTCGGAGTTGATACCGAAGATACTGATATTCTTCATATCGGTATACGGGAGCTTGTCCTCCGTGCCGTCTACGCCGCCGCCATTCTTGAGCAGGATCGTGCCCTCGCTGGCGATCTCAATATTTTTTTCTTTGGTCGCTTCCTTCAGTTCTTCATTGCTGGAGAACGCCGAATAGTAATGGCCCATGCCGTCATCGCCATAGCCCATCTTTTCTTCCTTTGCGATCTTCGGCATCGCAAAGGCCGATACCGACGAAACGAGCATCGCAACGCAAAGCACGATCATAAGTAACTTTGCGCCGAAGCGTTTGCCGATACGTTTGAAACCGGTTGCCTTCATCTTTTTACCTCCGTTGGATTTTTAGACGTTCCGGGATGGCAACCCCCGGGTACGTTTTTGAGGAAGGAACCCACGCGACGGGCAGATGCCCCCTTCGGATCCATTGACCCTTTCCGGCTGCGGACGGCGGCGATCTCCGCCGTCTTCCCCCTGCCGCACCTGCGAGCGATCCTTTCTCGGGGGATATTATAACAGAGGGCAAATCACTTTTCAAGATGTGTGGCACGGCGTGCACAATATGCGGCACATGTGGCAATTTTGTGAGATCCACACGCCCGACGTGCGCCGCTCACAGTCTTATCGTGCGTTCCTCACATTTCTCCCGCGCGCCCCCGCCCGCCGCCAAAACCGCCGCGAAGGCCGCAAAGCCGCCCCGAACGCCATAAAGCCGCCCCGCCGCGCGCAAACGCGCGCGGCGGGGCAGTAAAAAAGCCCCCGCGGCATCTGCAAGGCAGATGCCGCGGGGGCGGCCGAAAAAAGAAAAAGCCGCTCCCGGGCGCGGGCGGAGCGGGCGGCGCGGCACGGGCGGAGCGGTACGGGCGGAGAGGCACGGGCGGGAGAGCGGCTGAAAAATTCCCCCGCCGCGCGCAAAGGCGCGCGGCGGGGGAAAAGGCGTCAGTTGAGCGCCGTTCCGATGATGCGCGAAAGCGGGACGTCCCCGAAGGAGCGGGAGTCCTCCGAGTTGGGGCGGTTGTCGCCCATCACAAAGACGCAGCCCTCCGCGACGGTGTACGGGGACCAGCGGGAGGTGCCCAGCAGCACGCCCGCGCTCGCGGCGGTGTATTCGAAAGCGGGGATCTCCACGCGGACGCCGTCGGCGTAGTACTCCTCCCCGACCGCCTCGCCGGTGTCCGCGCGGCCGATCTTCAGGCTGTACGAGCCGTCCGCGCCCTCTTCCAGCCACAGCTTGTCCCCTTCCGTGGCGATCACGCGCTTGATCAGCAGCTTCGCGTCCCCGGCGAACCAACCGAACGCGGACGCGAGCCGGGGCGCGGAGACGTCCGCGTCGTAAAAGACGACGACTTCCCCCCGCTCCACGCCGCCCAGACGGTTGACGAATACCGTTTCGCCGTCGCTGTAGGTGGGGGACATGGAGGTCTGGTCCACCTCCACCCAGGTCACGAAAAAGATCTTCACCGCGAGAAAGCACACCAGCAGCGCCAGGACCGCCGTCACGAGTATGTTGAGGACGCGCGAGATGCCCCCGCCGCCCTTCTTGTCCGGATCGTTCATAAATTTTACCTCTCTTTGCTTCGAAAACGGCCGCCCCCTTACGGCGGGAGACAAGCCCTTCTTCTTCCCCCGCCTTGCGGCGGGAGACAAGCACTCTTCTTCCCCCGCCCTGCGGCGGGAACGCCCGCGCGGGAACGGAGCCCCGCCCGGCGGGATCAGAGCATCTTTTCGCCCATCGGCGTGCCGCCGAGGATGTGGACGTGCAGGTGCATCACCGTCTGGCCCGCGTCCTTGCCCTGGTTGACGATGAGGCGGTACCCGTTTGTGAGCCCCGCCCGTTCCGCGATGTGCGGGATGCGGACGAAGCACTTTTTGAGAAGCTCCGCCTGCGCCGCGTCCATCTCGGCGAGGGTGGCAAAGTGCGACTTGGGCACGACCAAAACGTGTACGGGGGCCTGGGGGTTGATGTCGCGGAAGGCGAGCAGGTCCTCGTCCTCGTACACCTTTTGCGAGGGGATCTCCCCCGCGCAGATCTTGCAGAAAATGCAGTTGGCATCGGTCATGATCGGTTTCCTCCTTTTTTTCGGCGGCTGGGCCGCCCGCGTTGATTCCGGCGGCGGGGCCGCCCGCGTTGATTCCGGCGGCGGGGCCGCCCGCCGCGTTGCAGCCCGGCGGACGGGAGCCGCGCTTTTTTGTTTGTTCGATAAGATCTCTCTTTATTATTATATAGGATAGCAAGCGTCCGCGCCTGTTCGGCAAGGCCGCCGATCGGGCGCCGCCTGTTCGGCGCCCTCCGCCGTTTTGAGCCTCCGCCGATCGGGTGCCTATTCGGCGCTATCCGCCCGTCCGGCGGGCGAGAGCTCGGCTAGCAGGCCGTCCCGGAAGGGGGAAACGGCGCGCACGCGCGCGCGGCTGCATGGTTCGCCCGGCACATACAGGCGGATGTAGTTCTCGGAATAGCCGACGGTATAGCCGCCCTTGCGTTCCTCGGGCACGAGCTCGAGGGTGCGGCCGACGAACCGCGCTTCATACGAGCGGCGCAGCTCCTCCCCCAAACCGAGCAGGCGGTGCAGCCGCTCCTTTTTGACGGCGGGCGGCACGTCCTGCATGCGCGCGGCGACGGTGCCCGTGCGGCGGCTGTACGGGAAGGCGTGGATCTGCGAAAAGCCCGCCCGCCGCGCGAGGGCGCAGGTGGCGGCAAAATCCGCTTCCGTCTCGCCCGGGAAGCCCGCGATGATGTCCGTCGTGACGGCGGCGTCGGGGAAGGCGGCGCGCACGAGGGCGACGCGGGACAGGAACTCCTCCCCCGTGTAATGGCGGTTCATCCTTTTGAGCACCGCGTCCGACCCGCTTTGCAGCGAGAGGTGGAAGTGGGGCGCAAAACAGCGCACCTGTGCGGCGGCGTCCAGCAGGCGGGGGGTGATAACTCCCGCCTCGAGCGAGCCGAGGCGGATGCGCGCGGGCGCGTCCTTGACGGCGAGCAGAAGGTCGGCGAGATCCCGCGCCCCGTCCCGATAGGAAGAGACGTCGATGCCGGTGATGACGACCTCCTCCGCGGGGGAGGCGAGGATCTCCGCCGCCGCGCTCTCGAGGGAGCGGGAGCGGGTGCGGCCGCGCAGATAGGGGATGATACAGTAGGAACAGAAGTTGTTGCAGCCGTCCTGGATCTTGACGAAGGCGCGCGCGCGCTGCGGCCGGGGGGCGGGCATCTCGTCGTAGGGGGCGTCCGACCCGTCGATGCGGACGCCGCACGCGCCTTCTTCGAGCAGCGCGATCAGTTCGCCCTTGCGCCGCGCGCCCGAAACGAGGAACACCCCCTCCTTTTCGGCAAAGGAGGCGGGGGCGCGCTCGGCGGCGCAGCCGCACACGGCGATGCGCGCCGACGGACAGACGGCGCGGATGCGCGCGACGGCCTGGCGGGACTTCTTTTCCGCCTCCGCCGTGACCGCGCAGGTGTTGAGGATGTACAGGTCGGCAGGTTCGAGCTCTTCCGTGACCTCCCAGCCCCGCGCGCACAGCGCGCGGGCGAGAGACGCGCTCTCGCATTCGTTGACCTTGCAGCCCAGCGTAAAGATGACCGCCTTCATCCCAATTCCCCCAAAAGATAGGCGACGACGGCGGTAAAGGCGATGGCCGCCGTCTCCGCGCGCAGGATGCGCCTGCCCAGCGTGACGCCCGCAAACCCCGCCGCGCGCGCCGCGGCAAATTCTTCTTCGGCAAAGCCGCCCTCGCTGCCCACGACCAGCGCGCAGCTGCCCGAAAGCGCCCGCAGGTCGGCCTCGCTGCGCTCGGCGAACTCGCAGGCGAACAACTTGTTTTTATAATCCGCGCACGCCTCCAGCGCGGCGGGGAGAGAGTCGAAGTAGCGCACGGCGGGCACCGTGGCGCGGCGGCACTGCTGCGCCGCCTCGCGCGCGACGCGGCGCAGCCGCTCCAGCTTCTTCTCGTTCATGTAAGCGGCGCAGAAGCGGGAGGAGAACACGATGACCTCCGCGGCGCCCAGCTCGGTCGCCTTCTGCACGACCAGCTCGGTCTTGTCCCCTTTCAGCGCGCCCACGCACAGGCAGAGGGGGACGCGGCTGTCCTTGTCGCACGCCCGCTCGGACAGGACGCCGCACAGCAGGCTGCCCTTGCTCACGCGGTTGACGATGGCGGTGTATTCCCGTCCGCTGCCGTCGAAGAGGACGACCTCGTCCCCCTCCTTCAGCCGCAGCACGCTGCGCGCGTGCGTGTAGGCGTCGCCCGTCAGCTCGGTCTCGCGGGAAATGTGTTCCACATAAAAACGGCGCGTCGTGCTCATAATCCTCCCGCGGCGCGCCCGCGGGCGCGCCGCTCTCCTTTTTTCATGCGACCGTGTCGCCGCCCGGCCGGCTCTCCTTCTTTCAGGCGACCGTGTCGCCGCCCAGCCTGCTCTCCACTTCGGAGAGGCGGACGGACACGATCTTGGAGACGCCCTTCTCCTCCATCGTCACGCCGAAGAGGCTGTCCGCCTGCTCCATGGTCGGCTTGCGGTGGGTGATGACGATGAACTGCGTCTCTTTGGCAAATTTTTTGAGGAAGCGGGCGAATTTGTCGACGTTCGCCTCGTCCAGCGCCGCCTCGATCTCGTCCAGCACGCAGAAGGGCATGGGGCGCAGCATGAGGATGGCGAAGAGGATGGCGATGGCGGTGAGCGCCCGCTCGCCGCCCGAGAGCAGCGAGATCTTGGTCAGCTTCTTGCCGGGCGGGCAGGCGACGATCTCGACGCCCGCCGAGAGGGGGTCGTCGCTCTCGGCGTAGTCCATCTGCAGCTCCGCGCGCCCGCCGCCGAACAGCTCGCGGAAGAGCTTTTGGAAGTTCTCGTTGATGCGGTCGAAGCCCTCGTCGAACTGCTTCTGCATCTCCGCCTTCAGCTCTTCGAGCGCGGCGCTCGTGTCGTCGATGCCCCGCTGCACGTCGTCGCGCTGGGAGCACATCTCCTCGTACTGCGCGCGCAGCGCCTCATATTCCTCGACGGCGTTGTGGTTGATGGCGCCCAGGGAGGCGATCTCGCGGCGCAGGCGGTTGACCGCCGTCTGGCCCGCCTTCGCGTCGAAGGACTCGTCCTTGTACGCGAGGCAGCTCTCGTACGTCTCGTTGTATTCCTCCGAGATGCGCGCCTGCAAATTGTCCAGTTCGGAATCGATCTTGGTGCGCTCGATCTCCTGCTTGTGCCGCTCCTCGGCGAGCTCCTCGGCGCGCTCGCTGTGGGTGCGCGAGGCGCGCAGCACCCCTTCCAGCTCCTCGTTGAGCGTCTCCTTGAAGCGGGTCTCCGCCTCCTTGCGCTCGCGCAGATCGTTCAGCTCCTGCCGCTGCGCGGGGGTGAGGGCGGCCTGCTCCTCCTGCGCCTCCAGCTCAATGACGGCGGCGGCGAGGTTTTCGGCGTTCTTCTTCGCCTCCTCGACGCGCGCGCACAGCTCGCGGCGCTCCTTTTCCAGCCGCTCGACGGCGTCGCGGTCGGCGGCGGCGGCGGCGCGGTACTGTGCCACATACACCTGCAGCGCGTTCAGCCGCAGGTTGCGCTGGTCCAGCTCCCCTTTGAGGCGGTCGTATTCGCCGCGGCGGCGGTCGGACTCGCCCTGCGCGTCGCTGCGGCGGCGGGCGATCTCTTCCTCCCCTTCCGACGAGGTGCTGACCTCGCTTTCCAGCTCCCGCAGGCGGGCGTACAGCAGCCCGACCGCGGCTTCCTGCTCCCCGTGCGCGCGCTCGTTTTCGGCGATGCGGGCGGCGAGGGTCTCCTTCTTTTCGAGCAGGGCGGCGCGGCGGCTCTTCGCTTCCTGGAAGCCCTCGCGCAGCGCTTCCAGCGCGGCGGCGGCCTCCTCCCGCCTGCGCTCCGCCTCCGCCTTTTCGGCGGCGAGGCGCGCCTTCTCCTTTTCCGCGGCGGCGATGTCCGCGCGCGCCTGTTCGATGCGGCGCTCGTTGGCGAGGAAGCTGCTGCCCCCTTCGCGGCGGGAGCCGCCCGTCATCGAGCCGCTCGTCGAAATGACGTCGCCGTCCAGCGTGACGATGCGGAAGGCGTGGGGATATTTTTTCGCGATGGCGGTGGCCGCCGCGATGGTCTCGGCGATGAGCGTGTTGCCGATGAGGTTGTACACGACGTTGGAATAGTACTCGTCGTAGCGCACCAGCTCGGTGGCGAGCCCGACCGCGCCCGGCTCGCGCAGCGCGCGGCGGGTGTAGTCCGTCTCGTAGCGGGGCTTCAAAGAGTCGACGGGGAGGAAGGTGACCTGCCCGCCCTTCGTGCGCTTGAGGTGCTCGATGAGGCGGCGGGCGTCCTCCGCGGTGGCGGTGACGACGTTCTGCATCGCGCCGCCGAACGCCGTCTCGATGGCGACCTCGTACTTCTCGTCGCAGTGGACGATGTCCGCGATGACGCCCTTGATGCGCGCGGACAGGGATGCGTCCCGGCGCGCCTCGCCCAACAGCTTCTTGACCGAGAACTTATAGCCCTCGAAGTCCTCCTTGACGTTGCGGTAGAAGCGCTCGCGCTCGCGCAGGGAGGCGATGCGGGCGTCGCAGCGGAACAGCTGTTCGCTCTGTTCGTCCGCCGCGGCGGAAAGGGAGGCGAGCTCGCCTTCCCGGGCGGCGCGCTCCTGCGGCTCGCGCGCGACGTATTCCTCCACTTCCGCCAGCCAGTCGGCGCAGGCGGCGAGGGCCTTTTTGTCCGCTTCCAGCTCGGCGGCGGTCTTCTGCGCCTGCGCGGCGAGCTCTTGGAGCCGCTCTTCCGCCGCTTCCTTGCGCGCGGAGAGGGTGCCGATGTTCTGGCGGATCTCGGAGAGGTCCTCGATCGTGTCGATGACGCTGCGCTGCGAGGCGTCGGTGAGCGCCTCCGACTCGGACAGCTTGCCGCCCAGCTCGGCGACCTCGGCGGAGAGCGTCTCGATCTCCCGGCGGCACTTTTCGATCTTCTTCTCCTGCGCCTGGGCGGAGCGGAGCGCCTTTTCCGACTCGGCCGCGATCTCCTGCAGGCGCGCGGCGCCGCTTTCGGCGGTCTTTTCGTCCGCCTCCCGCTGGCGGTTGCAGAAGGCGATGCGCTCGCGGATGACCTGCGCGTCCCCCTCCTTCTTTTGCAGTTCGACGGTGATGCGCAGGATCTGCTCGTTCAGCTTTTGCAGCAGCTCGTCGCTCTCGGCGAGGCGGCGGCGGTCGTCGGCGTACTGCGCTTCCAGCCGCTCCGACTCGGCGCGGCAGGCGTCGATCTGCGCCTGGATGGCCGCCACGGCGCCCGCGATGCGCTCGCGCGCGGAGGCGGCGTTGTCGTGCTTATAGATGTACAGGTTGATCTCCGCCTGTTTGAGCTGCGCGTACAGCTCGCGGTAGCGGCGGGTCTTTTCCGACTGGCGCTCGAGCGGGGAGAGCATGTGCTCGACCTCGCCCATGCGCTGCAGGTAGATGTTGAGGTTGTTGTAGGAATTGTTGAGGCGTCGCTCGATCTCCTGGCGGCGCGCCTTGAAGAGGATGATGCCCGTCGCCTCCTCGAAGATGGCGCGGCGGTCCTCCGGCTTGGCGTTCATGATCTGCTCGATCTTGCCCTGGCCGATGATGGAGTACCCCTCCTTCCCGAGGCCCACGGCGTGCAGGCGGTCGACGATGTCCTTCATGCGGCAGGGCTGCTTGTTGATCAGATACTCGCTCTCGCCGCTGCGGAAGAGGCGGCGGGTCATGGCGACCTCGGCATAGTCGAGGTCGGCGAACATCTTGCCCGAATTGTCGAAGGTGAGCGTGACCTCGCAAAAGGACTGGCTCTTGCGCGCCTGCGTGCCGCCGAAGATGACGTCCTGCATACTCGAACCGCGCATGGTCTTGGCGGACTGCTCGCCGAACACCCAGCGGATGGCGTCCGCCACGTTGCTCTTGCCGCAGCCGTTCGGCCCCACGATGCAGGTGACGCCGTTGTCGAAGCGGATCTCCGTCTTGTCCGCGAAGGACTTGAATCCGTTGAGTTCTACTTTTTTGAAGTTCATTCTTCTCCTCCGGCGCCCGCGCGCAGGCGATCCAGCAGTTTTTTGGCGGCGTCCTTCTGCGCCGCGCGCAGGCTGCCGCCCCTGCCCACGGCGCTTTCGCCGCCGCCCGCGGCGCGGACGGTGAAGAGGGGCGCGTGCGTCGCCCCCTCGCGCGAGAGCGTCTCGTAGGCGGCGGTGGGCAGGCCGCGCGCCTGCAGCCATTCCTGCAGATCGCCCTTATAATTGGGCTCGCTGTCGGCGGCGACGAGCAGCTTTGCCCGCACGAAGGCGCGCGCCGCGTCCAGCCCGCCGTCCAGATAGATGCCGGCGGTGAGCGCCTCGAACAGGCTGGAGACCGCCTTTTCGCCCGGCGCCCCGACATGGAGCAGGAAGGCGTCCAGCCCCGCCCGCCGCACGGCCTCCGCCAGCGGCTGCGCCGCCACATAGCGGATGCGGCGGGCGGTCATTTCGCCCTCGCTCGCGCCGCCCGCCGCGTACAGTTCGTCCGCGACCAGAAAATCGAGCACCGCGTCCCCCAAAAATTCCAGCCGCTCGTTGCTCGCGCAGCCGTGTTCGGACGCGTACGAGGCGTGGGTGAAGCAGGTCGCGAGCAGACGGCGGTCGGCAAACGTATAGCCGAGCCGCCGCTCCGCCTCCGCCCACGCGTCAGGCATCGGTGCCGATCTCCGGATCGACGCCGGCGAGCATCTCCTTGATGCTGCCGACCAGCCCGCTCGCCGCCGCGTCCCGCACCTGCAGGATCGCCGCGCAGACGGACTCGGCCTTGCTCGACCCGTGCGCCTTGACGACCGGCTTTTCGATGCCGAGCAGCACCGCGCCGCCGTACTTGGAATAGTCGAGCACCTTTTTGATCTTCCGGAAGGCGCCGCGCATGAACAGCGCGTACCCGAGCTTTGCCATGAACGAGGAGGCGATGTTCTGTTTGATGACGCTCATCACCGCGAGCGCCGTGCCCTCCGCCGTCTTAAGGGCGATGTTGCCCGAGAAGCCGTCGCACACGGCGACGTCGATGTCGCCGCTCATGATGTCCCGCCCTTCGACGTTGCCGACAAAATGGATACCCTGCAATTTTTTGAGCAGGTGATAGCTCTCCTGGTGGAGCGGGTCGCCCTTGTGCTCCTCTGTGCCGTTGGTGACGAGACCGACGCGCGGCTCCTTCACCCCCATCGCGCGGGCATACGCCGTGCCCATCAGCGCGAAGTGGCAGAGGTTGACGGGCTTGCACTCGGCATTGGCACCCGCGTCGATGATGAGCACCTTGCCCCCCTTGGCGGTGGGCAGCGCGGGGCAGACGGCGGGGCGGGAAATGCCGCGGATGCGGCCGACGCGCAGCAGCGCGCCCGTGAGCACCGCGCCCGTAGAGCCGGCGGAGACGAAGCCGGCGGCGTCGGGGTCCTCCTTGAGCATCTTCAGCGCCACGACGAGGGAAGAATCCTTCTTTTGGCGGATGGCGAGGGTGGGCGCGTCGTCGTTGGTGATGACCTCGCTGCAATGCACGACGGAAAGGCGGTCCGCGTCATAGGACGCGCCCGCGAGGCAGGCGCGGATGCGGGGTTCGTCGCCGGTGAGGACGACTTGCAGCCGCGCATCGGCCGCGAGCGCGGCGACGGCGCCCTTGACGATCTCCTGCGGGGCGTGATCCCCGCCCATAGCATCGATGATGATCTTCATAAGACAAAATTCTCCTTCGCGCGGCGCCCCTCCCGAGAGGCGCCGCGATCTGCTTTGATGTTTTCCGCGCTCGCGAAGCGGTTTTCTTGAACGCGCCCCGCGCGAGCAAGCGAGCGGCGGGTGAATTTGCGGCATTTATCAAAGGCGTGCCCTTACAATATGCCGCAAAGAGGGCAGAGCCCTCCCGATCGGAAGATTTTGTTTTGTCCGCTCAAAACAAAATCTCCGAGCCAACTCTCTCGAAAAAGGCAAAATCACACTTTTGCCTTTTTCCCCCGATCTGCCGCAAGGCTTCCGGGAAGAGGGTGAAGCCGCGCGCTCTTTCCATGATCTCTCGAAAAAGGCAAAATCACACTTTTGCCTTTTTCCCCCGATTTGCGCGCGAGAGCCTCAGCGGGTGAATGCGGCGCGCGCTCTTAAAGGCGTGCCCTCCATGCGCGCCGCAGAGGGCAGAGCCCTCCCGATCGGAAGATTTTGTTTTGTCAGCTCAAAACAAAATCTCCGAGAAGTTTTTAATACTCCAAATTCCCCACCGTGCGCGGGTAGGGCAGCACGTCGCGGATGTTGGAGATGCCCGTCAGGTACATGATCATGCGCTCGAAACCCAGCCCGAACCCGGAATGGACGGTCCCGCCGTAGCGGCGCAATTTGATGTAAAAATCGTAGCCGGCGGGGTCGAGGCCCAATTCCTTCATGCGGGAAAGCAGCACCTCCTCGCGCTCCTCGCGCTGCGAACCGCCGATCAGCTCGCCGATGCCCGGCACGAGCAGGTCCGCCGCGGCGACCGTCTTGCCGTCGTCGTTGAGGCGCATATAGAAGGCCTTGATCTCCTTCGGGTAGTCGGTGAGGAAGACCGGCTTCTTGTACACCTGCTCGGTCAGGTACCGCTCGTGCTCGCTCTGCAGGTCGCACCCCCAGTAGACGGGGAACTCGAACTTGTCCTTCACCTTTTCGAGGATGGCGACCGCCTCGGTATAGGTAAGGCGGACGAACTCGCTCTCGGACACGTTTTTCAGCCGATCGATGAGCCCCTTGTCCACAAAATTGTTGAGGAAGGCGATCTCGTCCGGGCAGCTCTCCATGACGTAGTCGATGATGTACTTGACCATCGCCTCGGCGACGTCCATATCCCCCGCGAGGTCGCAAAAGGACATTTCCGGCTCGATCATCCAGAACTCCGCCGCGTGGCGGGTGGTGTTGGAACGCTCGGCACGGAAGGTGGGGCCGAAGGTGTAGACGTTGGAAAACGCCATCGCGAACGGCTCGACGTTGAGCTGGCCGGACACGGTCAGGCTCGCCTTCTTGCCGAAGAAATCCTTTTTATAGTCGACCTCGCCCCGGATCTTGTCCAGGTCGAGGGTGGTCACCTGGAACATCGCGCCGGCGCCCTCGCAGTCGCTGCCCGTGAGGATGGGGGTATGCACGTACACGAAGCCGCGCTCGTTGAAGAATTTATGGATGGCGAACGCCGCCTCGCTGCGGATGCGGAACACCGCGCCGAAGGTGTTGGTGCGCGGGCGCAGGTAGGCGATCTCGCGCAGAAATTCCATCGAATGCCGCTTCTTTTGCAGCGGGTACTCGGGCGAGGAGGCGCCCATCACGGCGATCCTCTGCGCCTTGACCTCGAAGGGCTGGCGGTTTTCGGACGTGAGGACGAGCGTCCCCTCCACCACGAGGCTGGCGCCCACGTTCTGGCGGGCGATCTCGTCGTAATTGGAGAGCGCCTCGCGCTCAAAGACGATCTGGCAGTTCTTGAAGCAGCTGCCGTCGTTGAGTTCGATAAAGCCGAACGCCTTGCTGTCGCGCAGGGTGCGCACCCAGCCGCACAGCGCGACGGCCTGCCCGCCCAGCGCGGCCGCGTCCGCATAGAGGGAACGGATGGTTGTTCTTTGCATGACTGATCCTCCGAATGCGCGCGGATGCCCGCACGTCGTTTCTTTTTATTGTAACAAACTTTCGGCGATTTATCAAGCACTTTGGCTCGCCAAAACGCACCGCGCGCCAAAACGCGCCCTTCCCCCGCCGCCGGTGCGCGCACGGGGACTTCTTCCCCCGCCGCCGGTGCGCGCATGGGGACTTCTTCCCACGCCGCAGGTGCGCGCACGGGGACTTCTTCCCCCCCCCCAAAAAGAGGCGAGCGCGCGCCAAAACGCGCCCGCGCAGACAAAAAGGCCCGCGGGGGCGCCTGCCCCTGCGGGTGTGAGATCAGCTGCGGTACGGGTCGACGCCGTACATCGCCTGCATATTGTCGCGGAAGGCGCGCATCCTGCTGCTCTGGCGGATATCCAGCCCCTCGTCCATCTGCTCGACGGCGCGCTTTTGCTCGCGCGAGAGCTTGGAAGGGACCTCGACGAAGACGGTCAGGTACATATTGCCCGTGCCGTTGCGCGTCTTGATGCCGCGGCCGCGCACGCAGAAGACGGTGCCGCTCTGCGTGCCTTCGGGGATGGTGTACTCGAAGGTCTCGTCGATGCCCGGCACGCGCACTTTGCCGCCCAGCGCCGCCGTGCGGAAGGAGACGGGCAGATCGACATAGAGGTCGCGGTCCTTGCGCTTGAAGATCTTGTGCGGCTCGACGCGGAAGATGACGATGAGGTCGCCGGGCGGGCCGCCGTGCGCGGACGCCTGGCCGAACCCCTTTTTGCGCAGATAGCTGTTGTTGTCCGCGCCCGCCGGGACGGTAAAGGTGACCGTCGTCTCGCGGCGGACGTAGCCCTTGCCGCGGCAGTCGGGGCAGGGCTCGGTGATCTTTTTGCCGGTGCCGCCGCACTCGTCGCAGGTCGCCATGCGGATGGTGCGGCCGAACAGGGTGTCCTGCGTGTAGCGGATCTGCCCGCTCCCCTTGCAGCGGTCGCACGTCTTATACGCGGTGCCGTTTTTGGCGCCCGTGCCGCCGCAGGACGGGCAGGGCTCGTTGCGGAAATAGCGGAGCTCCTTCGTGCAGCCCTTGGCGGCGTCGAGGAAGCTGAGCACCACTTCCTTCTGGATATCCTCCCCCTGCGTGTCCGCCGCGCGCGACGAAGAGCCGCCGCCGAAGCCGGAAAAGATATCGCTGAAAATATCCCCGAACCCGCCGAAGCCGGAAAAACCGCCGAAGCCCGCGCCCGAAAAGCCGCCGCCGCTGCGCGCGCCGGGGTGTTCGAGCTCGTAGTCGTAGGCGGCGCGCTTCTGCTGGTCGGAGAGCACTTCGTATGCCTCGTTGATCTCCTTGAACTTTGCCGCGGCGGCCTCGTCGTTGGGGTGGAGGTCGGGGTGGTACATCTTGGCGAGCTTGCGGTAGGCGGATTTGATGTCCGCCTCCGACGCCTTTTTGTCCACGCCCAAAGTTTCATAATAATTTTTATTTGCCATAGATCGATCTCACGCGTTCCCGCGGCGCCCCGCGGGCGGCGCGGCCCCGGAATGCCCGTACAGCAGGCAAGGCCCGGCAGCGGGCGCGCGCTCGCGCGCGCCCGACGGGGCCCCTGTCCTGTCCCCCGCGCCCGCCGAGGCGGGCGCGGGACAGCTCGTTCCGATGTTTACTGATGGAATTCTTCGTCGCCGGCGGCGCCGTCCGTGCCGTCCGAACCGCCCTGCGCGCCCTGCGCGCCCGCCGCCTGCTGGTAGACCTTTGCAAAGATCTTCTGGCTCTCCTCGCTCAGGCGCTCGGTCGCGGCCTTGATGCGGTCGTCGTCCTCGGAGGCGAGGTCGTCCTTCGCGCCCTTGACCAGCTCTTCCAGCTGCGCCTTGTCCTCGGCGGCGAGCTTGTCGCCCAGGTCCTTGACCGACTTTTCGACGGCGAAGATCATGCCGTCCAGCTTGTTCTTGTTGTCCACCTTCTCCTTGCGCTTTTTATCCTCTTCGGCGTACTGCTCCGCCTCTTTGACGGCGCGGTCGATGTCCGCTTCGGAGAGGTTGGTCGAGGAAGTGATGGTGATGTCCGTGCTCTTCTGCGTGCCGAGGTCCTTCGCGGTGACGTGCACGATGCCGTTCGCGTCCACGTCGAAGGTGACTTCGATCTGCGGCACGCCGCGCGGTGCGGGCGGGATGCCCGTCAGCTCGAAGCGGCCGAGCGTCTTGTTGTCCTTGGCGAACTCGCGCTCGCCCTGCA
>DXFD01000021.1 GCA_019114625.1 Candidatus Borkfalkia faecigallinarum | reverse complement strand
GACGAGAAAAACTGCGAGTATAACCTGGCCGCTTTCGGGATCAGCGGGATCGAGACGTCTTTCTCGCTTTCCTATACGGCGCTCGTGCGCGGCGGCGTCCTCACGCTCGAACAGCTCGCCCGGCGCATGAGCGGGGCGCCCGCGCAGATCCTCGGGTTGGAAGGCGGCTCTCTGCGCGAGGGCGGGGCGGCGGATCTCATGCTCGCCGATCTCGAAGAAAAATATGTGATCGACCCGAAGGATTTCCTCTCTAAAGGGAAGAATACCCCGTTTGCGGGGAAGGAAGTGTACGGCCGCGTCAAATACACGATCGTGGACGGGAACATCAAATATCGGGCGGAATAATCGATTTTGCAAAGTACTATGTCAGACAGAAAGGAGGTTCAAATGACGTATAAACAGGAATTTATCCGCTTTTTGGCGGATTGCGGTGTGCTGAAATTCGGGACGTTCCGATTGAAGAGCGGCAGGATCGCTCCTTATTTCCTGAACGCGGGCGAATACAAGACGGGTGCGCAGATCAAGCGCCTCGGCGAGTTTTACGCGGCGTGCATCCGGGAAAACGATCTGGATGTGCAGACGCTGTTCGGGCCCGCCTATAAGGGCGTTCCGCTCGCGATCTCGGCGGCCGTTGCGATGTATGAAAAGTACGGGCGCGACGTCTCCTTCTGTTTTGACCGCAAGGAAGTGAAAGACCACGGCGAGGGCGGCATGTTCGTCGGCAAGCAGCCGCAGGACGGCGAAAAGATCGTCATCATCGAGGACGTCATGACGAGCGGAAAGGCGCTCAAAGAAGTGCTGCCCAAGCTGCGCGGCGCCGCGAACGTGAATATAACCGGCATGGTCATCACCGTCGACCGCATGGAGAAGGCGCTCGGCAGCGAGAAATCCGCCGTGCAGCAGGCATGGGACGAGGAGGGCGTGCGCGTCTGTTCCATCGTCACCATCCGCGACATCATCGACGCGCTCGAGGAAGGCATCATCGAAGGGAAAGAACACGTTCCCGCGATCCGCGCCTATTTACAGGAATACGGCGCCAATTACGGAGGTTGCATATGATCGTTGATCGGCTGATCGAAAAGATCGAACAGATGAAGAACCCGACCGCGGTCGGGCTGGACACGTCCTTTGACTACTTGCCGGACGAGATGCGCGCGGGGGTCTGCGACCTTCGCGGTGCGGCGGACGCGATCGTCGCCTTCAATAAAGCGATCGTCGATCGGGTGGCGGACATCGTCCCCTGCGTCAAAGTGCAGATCGCCTATTATGAGATGTACGGCGTCGACGGATTGCGGGCGTTTGCCGAAACGGTGAAATACGCGAAGGAGAAGGGCCTGATCGTGATCGCGGACGCCAAGCGCAACGACATCGGCGCGACGGCCGAATGCTACGCCAAGACTTTTTTGGGGGAAACGGCTGTCGGCGACGCCAAGTTCCACGCGTTTGATTCGGACTTTTTGACCGTCAACGCCTATCTCGGCTCGGACGGGATCAAGCCCTTCCTCGGGTGGATGGAAAAGCGCGACAAGGGCATTTTTGCGCTCGTCAAGACCTCCAACCGCTCCAGCGGCGAATTGCAGGATCTCAAACTGGAAAACGGCAAGACCGTCTATGAATACATGGGCTCCCTCGTCGAAGAATGGGGCAAGGACAGCATCGGCAAATACGGTTATTCCGCCGTCGGCGCCGTCGTCGGCGCGACGCATCCCGTGCAGGCGGAGATCCTGCGCCGCGAGATGCCGCACACCTTTTTCCTGATCCCCGGCTACGGCGCGCAGGGCGGGACGGCGGAGGACTTGAAAGTCTGCTTCGACAAGGACGGACGGGGCGGCGTCGTCAACTCTTCGCGCGGGATCCTGTGCGCATACCGCAAGGAAGCGTATGCCGGCCTCCGCTTCGACGAAGCGGCGCGCAAGGCCTGTTTGGACATGAAAGAGGATCTGAACGGGGCGATCGGCGGTTAAGCAGAGTACTGTGTCACACATAAATCGACGTTTTTGGAGGGATCATGAAGGAATTGACCGTGAAAGTCTGCCTCAACAAGGAAATCGCTCCCGGGATCTTTGAAATGGATCTGGAGATCCCGGAAGAGATCGATTTTCGCTGCGGGCAATTTGTAAATCTTTCGGTCGGGGACGGAGCGCATCTTTTGCGCCGCCCGTTCGCCATTCTCGCCTATAACAAAGAGCTGCGCACGGTATGCGTCTGTTATCAGGTCAAGGGCGAGGGGACGCGGCTGCTCGCCGCCAAAAAAGAGGGGGACGCTCTGACCTGCGTCCTGCCTCTCGGCAACGGGTTCACGATCCGCGAAGATCAAAAGCGCGTCGCGCTGATCGGCGGCGGCGTCGGGGTTTTCCCGCTTCTCTCCGTCTTGCGCGAATATCGTGAAAGCGACAAACATTTTCGCGCTTATATGGGATTTCGCAGCGCGGAGTTCGTCGGTACCTTCACGGCGTACGACACTCGTTCGGACGCGGTGTTCCTCGCGACGGACGACGGCAGCGCGGGAAGCAAAGGCACTTCCGTCGCGGAGTTTTTTAACGATTTCGAAAACGCAAATCCGGACGTGATCCTCGCGTGCGGCCCCACGCCGATGCTGCGCGCCCTGAAGTCGGGGCTGCAGGAACGCGGCATCGCCGTACCCTGTTATGTATCGCTGGAAGAGCGGATGGGGTGCGGCATCGGCGCCTGCCTCGTCTGCGTCTGCAAAAAGGCGGGCGCGGACGAAAACGTGCGCGTCTGTAAAGACGGCCCCGTCTTTGATATCGCGGAGGTGGAACTGTAATGGCTGACCTGAAAGTCAATATCTGCGGCGTCGAGCTGAAGAATCCCGTCATCGCGGCGAGCGGCACGTTCGGGTTCGGCAAAGAGTTCAACGAGATCTACGATATTTCCTGCCTGGGCGGGATCAGTACCAAAGGCCTGACGCTGGAGCCGCGCGCCGGCAACCCGACGCCGCGCATCGCCGAAGGAGACAGCGTCATCCTGAACGCGGTCGGTCTGCAAAATCCGGGCGTCGACGTTTTCCTGCGCGACGATCTCGCCTTCCTGCGTGAAAAAAAGGTCGCGATCGTCGCCAACGTGGCGGGGCGGACGCTCGACGACTATGCCGGCATCTGCGCCCGACTGGACGGGCTGGTCGATATGATCGAGCTCAACATCTCCTGCCCCAACGTCAAGTGCGGCGGGATGGCGTTCGGCATCCGCCCGGAGAGCGTGGAGGAGGTGACGAGGGTCTCGAAAAGCGCGCTGGCGCGCACGCCGCTGATGGTCAAGCTTTCCCCGAACGTGGAGAGCATCGCCGCCAACGCGCAGGCGGCCCAGCGAGGCGGCGCGGACGCCGTATCGCTGATCAATACCCTGACAGGCATGGTCATCGACATTGAACGGCGCAGGCCGCTGCTCGCCAACGTGACGGGCGGCGTCTCGGGCGCCGGCATCCGTCCGATCGCCGTGCGCATGGTCTGGGAGGCCTGCAGTGCGGTCGATATCCCCGTCGTCGGGATGGGCGGGATCACCTGCGCGGAGGACGCGCTCCAGTTCATGATGGCGGGCGCCGTCGCCGTACAGGTCGGCACGGCAAACTTTACGGATACGCTCGCGATGCCGAAGATCATCGAAGGGCTGGACCGTTGGCTGGACGCGCACGGCGTCGCCGACGTCAACGAGATCCGCGGCGCCCTTCGCCTGTGAGCGGCAGGCCGCGATCGGTCGTGCGGATCGGTCGACCGTAGTACCCGATATTGACCAAATTTTCGACGAGGGCGGGAAGATCGTTTCCCGCCCTCAAAGCGTGCGGAAGCGGTAGCCGCGGCCGCGAAAATAGTCGATGATGCGCGGCAGCGCGGCGATCGTTTCCCGATATCCCACGCCGTCGTGCAGGAGCAGGACGACCGGTTCCTTCCCTCGGCTTGTCTCGATCGCGTTGTGCAGCAATTCATTCGCCGTAAACTTTCCCTCGGCATCGCCCGCCGCGGCGTTCCAGTCGTAATAGCGGTACCCGGCCCCGGTCACGGCGTCGCGCAGGGCGGGGCAGAGAAAAGATCCGCCCGGAAAGCGATAGATCTTGCGGTCGTAGCGCGGCAGAACGGCGAGGATGGCGCGCCTGCATTGCTCGATGTCGCGCAGCAGCGCCCCTTCGCTCCGATAGATCTCCTCGTAGCGGTGCGAGTAGGAGTGGATGCCGATCGCATGACCCTCGCACGCGGTGCGCCGCAGCGTCTTTTCCCGCCCCGCGATCTGCCGCCCGATCACGAAGAAGGTCGCACGCACGCCTTTTTCGTGCAGGATGTCGAGTACTTTCGGCGTCGTCGAATCGGTGGGGCCGTCGTCAAACGTCAGATAGACGGCGGGCGGTTCCGCGGTCGCGCTTGCCGCGGCCGGGCAAAGGGGATAGAACAGGGCGAGTACGGACAGGAGCAGGGCAAAACACTTCATATGGATAGTGTGCGCCGTTTTGTTCCGTTCCGTTCGGGAAACGCCTGAAAAAATTTTTCAAAAAATTTGCTTTCAAATCATTGACAAAACGCAAGGCATATGTTATGATGATAAAAACCGATGAGGTGAAGTAGTAACCTGCGTGTACGAACGCACAGAGAGTTTCCGGCGGTGGGATGGAGACGGTTCGGCGCAGCGCGAATGGATCACCGAGGGCGGGCGCGAAAGGCGACGAGTAGCGTTCGACGTGGCTTTCACGTTACAGGAAGAGGATATGACTGTATCCGTAATGAGGCGGCGTCTTTTTGACGCAGCGAACTTGGGTGGCAACACGATCGATTCGTCCCAAAACGAGTCGGTCGTGCTTTTTTTGTCAAAATTATTTTTTAGGAGGTCACAAAAATGGCAAACAAACCTGTCCCGTACAAGATCTATCTTTCCGAAGACGAGATTCCGAAACAGTGGTATAACCTGAATGCCGTTATGAGCCATAAACACGAGCCTTTCCTGAACCCGGCGACGCTGCAGCCCTGCAAGCCCGAGGAACTGAAGGCGGTGTTCTGCGACGAATGCGTGGAGCAGGAGCTCAATTACACGGACGAATACATCGACATCCCCGAAGACATCCGCAGCTTTTATAAGATGTACCGCCCGTCCCCGCTGGTGCGCGCCTATGTTCTGGAAAGGGCGCTCGGCACGCCCGCGCACATCTACTATAAGTTTGAGGGAAACAACACCTCCGGCTCGCACAAGCTCAATTCGGCGGTCGCGCAGGCTTATTATGCGAAGAAGCAGGGGCTCAAATCCGTCACGACGGAAACGGGCGCCGGGCAGTGGGGGACCGCGCTTTCAATGGCGTGCGCTTTCTACGGTTTGGATCTTTCCGTGTATATGGTCAAAGTGTCCAGCGAGCAGAAGCCTTACCGCAAGGAAGTCATGCGCACATACGGGGCGAACGTCATTCCTTCTCCCTCGGACACGACGGAAGCGGGCCGCAAGATCCTGAAGGAGTTCCCCGGCACGGGCGGTTCGCTCGGATGCGCCATCAGCGAGGCGGTCGAAAAGGCGGTCTCGACGCCTTCTTGCCGCTATGTGCTCGGAAGCGTGCTCGACCACGTCGTGCTGCATCAATCGGTCATCGGCTTGGAAAGCAAGGCGGCGATGGACAAGTACGGCGTACAGCCGGACATCGTCATCGGCTGCGTCGGCGGCGGTTCCAACTTCGGCGGCCTGATCGCTCCGTTCATGGGTGACAAGATCAAAGGCAAAAACGACATCGAATTTATCGGCGTCGAGCCCGCAAGCTGCCCTTCGCTGACGCGCGGCAAATTTGTGTATGACTTCTGCGACAGCGCCAAGATCACGCCGCTCGCCAAAATGTATACGCTCGGCTGCGGCTTTATGCCCTCGGCGAGCCATGCGGGCGGGCTGCGCTATCACGGCATGAGCCCGATCGTATCCGAATTGTATCACGAGGGTCTGATGCGCGCGGTCGCCGTCGAGCAGACGAAGGTCTTTGAAGCGGCGGAGCAGTTTGCCCGCACGGAAGGCATTCTCCCCGCGCCCGAATCCAGTCACGCGATCCGCGCCGCGATCGACGAAGCGCTCAAATGCAAGGAGACGGGCGAGGCCAAGACCATTCTGTTCGGCCTGACCGGCACCGGTTATTTCGATATGGCCGCCTACAAACAGTACAACGACGGCGCCATGACGGATACGATCCCGACCGACGCGGAGCTTGCGAAAGGGTTCGCCTCCATTCCGGATATCCCGCAGAATAAATAACCCGATAAAATTCGGTAAAATCATTTACAAAGGACTCATTTAATGGTATAATAGAGGGAGAAAAACGGTTTCTCCCTCTATATCTTGTGGTATAGGGCCCTTAAAACCGATCGCGGCGCACGATTTTTCTTTGTGATCGGGGCGGCGCGTCCGATCGCTTCGCGTGATCGCTCCGCATCGGGGCGTGCATCATAGAAATTTTCTCGCAAGGAGTCAGGTGAAATGATACATTCGAGCATCTTCGGAAAGACGGCAGACGGCAGCAACGTCATGGCGTTTCGGATCAAGGACGGCGTCAATGAGGCGGTGATCTTGAGCATGGGAGGGATCGTACAGTCGCTGCGCGTCGCGGACAAGCGCGGCTATCCCGTCGACGTGGTCCTCGGCTACAACGACATCGCCAGCTACGAGCGCAGCCCGCAGTGCATCGGCGGGATCGTCGGCCGCTGCGCCAACCGCATCGAAAACGGCCATATGTGCATCGACGGCGTCGATTATGACCTCTATAAAAACGACGGGGGGCATCATCTGCACGGCGGCAATTGCGGGTTTGACAAAAAACTTTGGAATTACGTCTTTGAGGGCAGCGACGGCAACACGCTGGCGCTGAGCATGACCAGCCCGGACGGGGATGAAAATTATCCCGGCAACCTGAACGTACAGATCCGCTATTCGCTGGTCGACGGCGAACTGCGCATCGAATATGCGGCGATGGCCGATCGCAAGACGGTCATCAATATGACCAACCAGATCAGCTTCAACCTCAACGGCGAAGCGGAAGGGGATGTCCTCGACCATATGCTGACCATCAATGCGGATAAGATCACGCCGACGGACGACGCCCTGATCCCGCACGGCTCTTTCCGCAACGTCAGCGGTACGCCCTTCGATTTCCGTACGCCGCATAAAGTCGGCGAGCGCATCGGCGAGACGTCCGATCCCGACATCGCCCGCCAGGGCGGCTATGACGTCAACTACCTCCTGAACAAGCGCCCGAACGAGTTCGTGAAGGCGGCGGAGGTCTCCGGCGAGCAGTCGGGTATCACGATGGAAGTGCTCACCAACAAGCCCGCGTTGCAGCTGTACACGTACAACCGGATGGACGCGATGGGCAAGTCCGGCCACTACGGCGCGCACGCCGGCCTGTGCCTGGAAACGCAGTTTATCCCGAACGCGGTCAACTGCCCGTCCTACGCGATGCACGGCGACCCCGTGTACGACAAGAATAAGATCTATCACTTCGCGACGACGTATAAGTTCTCGCATAAGTGATTTGATGCGATCTATGCCTGACAAAGTACTTTGCAAAACACGATAAATTGCTGCAAAACGGTGCTTTTCGCGCCGTTTTTGCTCATTTTCATGCCATAGGAGTTTTTGAAATCATGAAGATCCTGATCGCTTCCGATATCCACGGTTCCCGCATTTATGCGCAGCGCGTCGTCGACCTGATGGCCGAAGAGGGCGCGGCGCAGCTCGTGCTGCTCGGCGATATTTACAACCACGGCCCGCGCAATCCGCTTCCGGACGGATACGACCCGATGGGCGTCGCCGCGATCCTGAACGCGCAGGTCGGGCGCTTGACCGTCATCAAAGGCAATTGCGACAGCGACGTCGACACGCTCATCTCCGATTTTGAGTTTGTATCGGAGGGCGTGTTGTTTGTCGGCGGCAAGAAGATATTTTTGCAGCACGGAGACAAGTTCAGCATCGACGCGCTGCCGAAAAACTGTGGGGACGCCTTTTTGTACGGGCATTATCATACGGGGTTTATCGAGCGCCGCGGCGGCGTGCTCGTCGCCAACTGCGGGTCGGTATCGCTGCCGAAAAACGGCACTCTGCGCAGCTACCTGCTGTTGGACGGGGCGCACCTCGCGCTCAAAGATCTCGACCGGAATCTTTTGGCGGAAGCGGATATCTGATCGGCGCGATCTCCTTGCAAACGCGAGGGGACGCCGCGCCTTTGCGGCGGCTGCAGCGGATGTCAAGAATTCTACCCAGCGGCGGGTCTGCAGATCCGCCCTCTTTTTTGTATGAAATTTCGGGAACTTTGGCGAAAGGATTGCAACGCCGCCGTAAATGTGGTAAAATGATTGGTGACAAATTTAATTTTGAAATCATTGTGAGACGGAGGAAATGAGAAATTGATGTTCAGCCCCGAGATCGAGACCATCGACCGCAAAGCGCTGCGCGAAATGCAGCTGGAGCGTTTGAAGCATATCGTGCGCTATGCGTATGAGAATGTGCCCATGTATCGCCGTCGGTTTGACGAGATCGGCCTGCGGCCGGAGCACATCCGCACGTTGAAGGACATCGAGCGGATCCCGTACACGACGAAGGACGACCTGCGCGAGAATTATCCCTTCGGGATGTTCGCCGTGCCGATGAAACAGATCGTCCGCCTGCACGCTTCGTCCGGCACGACGGGCAAACCGGTCGTGGGCGGATATACGCGCCGCGACCTCGACAACTGGTCGACCTGCATCGCCCGCATCCTGACGATGGCGGGGGCGACGGACGAGGATATCTTCCACGTCGCGTTCGGGTACGGCCTATTTACGGGCGGGTTCGGGCTGCATTACGGCGTCGAAAAGATCGGAGCGACCGTCGTGCCCGTCTCTTCCGGCAACACGGAGCGGCAGCTGATGCTGATGAAGGATTTCGGTGCGACGGCCCTGATCGCGACGCCGAGCTATGCGATGTATCTCGCGGAGACGGCGAAGAAGAAGGGGATCCTGTCCGATCTGAAGATCCGCCTCGTCTGCATGGGCGCCGAGGCCTCTACGGCGGAGATGCACGAATCGCTGCAAAAGCTGTTCGGCGCGTTCCCGACTGAAAATTACGGTTTGACCGAAGTCGGCGGCCCGGGCGTGTCCGGCGAATGCCGCGAAAAGGCGGGGATGCACATCAACGAAGATATGTTCTACCCCGAGATCGTCGACATGGACCACAACCGCGTGCTCGGCGAGGGCGAACTCGGCGAGATGGTCATCACGACGCTCACGAAGGAAGGGATGCCCGTCCTGCGCTACCGTACGAAGGACATCACGTCCATCACCTATGAACCGTGCCGCTGCGGCCGGACGCTCGCGCGTATGTCGCGCGTGGTCGGGCGCACGGACGATATGCTGATCATCCGCGGCGTCAACGTATTCCCGTCGCAGATCGAGAGCGTGCTGATGAGCATGGACGAGCTCGGCAAGATGTACGAGATCGTCGTCGACCGCGTCAACTATCTGGATACGATCGAAGTCCGCGTCGAGGTCGACGATGCGTCTTTGCTGACCGATTATTCCAAGCTCGAGGCGCTCGCCGCCAAGATCAAGCACAACCTGCGCACCGTGCTGCAGCTAGACGTCAAGGTCAAGCTGGTCGAACCATTCTCGTTAAAGCGCACGGAAGGGAAGGTCAAGCGCGTGACCGACCTGCGTCAAAAATAAGGGGCGCCGGCGGCGATAAAAAACGCGGCATTGCCCGCCAAATGCAAGCAAATCATCCACTGAGGTTAAAGATATTATGAAAAAATTGTTGTTGGGGGATTTCGCCGTCGCGCGAGGCGCCTGGGAAGCGGGCGTGAAAGTTGCGGCCGCGTATCCCGGAACGCCGTCCACGGAGATCACGGAAGAGTTGGCCCGATATGACGACGTGTACAGCGAATGGTCCCCGAATGAAAAAGTGGCGCTGGAGGTCGGCATCGGCGCGTCCATCCGCGGCGCGCGCACGATCGTTTCGATGAAGCACGTCGGTCTGAACGTCGCCTGCGATCCGCTCTTTACGGCGTCCTATACGGGCGTCAACGGCGGCCTCGTCGTCGCCGTGGCGGACGATCCGTCCGTATTCAGTTCGCAGAACGAGCAGGACACCCGCCTGACCGCGGTCAGCGCGCAGATCCCCGTGCTCGAACCTTCGGACAGCATGGAGGCAAAGGAATTTGCAAAGCTCGCCTTCGAGCTTTCCGAACAGTACGATACCCCCGTCATCCTGCGTCTGACGACGCGCGTCGCGCACTCGCAGAGCCTCGTCGAGCTGGGCGAACGGCAGGAGCTGCCGCTCCGCGCTTATACGAAGGACATCGCGAAGTATGTCATGATGCCCGCCAACGCGCGCGTCAAACATACGGTCGTGGAGGAGCGCATGGCGAAAATGTCCGCCGACGCGAACCGGTTTGCCATCAATCGCATCGAAATGGGGGACGCGAAGCTCGGCATCATCTGCTCCGGCGGCGTGTATGAATATGTCAAAGAAGCGCTCCCCGAAGCGAGCGTCCTCAAACTCGGCATGGTCTATCCTCTGCCGTACGAAATGATCGAAAAATTTGCGGCGTCTGTCGATCGCTGCATCGTGGCGGAGGAACTCGCTCCGCACATCGAGACGCTGGTCAAAGCGCACGGCATCGAGGTGGAGGGGAAAAATATCTTCCCCCGCTGCGGAGAGTTTTCTGCAAACCTGATCCGCCGCTGCATTTTGGGCAAAGCGGATACCGTGGCTGCGGCGCAGGTCCCGGCTCGCCCGCCCGTGCTCTGCGCGGGCTGCCCGCACCGCGGCGTGTTCTATGTGCTGTCCAAACTCAAACTCCATGTTTTGGGCGATATCGGCTGCTATACGCTCGGGGCGGTCCCGCCGCTCGGCTCGATGGACGCCGTCGTCTGCATGGGCGCGAGCATCGGGATGTCGATCGGCTTTGACAAGGCGGATCCCGAAGCACATAAAAATTCGGTCGCCGTCATCGGCGATTCTACATTCATCCACAGCGGCATCACCGGGCTGATCGACGCCGTGTATAACAAGGCGCCCGTGACCGTCATCATCCTCGACAACCGCACGACGGGCATGACGGGGCATCAGAACCACCCCGCGACGGGCAAGACGATCAAGAACGAGCCGACGTACGAGCTCGACCTTGCGGAGGTCTGCCGCGCCGTCGGTGTGCCGAATGTGCGCACGGTCGACCCGGGCGACCTCGCGGAGCTCGAGCGCGCCGTAAAAGAGGAGCTCGCCAAGGACGAAGTGTCCGTCATCATCGCGAAGAAGCCCTGTGCGCTGCTCACCAAAAAGCTCTACAACGGATTCCGCGTCGACGAGGGGAAGTGCAAAAAGTGCAAGGCGTGCTTGAAATTGGGCTGCCCCGCGATCGTCAACGGCAAGGACGGCATCACCATCGACGTCTCCTTGTGTACCGAATGCGGTCTGTGCAAGGGCGTCTGCAAATTCGGCGCGATCGAAGGGGAGGTGCGATAAAATGAAAAGTCTGGATATTTTGATCGTCGGCGTCGGCGGGCAGGGGACGCTGCTTGCCAGCCGCGTGCTGGGAAAATATGCGCTGGAACGTGGCTATGACGTTAAATTGAGCGAGGTACACGGCATGGCGCAGCGCGGCGGCAGCGTCATGACGTATGTGCGCCTCGGCGAGAAGATCGCGTCGCCCATCATCGACGAGGGCGGCGCCGACCTCATCCTCGCGTTCGAGAAGCTGGAAGCGCTCCGCTATGCGCATTATCTGAAGCCGGGCGGCGAAGTGCTGTATTCGACGCAGGAGATCATGCCCATGCCCGTCGTGACGGGCGCCGCGGAATATCCGCAGGGGATCGAAGCGCAGTTGAAAGGGACGGGGATCGACGCGCTGCAACTGGCGCTCGAAGCGGGAAATTCCAAATCGGCGAATTCGGTCATGCTGGGCGCGCTCTGCAAGAAGCTGGGCCTCGATCGCGATCGGTTTGAAGAGGCGCTGCTGTCGAGCATCCCGCAAAAGACCATCGAAATGAACCGCAAGGCGTTCGCGCTCGGCTATGATGCCGCGTAACGGATCGCCGTTCAATCTATCATAAACAGCAAGGGGAAAACGAATGTCCAAATCCAAAGTCAAAGATTATATTTACAGGCCCGAGATCGAGTGCCTCTCGCGCTCGGAATTTGAGAATTTGCAGAGCGAGCGGCTGCGCAAGACGGTCGAGCTCGTCTATAACAACTGCAAGCCGTATCGGGCGAAGATGGATGCGTGCAAATTGAAGCCGTCCGATATCAAATCGGTCGCCGATCTGCAAAAGCTGCCGTTTACGGTCAAGCACGACCTGCGCGAGGCGTACCCGTTCGGGTTCTATTCCTCGCCGGCGAGCGATATCGTCGAAGTCCATGCCTCTTCCGGCACGACGGGCAAACTGACGGTCGTCGGATATACGCAGAACGATATCGACGTATGGGCGGAAGTCGCCGCGCGCTCTTTGGCGATGGCGGGCGTTTCCAAAGATTCGCTCGTGCATGTCGCTTACGGATACGGCCTGTTCACGGGCGGCTTGGGCGCACATTACGGCGCGCAGAAGATCGGGGCGAGCACCGTTCCCGCCAGCGCGGGCAACACCATCCGCCAGCTGACGCTGCTGCGCGATTTCGGCGCGACGCACCTGTGCTGCACGCCTTCGTACGCCATTTTTCTCGGCACGGAGATCGAGAAAGCCGGCATGAGCATCGATGATTTCTCGCTGGTCGGCGGGGCGTTCGGCGCGGAGCCGTGGACCTATCCGATGCGCGATGAATTGGAGCGCCTGCTTCATATCGATGCGCTCGATATTTACGGGCTTTCCGAGATCAGCGGCCCCGGTGTCGCGATGGAATGTATGCAGAAGCACGGCAGCCACGTGCAGGAGGACCACTTTATCCCCGAGATCATCGATCCCGTTACGCTGGAACCGCTGCCGTACGGAAGCGAAGGCGAACTCGTGTTCACGACGATCACTAAGACGGGCCAGCCGCTGATCCGCTACCGCACGCGCGATTTGTGCA
>DXFD01000002.1 GCA_019114625.1 Candidatus Borkfalkia faecigallinarum | reverse complement strand
CTCGGCGATGTCGTAGAAGCGGTTCAAGAGGTTGGTGATGGTCGTCTTGCCCGCGCCCGTCGCGCCGACGAAGGCGATCTTCTGCCCCGGCTTGGCGTAGATGCTGACGTTGTGCAGGACGATCTTTTCGGGGACGTAGCCGAAGTCGACGTCAAAGAGGCGGATATCCCCTTTCAGCTCGGTATAGGTGACGGAGCCGTCCGCCTTGTGCGGGTGCCGCCACGCCCATTTGCCCGTGCGCGCGCGGCTCTCGGTGATGGTTCCGTCCGGCGCGATCTCCGCGTTGACGAGGGTGACGTAGCCGTCGTCCGTCTCCGGCTTCTCGTCGAGCAGCTCGAAGATACGGCCCGCGCCCGCGAGACCCATGACGACCGAGTTGATCTGCATGGAGACCTGCCCGATGTTGAGCGAGAACTGGCGGGACATGTTGAGGAAGGTCGCGACGAGCCCGACCATCATGACGGATGCCCCGAACTGCCCCTTCCACCCGAGGATGGTCAGGTTGGGAACTTCAAACATGATGAACAGCCCGGCGACGATCGCGGTGATGACGAACATGAAGTGGCCGATATTCATGACGGTGGGCATCAGGATGTTGCCGTAGGCGTTCGCCTTGTCGGTCGCGTCGCAAAGATCGTCGTTGATCTTGTCGAAGTCGCGCTTGGCCTGCTCTTCATGGCAGAACACCTTGATGACCTTCTGGCCGCCCATCATCTCCTCGATGTAGCCCTCCGTCTTGCCGATGACCTCCTGCTGCTTGATGAAGTAGCGGGCGCTGCGGCTGCCGACGAATTTGGAGACCATCGCCATGACGGCGACGCCGAGCAGGACGACGAGCATGAGCCAGACGCTGTTCATCAGCATGATGACGAGCAGCGTGACCGCCGCGATGATGGAATAGAACACCTGCGGGATGCTCATGGAGATGAGCTGGCGCAGCGCGTCGGTATCGTTGGTGTAGACGGACATGATGTCGCCGTGGGTGTGCGTGTCGAAATAGCGGATGGGCAGCGACTGCATCTCGGAGAACATATCGTTTCGGACGTGGCGCAAAAAGCCCTGGGTGACGACCGCCATCGTCTGGTTGTAGAAGACGGAGGCGGCCAGCGCGACGACGTACATCGCGCCCATGCCGAAGATGATCCAGAAGAGATCGCCGGAGACGTCCGCCCACGCCGCGCCCTCTTCCGTCAGCGGGGTGATGACCCGCGCGAGGACGAGCTGCAGGAACACGGAGGAGCTGATGCCCGCCGCCGCCGTGGCGGCGATGCAGATAAACACGGCGATCAGCCGCCCTTTATAATAATGGAAAAGATAGGAAAGCAGCCTGCCGAGAAGGCGGAAGCTGTGCATTTTCGGCCGCTGCGCCGCGGCATTGTTGACTTTACGCATGGGCGGCACCTCCTTCGGCGGCATCCGCCGCGCCGGCATTGCCGATCTTGTTCTGCGAGTAGTACACTTCCCGATAGATCGCGTTGGAAGCGAGCAGCTCCTCGTGCGTGCCGATGGCGTCGATCTTGCCGCCGTCCATGACGATGATCTGGTCGGCGTCCTGCACCGACGAGACGCGCTGGGCGATGATGATCTTGGTCACGTTGGGGATCTGTTCGCGGAAGGAGCGGCGGATCATGGCGTCCGTCTTGGTGTCGACGGCGGACGTCGAGTCGTCGAGGATGAGCACCTTCGGGTCTTTGAGGAGGGCGCGCGCGATGCACAGGCGCTGCTTCTGCCCGCCCGAGACGTTGGTGCCGCCCTGCTCGATGTAGGTGTCGTACTTGTCGGGAAGGACTGGATGAAGTCGTCCGCGCAGGCGAGCTTGCACACGCGCAGCATCTCGTCGTCCGTCGCGTCCTCCTTGCCCCAGCGCAGGTTCTCCTTGATGGTGCCCGAGAAGAGCACGTTCTTCTGCAAGACCATCGCGACCTTGTTGCGCAGCGCGTCGAGGTCGTAGTCCTTGACGTTGACCCCGCCGACGTACACAGCCCCTTCCGACACATCGTACAGGCGGGGGATGAGGTTGACGAGGGTGGATTTGGAGGAGCCGGTGCCGCCCAGGATGCCGATGGTCTGACCCGACTTGATATGCAAATTGACCCCTTCCAAAGCAAAGCGCTCGGCGTCTTTGGAATATTTGAAGGAGACGTTGTCGAACACGATGTCGCCGTCTTTGACCTCGCCGACCGCGTTTTCGGGGGAGGTGATGCTGCTCTTTTCGTTGAGGACGGCGACGATACGCTCGGCAGAGGTGCGGGCGATGATGATCATGACGAGCACCATCGACAGCTGCATGACGGCGGAGAGGATCTGCGACGCGTACATGATGAGCGCGGTCAGGTCGGGCCCGGTGACGGCCAGCTCGACCTTGTTCGCCTCCACCGCCTGCCCGGTGATGATCGCCGCGAGCAGGAAGATGAGCAGGAAGGCGAGCCAGATGCAGAACTGCATGGTGGGCGTGTTGACCGCCATGATGCGCTCGGCGAGGGTGAAGTCCTTGCAAACGTCCTCGGAGGCCGCTTCGAACTTCTTCTTTTCAAAGTCTTCGCGCACGAAGGACTTGACGACGCGGATGCCCTTGATGTCCTCGCGGACGGAGCGGTTCATGTTGTCGTACTTGTGGAAGACGCGCTCGAAGATGGGGTGCGTCTTGAAGATGACGAACACGAGCACCGCGGCGAGCAGAGGCACGAGCGCCAAAAAGACGAAGGAAATGGGGACGTTGACCGTAAAGGACATGATGAGCGAGAAGATGAGCATAAACGGGCAGCGGATCGCCACGCGGATGATCATCATGTACGCCATCTGCACGTTGGTCACGTCCGTCGTCTGACGGGTCACCAGCGAGGAGGTGGAGAAGCGGTCGATGTTCGCGAAGGAATAATCCTGGATCGCGTAATACATATCTTTGCGCAAGTTCTTGGCAAAGCCGGCGCTCGCGCGCGCGGCAAAGCGGCCCGAAAGCATACCCGCCGCCAAAGACAGGACGGCCATCCCCAGCAGAGCGCCGCCGTAGACGAGGATGACTTCCATCACCCGCCCTTCCTCGATCGTATGCCAATCCTCGAGCGCGTCGAGGAACCAGACGATGACGAGCGGCATCAGGCACTCGAGGATGACTTCGAACGAGACGAAGATGGGGGAAAGTATGGACGGAGTTTTATACTCGCGGATACTTTTCGCCAAAGTTTTGATCATCTGTTTTTATACTCCTTATAAAAATTGAACCGAAAGGAAGAAACCGTTTCGGCCGACGGGCGCGCGCGGCGCGGTCAGCCGATCTTTGCGAGGTTTTCCTGAAAGCGGGTGAGGCAGCCGAAAAAGGCGTCCAGCTCTTCCCGCGTGAAGCCCTCCGTCAGCTGCCGCTCGGTGCGGCGGATCTGCTCTTCCAGCTGCTTTTTGATCTCGGACGCGTACGGCATCAGCTCGATCTTTTTTAAGCGGGCGTCGTAATCGACGGGGACGCGGCGGATGAGCCCGCCCTTCTCCATCTGTTTGAGGATCTCCGTCGCCGTCGAGCGGCGGATGTTGAATTCCGCTTCCACATCCCGCTGAAAGGTGGGCCGCTCGCCGCGGCGGAACAAAAAATTGAGTATCCATACCTGAATACCCGTCAAATCTTTATTCTCACGCACCGCGGGGATATTGTTCAATACTTGGCCGATCCGGTGACTGAGCGATCTCACCGCCGGGCCAACGTGGCGCTGATCCATCCTGCCGACCTCGCAAATTGTTAGGATTACTAACATTATAGCCATTTTGGAAAAATTGTCAAACAAATCGGAAGGAAATTTTTCACCTTTTTCGCGAAAAATTTTTGTTCGGAAGGCGAACGGTTCTTTGCCGCGTTTTTTGAAAAAATATGCGCGCGCGCCCGCCGTTTTATTGACTTTTTTTGCGTTTTGCCATACAATGGGGAGCGTCGTTTTGAGGATACCGCCATGATACGGACACAAAAGCCCAACCGCGAAAATTCCCTATACGTCTTCCTCTCCTTCGCGCTCGTCGGAGGGTTTTTGGAAGCCTACACCTTCCTGCTGCACGGCGGCGTGTTCTGCAACGCGCAGACGGGCAACCTCGTACTGCTCTTTTTGAAGCTCGTCGACGGGGAATGGTCGGCGGCGTCCCACTACCTGTACTCGCTGCTCGCGTACGTCGCGGGGATCCTCGTCTCTTTGGCGCTCCCCCTGTTCTTCCGCCGCAGCGGCCCGCACTGCTTCGTGGCGGCGCTGGAAGCGGCGGCATTCATCGCCCTCGCCTTCATCCCCGCGGGCGCGCCCGCTTGGTACACCTACGTCTCCGTTTCCTTCCTGTGCGCGCTGCAATACAATACCTTTACCGAATGCCGCGGCTCGAAACTGGCGACCACCTTCTGCACCAACAACCTGCGCCAGGCGACGATCGGCCTGTTCGACGGCGTGCGCCGCCGCGACAGCCTCTCGCTGCGGCGGGCGGGCATGTACGGCGGGATCATCCTCACCTTTGCCGCCGGCGCCGTCGGCGGCGCCTTCGCGGCGCGGTATCTGGGCAACTTCTGCACCCTGCTGGCGGCCGCCCTGCTGCTGCCCGTCGTCCTCTTCCTGCTGCCCGGGCGGGGCGGACGGGAACAGGCCGCCCCGACAGGCGGCGCGCTCGCAGCGCGGCCGGAGGCGAACGGCGCACCGGCGGCGAACATAGCTTCCGCGGCATCCCCGGCGAACGGCGCGCTCGCGGCGCAGCCGACGGCAGACATATCCCCTGCGACACGGGCGGCGGGCAAAAAATAAAAAAATCGCGAAAAGCGGGCAAAATCGTTTTACTTTTTCGGAAAATCATGTATAATAGATTATGCTGTTTTGCGAAAAAGCAGACCGAGGTGTAGCGCAGTTTGGTAGCGCGCTTGGTTAGGGACCAAGAGGTCGTGGGTTCAAGTCCCGTCACCTCGACCACAAAAAGGCAATGCGTTGCGGCGCATTGCCTTTTTGTTTGTCGTGACGGGGCTGACCCACGACAAGACAGGGCTCCCGAAAATCGCAGCGAGCCCGCGAGCGAGATTTTTGGGAAAAGGAGGCGCCGCCGCAGAAGCCGAGCCTTGCGGCACAGCCGCAAGGCGGGCAGGCAAGGCGCGCGCCGACGCGGGTTCAAATCCCGTCACCTCGACCACAAGACGGGGCTGACCCACGACAAAACAGGGTTCCCGAAAATCGCAGCGCAGCGAGATTTTTGGGAAAAGGAGGCGCCGCCGGGCGGATCCCGCCCCGTTTAGGCAAGCCTCCGCGCCCGCGCGGCGGAAAATCCGTAAAAATTGCCGCAATTTAGATTGACAAAGGCCGAAGCCTCTGTTATAATAGTTAAGCTGTACAAGATCGTACAGAAACGAAGTCCGAGGTGTAGCGCAGTTTGGTAGCGCGCTTGGTTCGGGACCAAGAGGTCGTGGGTTCAAGTCCCGTCACCTCGACCACAAGACGGATGGCACATTCACCGTGCCATCCGTCTTTGTTTGTCGTGACGGGGCTGACCCACGACAAACCAGGGCTCCCGAAAATCGCAGCGCAGCGAGATTTTTGGGAAAAGGAGGCGCCGCCGGGCAGATCCCGCCCCGTTCGGACAAGCCTCCGCACCCGCGCGGCTCAGCCGACGGCTTCGCGGGACACGTCCGCATACAGCAGCGCCGCTTCGTCCGCCGTGAGCGCCGAACCGAACAGCACGTCGTCCGCGAAAATACCCGTCGGTTCGCCGAACAGCGAGGCCTCGCCCGCCTGCAGCGCGGCGAACGCTTCGGCGTACAGCTCGCCCCACGACGAGCCCGCCAAGCCCGCGTACAGATCCAGAAGTTCCGCGCCGTACGAATAGGCGAGCGCGCCGTCCGCATAGAAACAGACGCCCGCCTCCGAAATTGTGACCGTGACATACCGCCAGCGGTCTGCCAGTTCCTCCGCCATCGCCCGCTCGTACTCGCCGGCCGCCTCTTCCGTCAGCCCGCCGCCGACCGCGTTGGGCACGAAGTACGGATTGTTCCGCGCCGAAGCGAGCTCTTCCGCCGTCAACACGGCGCTCGCCGCGGCGTAAGAGCGCGCCGTGTACGCGCCGCGGCCGAGAACGGCGTCACCCGGCTGCAGCGGATCGCCGCCCAGGTACAAATATCCCCACCCGACGCGCAGACGGCCGCCCCCGAACAGGTTGGAATACCCCGCCAACATCCCCGTCTCCGTCGCGCCGACGAGCGTGTCCGCGTTGTATGCCCAAAAGGAGACGGAAATACCGTCCGCCGCCGCAGCGCCCTCCGCGAGCGGGCGCAGCGAGAGGGCGGCGCTGCCCGTACGGTAGGCGCGCCGGGAACGCCCGCGCGCGACGGCTGCCGCCGCCGCGCCCGCCCGGTAACTGCCGGACGCCGCGATCGCCTCCCCCGTGAACGGGTCGACCGCCTCGCAGACGTAGCCGTTCAGGGTGAAGTCCTCCTCCAACGTGTACATCGCCCACAGCTTCCCGCGCAGGGCCTCGTCCGTCACCGTCGCGACCGGTCCCGGGTCTTGTCCCGGTTCGGGATCGGGGTCGGGGTCGGGATCGGGATCCGGGTCGGGATCGGGGTCCGGGTCGGGATCGAGATCGGGATCGGGGTCCGGGTCGGGATCGGGGTCCGGGTCGGGATCCGGGTCGGGGTCCGGATCCGTGACCGTCACGGCGCAAAAGGCGAGCAATTCCCCTACCGACGCGGTCACCGTCGCTTCGCCGACGCCGACCGCCGTGACGAGGCCGCCCTCGACCGTCGCGACGTCCTCGTCGTCCGACGACCACGCGATCGCGGCGGCGGGGAAGGAGGACAGCACGGCGATCTCCGCCTGCCCGCCGACGGGCAGGCTGATCCGGGGCGATACGGACAGGGAGGCGGCGGGGCCGTCCCCGTCCTCCGACGGTGCGGGCGCGCAGCCGGCGCACAGGGCGACGGCCAGCCCCAACACAAAAGCCGCGATGCGGCGGAGTATGGCGGACAATTTTCCTCTTTCGTACATCTTTTTTCCCCCGCAGCGCTCAGCTGCTCTTTTCGTCCAGATAGGTCGCTTCCAGATCCGCAACGTGCAGCAGCACGGCGAGCGGATATTTGCAGAACGCCTCGCTGACGGAATGGTCTCCGCCGCGGGCGCGGGCGTCAAAGCCGCCCATATGCCAGTTGATGGCCATCGCCTCCTCTGCCGTCAGACGCAGATAGCGGCCGATGACGAACACAGACTTTTCCCCGTGGCCGAAGGGGAAGGCCTCGTCGCGCACATAGCAGGGCTTGCGCACCCAGACGCCGTCCTCCTTGACGTTGCGGAAATCGGGACGGTAATAGCCGATCTTGCACACGTCGTGCAGCAGCCCGCAGACGGCCGCCGTCTCGCGCAGCGCGGCCTCGTCCGCATAGGCGTCCGCGCGCTCCTTGCGCATCCGCTCCAGCAGGCGGCGGTAGACGTTGACCGAATGGGCGCACAGCCCGCCCGCATGGTTGGAATGGTAGCGGATACTGGCAGGCGCTTCAAAAAAATCCGAGCGCAGCAGATAGGCGCGCAGCTTGTCCGCCCCCTCCCGCGCGATCGCCTCGTCATAGATCTGCAAAAATGTTTCCTTGGGATCCATCGTTTTCCTCCTCGTTCGGTCGGCATTCGGTACGATCATTATAACAGAGAAACGGGCGGGCGGTCAATCGGCAGGGGGCCCGAACAAAAATTTCACGCACAAACCGCCCGCATTTTGCCCGCCTTCGGACGCGCCTCTTCCCGCTCGGCCGCACGGGCGGGCGGCTTGTCGAATTTATAGAGATTTTTTCGCAAAAAGGATTGACTTTTCCGAAAGAATCGGCTATAATATCATAGCTGTGTTTGAAAAAGCACGAGAATACACGCTGCTATGGCTCAGCAGGTAGAGCACGTCCTTGGTAAGGACGAGGTCACCGGTTCAAATCCGGTTAGCAGCTCCATAGGGCGCGGCGCATCGCTGAAAAGCGATGCGCCGTTTTTCATTGGCACGAAGAGGCGCGGCCGTACGGCCGCGCCTCTTTGCGCCCCCGGCGCGATGCGTCGGGGGCGCGGGCCCGTCTTGAAAGTGCCGCGCGCGTCACTCAGTGATGCGGTGGCGGCGGTTGTAGATGCGGATGAATATCTTGGAGATCTCGACCGCGACGAGCGGGAACAGCGAGAGCGCGAGGCTGACCAGCCACTCCTGCCAGGTCAGGTTGGTGAGGTTGAAGAAGCCCTGCAGCGGCGGCACGAACACGACGATCGCGACGATGGCCGCCGAGGCGAGCAGCGCGAGCGCGAGGAAGCGGTTGTGCCCCTGGCCCGGCTGGAAGATGGACTCGGTATTCGAGCGCTGGTTGAGCGCGTGCGAGAGCTGCGAGACGGAGAGGACGACGAAGGTCATCGTCATCGCCTGCACATGGTCGTGCGCGAAGCAGTAGGTGCCGATCAGGTACGCCGCCCACGCCGCCGCCGAGATGAACAGGCCGTGCAGGACGATGCGGTAGATCATCCCCTTTTCAAACAGGGTGCCGCTCTTGACCGGCTTGTGCCGCATGACGTTGGGGCTGGCGGGGTCGACGCCCAGCGCCACGGCGGGCAGCGAGTCGGTCGCGAGGTTGATGAGCAGGATGTGCACCGCCTCGATGGGCATCTCCTCCAGGCCGATACAGACGGCGATGAAGAGGATGAGGATCTCGGCGATGTTGCCCGCGACGAGGAACTGGATGACCTTCTGGATGTTGCGGTACACCCGCCGCCCCTCGCGGATGGCGTATTCGATGGTGGTGAAGTTGTCGTCCAGCAGGATGACGTCCGCCGCATCCTTGGCGACGTCCGTACCCGTGATGCCCATGGCGACGCCGATGTCCGCCTCTTTCAGGGCGGGCGAATCGTTGACGCCGTCGCCCGTCATGGCGGCGACTTCGCCGGTGCGTTTGAGGGACTGGATGATGCGCAGCTTGTCGGACGGGGAGACGCGCGCGAACACGACGCAGTTCTTGACCGCCTTGTCCAGCTGTTCGTCCGTCATTTCGTCCAGCTCGGGGCCGGAGATGACGGTGTTGCCCTCGCGGAAGATGTGCAGCTGCTTGGCGATCGCCATCGCGGTGACCTTGTGGTCGCCCGTGATCATGACGACGCGGATGCCCGCCGTGTGGCAGGTCTCCACCGCCTTGATGACCTCCTTGCGGGGCGGGTCGATCATGCCGACGGCGCCGACGAAGGTCATGTCCTTTTCGAGGTCGGCGTCCTCTTCCTCCGGCACTTCGCCCTGTACGCACACGGCAAAGCCGAGCACGCGCAGCGCCTCGCCGCTCATCTTGTAGCACAGCTGCAGGATGCGCTCGCGGTCGGCGTCCGTCATGTCGCGCACCCCCTCCTTCGTGCGCAGCTTGGTGCAGAGGGGGAGCATCTCGTCGACGGCGCCCTTCGTGTACGAGATCAGGCCGCGCTCCGTCCGGTTGAGCACGGTCATGCGCTTGCGGTCGGAGTCGAAGGGCTGCTCGAACGCGCGGGGGTTGGCGTCCTCGAACGCCTCGGCGTCGATGCCGAACTTTTCGGCAAAGAGCACCAGCGCGCCCTCCGTCGGGTCGCCCAGCACGTTGCCGGGGTTGTCGGGGTCCATCTTGGCGTTGACGCACAGCGCGCTGCCCTCGAGCAGCTCGCGGTAGACCTCCGCGCCGTATTTTTTGGAGAGGTCGGAAACGGGCGTCGCCTTGCCCTTTGCGAAGTCGTCGCCGAGGGCGACGTGCGTGACCGTCATCTTGTTGAGGGTGAGCGTACCCGTCTTGTCGCAGCAGACGACGGTGGCGGAACCGAGCGTCTCGACGGCGGGCAGGCTCTTGACCAGCGCGTTCTTTTCCGCCATGCGCTGCACGCCCAGCGCCATGATGATCGTGCTCGTGGCGGGCAGACCCTCGGGGATGATGGAGATGGCGAGGGAGATGGCGATAAAGATATAGTTCACCCAATCGGCCGCGTTGCGGATGAGCCCGATGGCAAAGATGGCGACGCAGACGATGAGCCCGACCAGGCTGAGCGCCTTGCCGACGGCGTTGAGCTTGCGCTTCATGGGGGTGTCCGTCTCGTCCTGCTCGTCGAGCAGGCCGGCGATCTTGCCCACCTCCGTGTTCATGCCGGTGCCGACGACGATGCCCGTCGCGTTGCCGTACATGACGATGGACGAGCTGTACGCCATATTGACGCGGTCGCCCAAAGGCGCGTCCTCGGGCAGGACGGTGGGGCCGTCCTTTTCCGAAGGCACGCTCTCGCCCGTGAGCGCCGCCTCCTGCACCTTCATGTTGGAATCCTGGATGATGCGGATATCCGCCGGGACGATGCAGCCGTCCTCGAGATAGACGATGTCGCCGGGGACGAGCTGCGAAGCGGGAACGACGCTCTCCTCCCCTTCGCGCAGCACGCGCGCGGTGGGCGCGGTCATATTTTTGAGCGCTTCGAGCGCGTTGGCGGCCTTCTTCTCCTGCACGACGCCGACCGTCGCGTTGAGCGCGACGACGACGAGGATGACGATGCACTCGGCAAGCCCTTCCCCGTCCTCAAAGAAGGACATGACGAAGGAAAACGCCGCCGCGGCGATGAGGATGAGCACCATCACGTCCGTGAGCTGCTCCCAGATCATCCGCCAGACGCTCTTGGCCTTTTTCTGCCGCAGGTTGTTCGGGCCGTAGGCGGCGAGGCGCCTGGCGGCCTCGGCATCGCTCAGGCCCTCCTCCGTGGTGTCGAGGAGCTTCTCCGTCTCTTCGACGGTGAGCGTATGCCAGGCCTGTTTTTGTGGACTGTCCGACATGGGTTTGGAAAATTTCCTCCTTTCCTTAAAAATTATAGCACAAAAAGACATAGCCTATACGGTTATGCCTTCCCTGGACAAAAAACATTCATTCGTATGTGATATGGGTTGCCGGCGGTACTGCCGCCGTCCTCTCCGTCCATGTTCTCCCTCTTGTATGATAGGATAGAACGAGTATATCATATCCGCGCCGCCCCGTCAAGCGTTTTGCGAAAGTCCGCCCGCTTTTCGGACACGGAAGCCCGAAAATGTCGATTTGCCGCCGCTTTTTGCCCGTTTCCCTTGCGCCCCGGGCCGTTTTGTGCTATACTGAACATACTATGGGGAGCGGGCCGCCGCGCGGCTCCCTCCCGCCCGCGAGGAAGCCATGTCCGAAATTTCCGTCTGTTACAGCGGCAACCGCCGCGTCTTTCCGGGGCTGCTGCTCTCGGTGCTGTCCCTGGTCCGGCACACCGACCGCCCGGTGCACGTCTTTGTCCTGTCCATGGACCTGCGCGGCGAGGACCCCGCCTTCCTTCCCTTTTCGCAGGCGCAGCAGGACCTGCTCGGGCGCGTCGTGCGGGAAAAGAACGCCGACAGCCGCGTCTTCTTCCTCGACATGACCGAGCGCTACCGCGCGGCGCTCGCGCACGGAAAAAACAAGAAGAATTTTTATACCCCCTACGCGCAGCTGCGGCTGTTTTTGGGAGAATTGGAGGGCATCCCCGACAAGCTGCTCTATCTGGATATCGACACCATGTGCCTTTCCGACATCGGGCAACTGTACGATACGGACATCGCCGGCTTCGAATACGGCGCCGTGCTCGACCATATGGGGAAGTTTTGGATCTCCCCGACCTACTGCAACTCGGGCGTGCTCCTGCTCAACCTGCCCCGCCTGCGCGAGACCAAACTTTTGCAGCGCTGCCGCGACTACATCGAAGGGCACCGCCTTGTCATGCCCGACCAGACGGCGCTGCACCGCCTGCACGAGGCGCGGCGCATCCTGCCGCGCCGCTTCAACGAGCAGCGGGCGCCGCGCGCGGACACCGTCGTCAAACACTTCTGCCGCGGCATCCGCTGGGTCCCCTTCTTCCACATCTACAACTACAAGCAGTGGGAGCGCGAAAAAGTGCACGAAAAGCTCCGCCTGCACTGCTTTGACGACATCTACGAGGAATACGACCGCCTGATGGCGCGATACCCGGAGGCCAACCTATGACAAACGCACCCATCTCTCTCTGCTACGCCGGCAACAAGGCGGTGTTCGACGGGCTTTTGCTCTCGGCGCTGTCCGCCGCCGCGCACACCGACCGCCCGCTCGACGTCCACGTGCTGACGATGGATCTGCGCAAACAGAAGGCGAGCTACCTGCCCTTCAGCGAAAACCAGATGCGCGTACTGGAGACGGCGCTGCGCCGCAAAAACGCGGACAGCCGCGTCACCCTCTACGACCTGACCGACCTCTATCTGCAGACGGCCGACCGCAACAAGAACCGGCGGAACAAGTACACGCCCTACGCGCAGCTGCGCCTGTTTTTGAGCGAGCTCGACGGCATCCCCGACAAGATCCTCTACCTCGACATCGACACCATGTGCGCCAAGGACATCGCGCCGCTGTTCGACACGGACATAGAAGGCCATGAATACGCCGCCTGCGTCGACCCCATCTGCAAGTACTGGATCGACCGGCACTACTGCAATTCCGGCGTGCTGCTCTTGAACATGCCCGAGATCCGCCAAAGCAAGCTGTTCGAGCGGATACGGCAGCTGATGTGCGAGCGGCACTTCGTCCTGCCCGACCAGACCGCCCTGCACAAACTGGGCCGGCGGCGCATCTACCTGCCCCGCAAGTACAACGAGCAGAGCCGCCGCCTGCGGGAGGACACCGTCATCAAGCACTTCTGCCAGGGGATCAAATTCTACCTGATCCTGCCCCTCCCCCTCAACATCAAGCAATGGCAGCGGGAGCGGGTGCATAAAAAGCTGAAAATTTTCATCTTCGACGACATCTACGCCGAATACGACCGCCTCGCGCAGGAGTTCGACCTGAAATCGTGAGGCGCGCCGCAAGACGGACGCGCGGCCGCAGAACGAGGCGCACGGCGAGAAGCGGGCGCAGAACGAGACAAAAGGCGAAAAGCGCGGCCGCGAAGCGCGCCGCAAGACAAGAAGCGGGCGCGGGGAGAACTCCCCGCGCCCGCTTCGGCGTATTTTCCTTATTTAAGGCCGGCCTTTTCCTATTCCCGCGCGCTCTCCCCGCCCGCCGCGCGGGCGCGGCGCTTTTCGCGGCGGCGGCGCAGGATGCCCGCCGTCACGTCAAAGAGGTTCATTCCCACGCCGAGCACGATGAAGGAATAGTAGAGCACGAAGCGCCAGATGAGCACGTACCAGAAGATCACCCCTTCCGCGATGCCCGCGAACGCGAGCATGAAGACGGATTCGATGGCGCCCGAATTGCCGGGCGTGGGGATGAAAGTCGCCGCGTTGGTCGCGTACATCGCCAGCCCGACGACGGTCAGGCACAGCCCGATGCCGGGCGTGACGTACTGCCCGCACAGCGCGACGAGCAGGAAGTACGGGATGAGCATCTCGGTGACCGGCTCGACAAAGCAGAGGGCGAGCAGCAGCAAAAACACGAGCGGCCGCTTGTAGACGAATTGGGAAAAGACGGAAAAGTCGTCCATCCAGCTGCGGATCTTGACCTCGAGCTTGTCCGCGTTTTTGATGAGGCGGATCTTGTGCAGCAGGCGGATGACGAGGTTGATCAGCCAGCTCACGGCGCGCGGGCAGAAGATGACGAAGGTCACGAACACGGGGATGAAGGCATTGATGCCGAAGCCCACCCACGCGCAGACGCGGATGGTCGTCCGCATGGCGGTCTCCTCGACCTCCCCCAGCGTGCCCGCCAGGGCGATCATGACGACGGCGCCGAAGATGGTCCACGCCAGCATCTGGATGCCGTACTTGACCATCGTGACCGACGTGCTCTTCGCGCCCGGGACCCCCTGCTTGTACAGGTAGTAGATCTGCATGGGCTGCCCGCCCGTGCCCGTCGGCGTGATGTTCTCATAATACTTGCCCGTCAGCGCCATCTTCATGTCCTTGTGGAAGCCGAGGCTGTACCCGTTGCAGCGGTTGAGCAAGGTAAATTTGAGGGAGTCGCAGACGAAGGCGACGACGAACAGGGCGACGACGACGAGCAAATACCGACAGTCTAAGCCCGCGAGCATCTCGGCAAAGGTCGCCGAATCCCCGCCAGCGAGCGTGTCGCCGAGGCGGAAGAGCACGGAGATGACGCAGGCGATGATCGCCAGCGAGACGAGCCCGAAGATGATGTTCTTGCGGCGGCGGCCGCGCAGCTCGGCGCGCGTATATCCTTCGGGCGCGCCCGCGGAGCCGTCCGGGCCCGCCGCACTTTTGGCGTTTACCTCGCCGTCGGCACCCGCCGCGCCGTCGACATTTCCCTCGCCGTCCGGGCCCGCCGCACTTTTGGCGTTTGCCGCGCCGTCGAGATCCGCCGCACGATCGGCAGCGGGGGCTTCCCGCGCGGAAAGTTCCTCCGCGGCGGACGGGTCCCCTGCCCCGACGGGAAGGGCTGTATTTTCCGCGCGCTCCCCGGCGGGGGCGGGCGTCTGTTTCTCTTGCTGCATATGCTCCGTTCTTTGTGTGGATTTTATATCATTGTACCATAACGGGCGCGATTTATCCACCAAAACGGGGCCCCAAACGAAAATTTCCCGCCCGGCAGCCCTTCCTTCCCCGACGGAGGGAGCGGGCGCGGATGCCCGCCATGCAGGCGAGGGCGAGCGCCGCCGCCGCGGGAGCCGCCGCCAGAAACAGGAAGGAAGCGCGCAGCGACCCTTCCCCCGCCAGCGCGCCCGCCAGCGCGGGCAGCGCCGCGCCGCCCGCATCCTGCGCGACGGCGAGGGAGGCGAACATCCAGCCGCCCGTCCGCGGCAGAAAGGCGCCCGCCGCCTCCATGACGCCGGGGGTCAGATACCCGACGAACAGGCCGCAGGCCGCCGCGCAGAACAGGGCGGGGAGATCGGCCGAGAGCGCCGCGGCGACGTAAGCCGCCGCGGCGGCGAGGGCGGCGGCGATGAGCGCGGGATAGGAGGTGCGGGCGCGGCGCACATACAGGGTCCCGCCCGCGCCCAGGCAGAGGGCGAAGAGGGCGCAGCCGAGCAGCCCGCCCGCGACCGAGCCGAGCGACTCGGACACGAAGGCGGCGATCCACTGGTTCATGACGACCTCCGCCCCGTACCCGAAAAAGACGGCGCACAGCGCGAATATGTAGAAGGGACGGAAGGCGGCGCGCAAAGGCGCTTCCCGCGCGCGCCGCCGAAGCGGCGCGCGCAGCAGCAGCGCGAAGGCGACGGCTGGCAACACGGCGAGGGTGAGCACCGCGCCGTTCCAGCTTTCCAAACCGAACAGCGCGAACCACACGAGCAAGAACAGGCAGAGCGCCGCCTGCGACCGCGCGTACACGGTGTGCAGGGAGCCAATGGAAGCGCCGCTGCCCGGCGGAAGGGAATCCGCCGCGTTGGAGAGCACCACCTCGAGCATCCCGCCCGCAAAGGCAAAGACCGCCGTCGCCGCGGCGGCGAGCGCATACAGCCCGCCCCCCGCCGACCAGAGGGGCGCGCTCCCGTACGCGAGCAGCCCCGCGCAGGCGAGCGCCGCCGCAATGCAGGCGAGCCTGCGGGCCCCCACCCGATCCGCCAGGAAGAGGAGCAGGACATCCGCGCACATCTGCGCGCCGAACCCGACCGCCGTCAAAAGCCCCAGCCACGCCGCCGAAAAGCCGTACAGCCGCGCAAAGGGCGCGAACAACAGGGCGCTCACATTGGCGGCGACCGCCCGCACCGCGCTGCCGGCCGCGCAGGCGCGCGCGATCCCTCTCGTGTTTCCGATGTCCGTCATCTTTCCGTCCGCCGTAAAAAAGTTCCGTTATCATCCTATGCGGCGGCGGAGTTGTGTGTTCCGTTACAAGGGCGGCGCGTCTCCCCCGACGGCAAAACGGCGGCGGGGCGGCATGTTCCGCCGCAAGGGCGGCGCCCCCGACGGCAAAACGGCGCCGCGGCGGCAAAGCCGCGCCTTCCGCTCCGCGCGCGGCGTTCCACCTGACAAACGGGCGGCGCTTCCGCCCCGCGGACGGCGTTCCGCTTGACAAACGAGCGGCGCTTCCGCCCCGCGGACGGCGTTCCGCTTGACAAACGGCGAAAAATCTGTTACAGTGCGCATATGAACATCCAAGACGTACTCGCCGCCCATACCTGGCGGCCGATCGGGGAACAGAACCCCAAGATCAAACAGGTGCGGGCGATCCTCTCCAACACCAAGCCCAACCCGCACAAACTGTTCGCCGCCGAAGGGATCTGGATCCTCTCCCTGTGCGAAAAATTCCACACCCCCCTCGACAGCCTCATCCTCTGCCCCGAGCACATCCGCACGCCCGAAGCCGCGGCGCTGGCGGACAAGCTCGCCGCGCGCACCGAGGAGCGCTATACCGTGTCCGCCAAAGCGTTCGAGAAGATCTCCGAGCGCGGCCAGCCGGACGGGATGTTCGCGCTCGCCAGGCTGCCCGCGCACGACCTTGCCGCCTTCGACCCGCCCGACGACGCCGTGCTGCTGGTGCTGGACGGCATCGAGATCCCCGGCAACGTGGGGACCATGCTGCGCATGGCGGACGGCGCGGGCGTGGACGGCGTCCTCCTGTGCAACCGCAAGGCGCGCATGACCCACCCCAAGCTCATCAAGGGCAGCCAGGGCGCCGTGCTCTCCGTCCCCTTCTTTGAATTTGAAAGCGTGGCGGCCTGCCGCGGCTGGCTGGGCGCGCACGGGTTCACCGTCTACCTCGCCGACACGCGCGCCGAGCGCTACTACTTCGACGAGCCCTTCGGCAGAAAGACGGCGCTCGTGATGGGCAGCGAGCGCTACGGCATCTCCCGCGAATGGTACGAGGGGGACTTCCGCATGATCGCCATCCCGATGGAGGGCAGCTGCGACTCGCTCAACGTCGGCGTCGCGGCGACGGTGCTCGCCTACGAGGCGGTGCGCAAAAATAAATTTGTCCGCCGCTACCGCGCGCGCTGACCCCGGCAAAAAAGGCGCGCCCCGGCCCGACAAAAAAGACGCGCGCCGGCCATGCCCGGCGCGCCCTCGGCATACGCACGAGCGCGCCCACCGTTTCAAACGGTGGGCGCGCTCGCTTTTGCTCTCATTCTTCTGTCTCGCCCTTTCCTTCCGCCGCGATCTGCCCGCCTTTACGGGCGTAGCGTTCGAGGAAGGGGTAGCGCACGCCGCACGAATCGTATTCGATGAGGGTATCGACGTGCACGTTGTACGCGCTGCGGAAAATGTTGATGTCCGCGTTGGGGTTTGTCTCTTTGAGGCGGGCGATCAGCCGCTTGACCTCCTGCCGCTTGGAATCCTGCTCGCCCGACGCCGTGCGCTCGGTGAAGCGGCAGGCGCAGCGCAGAAAGCGCAGCGAGCAACGCTCCTGCCAGCGGAGGATGTCCTGCTCGCGCACATAGTACAGGGGGCGGATGAGCTGCATCCCCGGGTGGTTGGTGCTCCAAAGCTTGGGCGGCATACTCTGCATCTGCGCGCCGTACAGCATCCCCATCAGGATGGTCTCGATGACGTCGTCAAAGTGATGCCCGAGCGCGATCTTGTTGCATCCGAGCTTTTGCGCCTCCTCGTACAGATATCCCCGCCGCATCCGCGCGCAGAGGTAGCAGGGATTTTTTTGCGCGGCGAAGGCGGCGTCGAACACTTCCGAGCGGAAGATGTGCAGCGGAATGCCCAGAAGGCGGGCGTTTTCCTCGATGAGGGCGCGGTTTTCGGGCGCATAGCCGGGGTCCATCGTCAGAAAGCAGAAGTCGAAGCGCACGTCGCTGTGGCGGTGCAGCTCCTGCATACATTTGGCGAGCAGCATCGAATCCTTCCCGCCCGAAATGCAGACGGCGATGCGGTCCCCCTCCTCGACGAGCGCGTATTCCTTGACACCCTTGACGAAGCGCCCCCAGATCCCCTTGCGGCAGGCGGTGATGATGTCGCGCTCGATCTGCCCGCGGCGGTCGAGCTCAGCCATGCCGGACGGCGACGCGCACGCCCGTGCGCGCCTCCCACGCGGCGACCTGCTCCGCCGAGCCGGGCGCGCCCCCCTCCGCGCGCGACAGCGCGATCAGCTTCTCGCCCGCGCGCATCCGCTCCGCGACGCGCGCGGCGCCGCGCGCGACGTAGAAGCGGCCCTCCCGCTCAAAGACGGCGGGTTCGCCCCCCTCTTCCGCCCCGTCCGCCGGCAGCAGGCGGGCGGCGCACAGCTCGTAGCGGGGGAACGCCTCGCCGCGGCGGTACTTTTCATAATGATCGAGGATGTGCGCGGCGACCGTTTCGGGCGGGACAAAGGAGGTGTCCACGACGTAGTCGTAATTTTCAAGGTCCTTGATGTTGACGCCGTACAGCTGCGAATAGCGGCGCATCTCGCTCGCGCGGCGGTCGGCGACCGAGCGCACCGCCTCCTCCACAGAAGCGAAGGGCTCGCTCGAACGGCCCGCCTTCCAAATGCGCTCCGCCGACACATAGGCGTCCGCCGCCATGTACACGGCGAAGGAGGAGGGCACAAAGTGCCACGCCATGCGCGAATCGATGATCAGATCCGCATCCTCCGTCTCCAGCGCGCGCAGGCCGTCGTCGATCTTGCCGTCGATCTCGGGATGCGTCTCCATATATTGATTGAGCTGCAGGGTGGTCATGCCCATCTCTTCGGCGATGCGCCGCTGGATGGTGCCCGTCGAATACACCGCGGCGCCCAGCGCTTTGGCGAGGATCTTGCCGACGGTCGATTTGCCGCTGCCCAGATCCCCCGCGAGTGAAATTTTGATGCGTTCCATTTGATCTGTTCCTCTTGCGAATGTGGTATGCCGCCATTATAGCACACCGCAAAGAAAATGTAAAGCCGCCCCGCGCGCTTTTGCGCGGGGCGGCCGATGCGGTTTTCGCGATCTCGCGGTTTTTGGCGGCTCCGCGCGCCTTTGCGCGAGCCCTTCCGCGCGCCCTTCCACGCGGCGGGGCGGCACTTCCTGACGCGGCGGGGCGATCCTCCGGGCGGTGCCCTGTGCAAGGCCGATCAGTTGCCGCACTCGATGGAGATGGCGTTGAACATCGCCAGAAGGTCGTCCACCTTCTGCGCGCGCTTCGCCTCCCCCGCCGCGTCGAGAACGACGCGGCCCTTGTCAAACATACACAGCCGCGTGCCGTACTGCTCGGCAAAGCGCAGGTTGTGGGTGACCATGAGGGTGGTCAGCTTCTTTTCGCGCACGATGCGGTCGGTCAGCACCATCGTCTGTTCCGCCGTCTTCGGATCGAGCGCGGCGGTGTGCTCGTCGAGCAGGAGCACGTCGACAGGGGTCAGCGTCGCGATCACCAGCGTCAGCACCTGCCGCTGCCCGCCCGAAAGCGCCCCGACGGGCACGTTCATGCGGTCCTCCAGCCCCAGCCCGAGGGGGTGCAAAAGGTCGCGGTAGGCGGCGACGCGCGCCTTGCTCAGCCCCGCGCTCAGGCCGAAGGGCTTGCCCTTGTTCTCGGCGATGGCGAGGTTTTCCGCGATGGTCATATGCCCCGCCGCGCCGAGGGCGGGGTCCTGAAAGACGCGGCCGATGCGCCGCGCGCGCACGAACTCCTTCTGCGCGGTGATGTCCTGCCCGCGCAAAAGGATCCTGCCCGCGTCCGGCTGCATGCTCCCTGCGACCAGGTTCAAAAGCGTCGTCTTGCCCGAGCCGTTGGAGCCGACGATGGAGACAAATTCCCCTTCCTCGACCGAAAAATGAAAGCCGTCGAAGAGCACGGCCTCGTCCGGCGTGCCTTTGTTGAAGGACTTGCGGATATCGATCAGTTCAAGCATGGTGCTCCTCCTTCTTCCTGCCGCCGAACAGCTTTTTGACCGCGCGGCCGATCAGCCCGCTGTCAAAGACGAGCACGAGCACGAACAGCACCGCGACGATCAGCTGCGTATAATCGCTGCCCAGCAGCAGCATGGCGACGGTGAGGATGGCGTAGTAGGCGACCGCGCCGATGATGACGCCCGTCGTGTCCTTCATGCGGCGGATGTGCTTGGAGACGACGCAGCCGATGATGACGCAGGCGAGGGCGATGACCACCGTGCCCGTGCCCATGCTGGAATTGAAGACGGAATTGTACTGGCAGTACAGGCTGCCCGCCAGCGCGACCAGCCCGTTGGCGAGGGAGAGGCCGAGCATCTTGTAGTTGTCGATGTTCTTGCCCAGCTGGGTGACCATCTGCGGGTTGTCGCCGGTAGCGCGCAGCAAAAATCCCATCTTGGTCTTGAGAAAGAGGTCGAGCGCCACCTTGCACGCCGCCAGCAGCACCAGCGTCAGCGCGACCTGGATATAGGCGGCGCCGAGGCGGTCAAACCCGTTGACGAACCCGTTTTGCAGCAGGGTGGTCTCCTTGGCAAAGGAGACCATCGGCCCGCCCGCGATCAGATAGTTGACAGAGAGCAGCGCCGTCATGGTGATGATGCCCGAGAGCAGCCCGTTGATCTTGAGCTTGACGTGCAGAAGCCCGGTCACCAGCCCCGCCGCGCAGCCCGCGGCGAAGGAAGCGACCATCGCGACCGCCCACGGGCAGCCCGCCGTCAGCAGGACGGAAAAGACGACGCCGCCCAGCGGAAAGGTGCCGTCCACCGAGAGGTCGGGGAAGTCGAGGATCTTATAGGTGATGTAGACGCCCAGCGCGACGACCGCGTAGATGAAGCCCATTTCGAGCACGGTGCCGACCTGATTCAAAAAGAACATGAGAAACTCCTTGCCGCCCCTTTATTCCGCCGTTACCTTGTTCGCGTCCTCATAGGCGGCGGGCAGCGCGAGGCCGAACCTTGCCAGCGTCTCCGCATTATAATCGACGGTGTAGCCCTCGTCGAGATAGAGGTACGGGATATCGTCCGCGCTCGCGCCCTCGAGGATATCCGCGATCATATGGCCGGTCTGCCGGCCGAGCTCGACGTAGTCGAGCGAGCAGCTGGCGAGGCAGCCCTTCCTGACCTGCTCGACCTCGCTGCCGAACACGGGGATGCCCGCGGCGTCCGCCTTGTCGAGCAGGGTCTCGAGGTTCTGCACGACGGTGTTGTCGGTGAGGTTATTGAAGCAGTCGACCCCCTTGGAGATCAGCGTGTCGATGGCGGTCGGCAT
>DXFD01000020.1 GCA_019114625.1 Candidatus Borkfalkia faecigallinarum | reverse complement strand
GACTCCGCCAGCGCGATCCAAAGCCGGCGCCAGAGGCGGAACTTTTTGTCGTCCGAGAAGTTTTCCGCCATTTCGCGGCTCGCGTAGCGGCTGAGCAACGGGTTCTGGTAAACGCTCGTATCCTGCATAGTATGCTCCCTTTTGTAAATTTCGTTTCTGTTCTAATTATAATGCAAACGGAAAAATTTTTCCACTAAAATGCGCCCGCGCGCGCACTTTTTTCGCAAGAAATGCGCAAACGGGCAGCGCTGCAAGCGCAAGAATGAAAAGGCGCCGCGGCGATAAAGAGCCGCGCGCCGCGGCGAAAAGATACGGAGCTGCGCCGCCGCTCTGAAAAAAAGAAGGCGCAGACCAAAAAAATGCGCGGCCGACAAAAAAGATAAGGAGCCGCGCGTCTCGCGCAAGCTCCTCCGCCGTTACATTTGCATCCCGTTCAGCAGATCGCGCAGCGTCATGATCTCGTCCTGCGAGAGCGTGATGCCCTTGCCCATGCGCTCATGCGACGCGTTCCAGGTGCGAAGGTCATATACGGGCTCGCGATCGTTCCAGCTGACCATGTTCAGCTCCTTCGTCCAACCGTTCCCGCTCTCGCCCAAAACGCCGAGCTTTTCGACGATCTCGTATTTCAATTCAGCCATCGGCCAATCCTCCGTTTTTGCTTTTCTTGCATTATAACATACCGCACCGCAAAAGTAAAGCCTTTCCTTTGCGTGAAATCGGCGGAAAGCTCTCGTTTTCGCAACAGCGCGGCGTTACAACGCAATTATGTTTGGCATAGTACTATGCAAACGGCGCAAAAACAAATCAATTTCCGAGCATATTGCCGATCGCGATGCCGTAACCGCGCGCCGGGTCGTTCAAAAAGACGTGCGTGACCGCGCCGATCAGCTTGCCGTCCTGCAGGATCGGGCTGCCGCTCATACCCTGCACGATGCCGCCCGTATCCGCGAGGAGGGCGGCGTCCGTCACTTTGAGGACGAAATTGCGATTGGAGCGGCTCCCCTCGTCCACTTTGACGATGTCGATCGCGTATTCGCGCGGCGCGACGCCGTCCACCGTCGTGTACAGCGTCGCCGCGCCCGGGCGGGCCTGCGCACCCACCGCCGCGCGGCGCAGGGCGGTCAGGTCGTACGAGCGATCGAAATAGCCGTAGATGCCCTGTTCGCAATTCTTGTCCGCGACGGCGACTTTGCGGTCGTTGAGAAAGACCCCCTTCAGCTCGCCCGCCCTGCCCCGCTCGCCGCGCACGACGTCGACGATGCTGCAGCGGAAGATGTCGCCCCGGCCGAGGTCCATCGACTTGCCGTCCTCCCCCGCGACCGCGTGGCCGAGGGAACCGAAGCGCAGACTGCCCGTCTCGATATAGGTGACCGTGCCGATCCCCGAAACGCTGTCGCGGACGAGCACGCCGAGTTTGCCGCGCCCGCTCGCCGCGTCGCACGCGGGCTGCACGGACGCCGAAACGCGCTCTCCCTTGCGCCGCACGACGACCTCCTCCCGACCTCCGCCGACCGCCGCGAGCGCGGCGTCGATATCTGCCGCCGAGCGGACGCGCACGCCGCCCAAAGACAGGATGAGGTCGCCCGCCTCCAGCCCCGCCTCCTTCGCGGGGCTGCGCGTCCCCTCCTTGGTCAACACCTCACAGAACCCGACGATCTGCGCACCGTCCATCCCCAGCGTGAACCCGGCGGGCATCCCGCCGAGATAGACCTCTTTTTCCGCCGCAAATGCGAGCGGCTGCCACGCCGGCGCCGCCAGCGCCGCGAGCAGCCCCGCGGCGAGAAGCAACGACCAGATCGTCCTTTTCAGCTTATGCATTTCCTTCCCCCAAAACATCGTATGCCCATACTATGCGCAGCGACCCTTCCCTTTATGCGAAAAACTTGCGCCGACTTTGTCGCATCGGCGTATTTTGCCGGATATACCCATAGTATGCCGGACATAGTACTTCGCAAACGCGCGCGATCCTCCCGATATGGCCGCCGTCAAGAGAGGCGGCGGAACGAGCGGGAGGCAAAAGCGGGGAGCGGAGCGGGGAGCAGCCGCGAAGAGCCGAAAAGCGGCCGCAAGGAAACGGGCTGCGAGGGTTCGCCGAGACGCGGTCGCGAGGAAGCAGAGCAGCGGAAAAACCAAACTTTGATTGACTTTTCCGCGCGCGCATGTTATATTTATTTCAGAAAAAAGCGGAATTTCCCAACAATTTCTCCCTTTCGGGTGTTATAGAAGGCGAGATGGTATGAAAAACAGCGAACTCGAACAAAAAGTCGCAGCCCTGCGCGGCGGCGACCGGCGCGCCTTTGACGCGATATACGGGCAGACCAACCGCCCCGTCTACTTTGCCATCCTCTACATCGTCCGCGACAAGATGTATGCGGAGGACCTGCTGCAGGAGACATATGTGCGCGCGCTGCGGGCGCTCTCCTCATATACGCCCGGCACCAACTTTACGGCATGGCTGGCGCGGATCGGCAAAAACCTCGCGCTCAACCATCTGCGCCGCGCCAAGCGGGAGATCGCGACCGACTTCGAGACCGATTCGTGGAAGTACGGGACGCAGGAGACGCAGCTCCCCTATGTGTTCGACGCGGCGGCAAAGATCCTCGGCGAAGAGGAATACGAGATCCTGATGCTCTGCCAGGTCGCGGGCTATAAGCGGCGGGAGGTCGCCGCCATGCTGGATATGCCCATCGGCACGGTGACCTGGAAAAACAACGAGGCCCTGAAAAAGTTGAAAAAATATCTGGAAAAGGAGGGAAGGCTATGAAAGAACTGAAAAAGCTGCTGTCCGATCAGGCGCCCTCCGTGCTCCCCGACGACCGCGTCCGAGAAAACATCCGCCGGGAACTCGGCTATGCGCAAGCGCCCGAACGCGAGGCCGCCTATGCGCACGGCGGCTCCGCCGCGCTCGGCGGGAAGAAGACTTGGATCGCGCTGGGCGCGGCGCTGCTCGCCGCCGCCCTCCTGCTCGGCATCCTGCTGCCCGTGTTCCTGCGCGCGGATCCCCTGCCGGGCGGGGGCAAGTTTTTGCAGATCAAGGATACGGACGACTTCTACGCCTACGGCGCGGCTTCGGTCGGGTCCATCCTCTCCTCCCGCGACGCGGGCAACGCCGCGGCGGCGGCCGGGGACACGGCGGTACTTCGCCGCGCGACGGCGCTTCGCAGCGTAGCCGCACCCGCCGCGCAGACAGACTCCCTGCTCGCCGCGGCCGCGCGCGCAGACCGCAGCCTGACCGAACAGCAGGCGCAGATCGCCGATACCGTCAACGGGTATATGTCGCTGGTCGAAGAGCTGCTCAGCGACGGGGCGATCGAGCACGAGACGACCGCCGCCGAGGGCGAATTTGCCGCCTATACCTATCACACCGCCGTCTATCACACCGACCTGCTCGGCAACCGCATCCGCAGCGACCTCTATTATGACATGACGATGCTCGGCAGCCACACGGACGGGGACGAAAAGGAGGAATATTACGCGATCGACGGCGTGCTCGTCCCCGAAAACGGGGTCGCGTACCCCATGACGGGGCGGCGCGAGGCGGAGAGCGAGGAGGATGAGTCGGAAAGCGAGACGCAGTTCACCGCCTACCTGAACGAGGAACGCACCGCCTATATCCGCATGGAACAGGAGAGCGAGCAGGAGGACGACGACGCGGAGATCGAACAAAAATACGTCTATATCTACAACGACGGCACGAGCCGGCATTGGACGGAGCGGACGGTCGTGGAATACGAGCAGGAAGAGGGCGAGTTGGAGCTGAAAATGACCATCGAACAGCAGGACGGGCGGCGCGACGAGATCGTCTTCTCCAACGAGGACGGCCGCGGCGACACCCTCTACGCCGAAGCGGATATCGACGGGACGCGCGTGTATTTCACCGTCACCATCTTCGACGACAACGGAAACACAGGCTATCGCTATGACTTCGGCGGCGGCCACACCGGCGATCACGACCGATTTGACGACGACGATGACTACGATGACGATGACGACGGCGATGACGACGATGACGATGACGACGGCGATGACGACGATGACGACGATGACGACCGCCCGCACCGCCCGCGGCAAGGATGACGACGACCGCCCGCGGCGATGACGCGAGCCGCCGCATCCGGCGCCCGATCGGGCGCGCGCAACAGACGACAGACGGAGGCTTCCGCGCGGAGCCTCTGCCTTTTTACGGAGGCCGAAGCCATGCACGAACGCATCGACAATATTTTCGGAAGGCAGGAGCGGGAGGACGGCGCCGCCGCCCTCTCGGACAGGGAGATCGCCGCCGCCATCCGACGGGAACTTGCGAACGGCGAGGAACTGCTCGCCGCGGCGCGGGCGAACGGCATCCGCCCGACCGACTTCTTTGCGGCGGAGCACTTCCCCGACCTGCCCCTGCTCCCGCGGCGCACGGCAAACTGTTTCAGCATCCGCAAACACACCCGCAGCCAGCGCCCCTATCTGCACGCGCAGGATTTTTTTGAGCTGATCTGCGTCCTGCGCGGGCAATGCGCCCAGAGCTTCCCCGACCGCGCGCCTCTCCTGCTGACGGAGGGGCAGGCCGCCCTGCTGGCGCCGGGGATCGCCCATAAGCTGGCGCGCGCCGGCGCGGGGGACGTGATCGTCAAGCTGATCGTCCCGCCGCCGCTGTTTGCGCAGGTCTGCCCGTTCGAGGCGGACGGCGTCTCCGTCTTTGCGCCGCGGCGCGACCGCGCGGCGCTCCTTCTCGCGGAGCTGCTGCGGGAACAGGACGCGGAGGACGCGCTGTGCAGCCGCACGATCCCGTCGCTGCTGACATTGCTCTTTGCCGAACTGCTCCGCTCGCGGGAGGCGCAGCCCGCCGCCCGCACGGACGAAGAGCTGGAAAGTTACCTCGCCGAGCACCTGCGCGACGCATCCCTCGCCGACTTCGCCGCGCGGAAGCATTACAGCGCGGATTACGTCGGCAAGCGCATCCGCCGACAGACGGGGACGAGCTTTTCCCGACGGCTGAACGAGGCGCGGCTGCGGGAGGCCGCACGCCTGCTCGCCGAGACGGAACTGTCCGTCGAGTCGATCGCCGCCGCCGTCGGATACGCGGACCCCGCGGGGCTGTACAAACGATTCCGCGCCGCCTTCGGCATGACGCCCGGCGAATACCGCCTCTCCTTCGAATAAAGAACGCAGAGTATAAAGGATACGGGCCGCCCTTCTTTTAGAATTGCTCTTCTTTTAGAATTCGAGAATGCGGCACCGGGACGACGCGCCGCCGAACAATGCGGATCGATGACGCGCTGCCGGATCGCTCGATCGGATCATCCGCCGCCGAAAACGCGACAAGACGACGCGCCGCCGGATACCGGCGGCGCGCCGCCCCCCTCGGAAAGGCAAGACACCCTCCGCGGACACCGTCACGCCCCGCGCGAACATTGCCATCGACGGGCGGTCGGGTTATACTGGATGTGACGAACGATCCTCGGGAGTTTTATCTTATGAATGTCGAACGCATCCGCCCCATCCCCCTGCAACCCAAACAAGCCGTCGCCTATGCGCGCGCGGCTGCCGAAGAATACGGCGGCTGCGCGGCCGCCCGCGCCAAGTATCTGGGCGGCGGGTCGTTCGGGCGCGCCGTCGGCGTCACGCTGACCGACGGACAGACGATGGTGGTCAAGCTGCTGCGCGCGCCGAATATGGCGGAGAAGGAGGCGCACGACCTGCGCCTGCTGCGGGCGCACTGCCCCGTCCCCCTGCCGCGCGTCTATTTTGTCCGCAAGGCGGACGCGCGCATCCCCGCCGACTGTTACGGCATGGAGCGCATCGACGGCAAGAGCGGGCTGTTCTCCCTGCGGCTGCTGCTGGAAGGAGAAGGGAAGCGCCGCGCCTTCGCCGAGGAAGTGACCGCCGCCCTGCACTCCGTCCACACCTGTACGAACGAACGGTTCGGCGACACGCTTTGCCCGAACGGCGCGGCGTGGACGGACGTCTATGCCCCGTTCGCGGAGGATGTGCTGCGCGCCGCGGAAGGATACGCCGCGCAGAAGCAATTGGACGCGGGTGTCCTCGAGACGATGCGCGCCGCCATGCGCCGATTCGATACCATCTTCCGCGAGCGGGTGGAGAAGGCGTGCCTCATCCACGGCGACCTGAACATCGCCAACATCATGGTCGGCAAGGGCGGCAAGCTGACCGGCTTCATCGACCCGCTGAACTCCATGTACGCCGACCGCGAATACGACCTCTTTCAGTTCAATAACCTGACCGGAAAGCGATTCTTCCTGTGTGAGACGTACGTCCGCCGCTACGGCGCGAGCGAGCTCTGCGCGCACAAGCTCGCCTTTTACGGGCTTTGGAACGAAGTGTACTGCTACATCCGCTCGGGCGTGCTGGTCAACCTGATCTTAAAGCCGCTCGTCCAAAATATGCGCGCGCGGCTGGAGGAACTGTGATCTCCCTGCGGGCGCGGCTGGTGCGGGCGCTGCTGCGGCTGTACACCTACCCGGCGCGCAGGGAGCACCGATCCCTCTCCCGCTCCGTCCGTTTCCGCAGCGAAAAATATCGCCCGCCGCGCGGCTTTGCCTTCTCCGTCGGAGAAGCGGACGGCGTGCGGACGGAGATCTTGCAGCCGCCGGAGCACGCGGCGGACCTCCTCCACTTCCACGGCGGCGGACACACGGTCGGCATGAACAACTTCTACCGCCGCGCCGCGCAAGGGTATGCCGCGGCGGGGTTCCGCGTCTGCTCCGTCGATTACCGGGCGGGAACCGAGCGGCTGTATCCCGCCGTGCACGACGAATGTTTCCGCGCCTGCCGCGCCCTCCTGCACGCATCGCCGCCCGAGAGGCCGCTCGCCGCCGTCGGGGACAGCTTCGGCGCAAACCTGCTCCTCTCCTGCTGTCTGCGCGCGCGGGACGAGGGGCTGCGCCTGCCCGACGCGATCGTCTGCATCTCGCCTTTTGCCGACCTCGCCGCCTCCGGCGACTCCTATCGGCGCAACTGCCACCGCGACCCGCTGTACGCCCTCCCCAAAAATCAATCTTTTGCCGAATATGAGAAGGATATCCGCCGCGGCACGCCCTACTGCGGGACGACCGACCCGCGCACGCCCGACCTCTCCCCCGCCTATGCCGACCTGCGCGGGCTGCCCGCGATGCTCCTCGTGATCGGGGAATACGAGACGTCGGCGAGCGACGCGGAAATGCTCGCGCGGAACGCACGCAAAGCGGGCGTGCCCACCCTTCTCCTCTCCTTTGCGGGGATGTGGCACGATTTTTTATACCTCTGCCCCTCCCTGCCCGAGAGCCGCGCCGCCCGCCGCGCCGTCGACGCCTTTTTGCGGGCGACATGCTTGACGGCGCAAGAGTGAACCGCCGCAAAGATCGGGCGCAAAAAACGCCGCGCGAAAGCCCGCAAAAAAGCCACAAAAAATACCGCGCAAAAGCCTGCCACTAAAACCGCCAAAAAAACGCCGCAAAGATCGGACAGGATCCGCCGCAAGGGCCTGCCCGATCTTTTTGCAAAAATTTTCGGATTTTTTTGAAAGCCGCCAACAATTTCTCCCGCGCCGTTGTTGTATAGGTGTAACGAGGACCGGAACCGTTCCAAAAAATCAGCGAAAGGGAGACAAAATCATGAAAAAGATCTGGAAAGTTTTATTGGCTTCGACGATGACGCTCGGCCTCGCGGCCGGCCTGATCGCCTGCAACGCGGGCGGCACGGGAGGGTCCGGCAGCGGCGGCACGGACAGCATCCGGGAGCGCTACGCATTCAGCGCGGCGACGGCAGGCTCCATCCTCTCCGCCATGAACGGCGGCAGCGCGCAACAATTCGCCTCGGCCGCCGGTTTTACCGCGGGCGCCGCGAACGCACGGGCGCTCGTGACCGCCAAAAGCGCCGCGTTTGCCCGCGCGACCGTCACGGACGAAGAGACGATCGCGACCCTCAACGACTATATGTTCCTCGTCGAAGGGCTGCTCGGCGACGGCGCGTTCGGCATGACGACGCAGGACTCCGACCGCGAGGAATACGCGGTCAAGGCGACCGTCTCCTATCGTGACATCGAGGGCAACGCGCTCTCCTACATCCTCTATTACAACGAGACGGAACGCTTCGACCGGGACGATCGGGACGATTGGGACGATCGGGACGATTGGGACGATCGGGACGATCGGGACGATTGGGACGACCGGTTTGAAGAGGAGCACACCTACGACATCGACGGCATCCTGATCGTAGACGGCGCGGAATACCCCGTCTACGGCCGCACCGAGACGGAGAGCGATCGGGACGAGGACAGCACGGAGACGCAGTTCGTCGTGCAGATGAGCGAGACCCGCACCATGCTCGTCACGCAGGAGAGCGAGAACGAGGGGCGCGAATCGGAACAGGAATACGCCTACGTCATCCGCGAAAACGGGCGCACGGTCGAACGGAGCGAGTTCAGCTTCGAACAGGAGGACGACGAGACGGAGATCGAATTCTTCCTCACCCGCGACGGCCGGACGCAGACCTTCTACTTCGAACACGAAGGCCGCCACGGCATCCGCATCTACGTCGGAGACCGCTTCTCCGGGACCGTCTACCGCGTACACGTCGAGACGGACGCCGACGGGAACTCCTGCTATGTGTATGAGACGGGCAGCGGAAATTACCGCTTCGAACGCCCCGATTTCGACTAAACCGCGAACAAAACGCCGCGAGCGCGGGCGCAGGGAGGCTTCCCCTCCCCGCGCCCCTCTTTTTTGCCGCATTTTTTGTAAGAACGTGCAAAATTTTGCCGATTATTTTCGGGTCAAGCCAAAAAATTTGCTTCCCTATTACAGCGAAATATGGTATAATGGATAGGATATCGTGTACACAATGAAGCACGGAGGCTTTTTACCCATGAATCTTCTCAGCCGTTTCACGAACGGGACGCGATTCCGCGATTACAACGATTTTTATAATCATTTCAGCCTGAACGTACCGGACAACTTCAATTACGCCTACGACGTCGTGGACGAATACGCCCGGTTGGAGCCGGGCAAGCGCGCCCTCGTCTGGTGCGACGACGCCGAAAACGAGAGAATTTTTACGTTCGCGGACATCAAACGCATTTCGGATCAGGCCGCGAACTTCTTCCTCTCCTGCGGGATCGGCAAGGGAGATACGGTGCTGGTCATCCTGCAGCGCCGCCATGAGTATTGGACGACGCTGATGGCGCTGTCCAAGATCGGCGCGGTCGCGATCCCCGCGACGCATATGCTGATGAAAAAAGACCTCGTCTACCGCATGGAGAAGGCGCACGTCAAGATGGTCGTCTCCGTCAACGAGGACGAGCTGTGCGACAATATCCGCAAGGCGATGAAAGAGGTCCCCTGCGTGCAGCACGCGGCGACCATCGGCAAACGGGAAGGATTTATCGACTACACGGAAGCCGTCGAAAAGCAGAGCGAGGAACTGGACATCCCCTTCCGCAGCGAGCGTTCGGCGGACGACCTTTTGCTCCTCTACTTTACTTCCGGCACGACGGGTATGCCCAAAATGGTCACCCTGCCCCAGCGCTACACGCTCGGGCATATCGTGACGGCGCGCTATTGGCTCAACTGCATGGACGACGGCCTGCACTTCACCCTCGCCGAGACGGGCTGGGCAAAGGCGAGCTGGGGCAAGCTGTTCGGCCAATGGCTGTGCGGCTCCGCCATCTTCGTCTATGACTTCCACGGCAAGTTCGACCCGAGCGCGCTGATGGAGCACATCGCGCGGTACAAGATCACTACCTTCTGCGCGCCGCCGACCGTCTACCGCTTTATGATCAAGTCGGACATGAGCAAGTACGACCTCTCCTCCATCAAATACATGATGACGGCGGGCGAGGCGCTCAACCCCGAGATCTACCGCCAGATCCGCATGAAGACCGGG
>DXFD01000019.1 GCA_019114625.1 Candidatus Borkfalkia faecigallinarum | reverse complement strand
GTCTCCGCGAAGGTGTTCGTCTCCGTCGTCCCCGAAGCGTAAGACCTTGAACGGCGCCCCGCCGTTTCGACCCGCGCCCGCGCTTTTTGCGCGGGCGCTTCGCTTAGCGCGGACAATTTGCTTATATGCAGGCTCTTCGCCTTAGCGCGGGCGTTTTACCTTTGCTCGGGCGCTTCGCCTTTGCTCCGTCCGGCGTTTGCCCCGCGCGCTTTGCGGCGGGACACGAAGGAGCCCGCGGCGCCTCGATCCGATCAACGGAGGGAACCCCATGGAATTTTATGACGCCGTCGAGCGGCGGAAAACGACGAGAGAATTTTTGAAAAAAGACGTCGACTTTGCGGCCGTGCGCAGGATCTTGGAAGCGGGCAACCGGGCGCCGACCTGGGATCATAACCGCAATTGGCGCTACATCCTTTTGCGGACGGACGAGGAAAAGGAATGCGCCTTCGCCGAAGCAAAGAAGATCGCCGACAAATTCGACGCGGAAAGGTACCTGCATATGCCCAGGCCCTACCCGATCACGTCGGGGCAAAAGATGTACGGCTACGCCGTGCCCAAACAGTTTACCATGCTGCAAGGCGCGCCGTACGTCCTGATCCCCCTTTACAAAGCGAAGGAGGCGAGCGGCGGGTCCGTTTCCAAACTCAATCCGTTTGCCACCATCTGGTGCGTCATCGAAAACATCCTGTTGGCGTCCGCCGCCGAAGGGCTGTCCTGCTCGATGCGGATACCGCTCGACGCGGAACACGACGCCGTCAAGGCGCGGCTGAAGATCCCGTCCTCCTATCGGATCCCCGCCTTTATCGGGATCGGCTACGCGGACCCGGAGGAAGCGAAGCCGGAGCAGATCGTGCCCGACCTCGACAAGCAGATACGCTTCGGAAAATGGAAATGATCCCGGAATGGCGCGGGCAAAAAGGTTTTGCCGCCGGGGATGGACGCGGCAAGAAGGGATTTGCCCCGGGCGGCACGGTTAAAATGATTTTGCACCCGGCCGGCGTGCCGAACGGCCCGATTTATAGAAGAGAAAAGGCTTTCCGACCTGCGGAAAGCCTTTTTTGCCATATGCAAAGTACTATGCGTGACATAGACCGCGTCGATCGGCGGCTATGCGGCACGCTCTCCCGATCAAAGCGGGAAGCGCCGCGTCACTTGCGGCGGAACAGGATGCGGCGGCAGCTGTCGCACTCGATGAAGCTGCCGTCGGCAAGTTTGGCGAGCTCTGCGATGGACAACTCCATGCCGCACTGCGGGCAGCGGTTGCCGGACACCTCGCACACGACCGGGAAGAGCTTTTCCTTGCGCTTGGCGTTGTACTTGGCGAGGGTATCCTGCGGGACCTTTTTGCCCAGCTCCGCGAGCTCCGCTTCGATCTTTTTCACGTCGCCCGCGCGCGCCTCCTTCACTTCCGCGTATTTGACCTTGTATTCCTTGTACTGCTTCTGCATCGCGATCGTCTGCTTCTTGGCGGCCTGATATTCGGCGGCGGCGCTCTCGATCTGCGACGCGAGCTTGTTGATCTCCGCCTTCAGACCGCGCAGGTTGTCCGCGATCTGCGACGCGTTCCGCTTATAAAAGGAGATCTCGCCCCCCTGCTCGTCCACCATCTCGTCCAGGTTTTCGTAATCCTTGATGGTGTCGGCGATCTCGGCATATTTCTTTTCGAGAAGTTCAAACAGGTGCTTCAATTCCGCCGCTTTCGCGTCCAGGGCGTCCAGCTTTTCGGGCGCCTTTTCCAGGAATTTGCGCGCGGAAATATACTTCTTGCGCTCGTCCGTCGCGGCGATCTCCTGCTCGACGGCGCGCAGGCGGCCGTCCGCTTCCTGATACTGCAACAATTCATCGATCATTTCTATTCCTCCCCTCTCAGAGCATCTGCGCGTCCTGATAAAAGGCGCACGGAACGCCGAGTTCCGCCCCGAGAGATTGATAAATTTTCCGAAATCCGTAATTTTCGCTCGCGTAATGCGTGAGCTGTACGACGCACAAACCGGATTCGAGCGCGTCGCAGATAAAGTTATGTTTGATGTCCGCCGAAACGACCGCCTGCGAGCCCCGCGACTTCGCCGCCGCGATGGCGCTTCCGTCCAGCCCCGCCCCGCAGAAGGATGCCGCGCGGGAGATCTTCGTGTCCGGATCGCCGTAGACAAAGACGCGGCGGGTGCCGAGCGCCTCGCCCAGCTTCGCGGCGAACGCGGAGAGCGGGGAAGGCTCGACCGCATAGAAGCGGCCGTATCCGCCGCCCGCGGGCAGCGGCTCGCCGATGCCGATCTCCCCGACCGCCCCCGCCGCGCGGGCGAGATGCTCGTCGATGCCGCCGACGGCGCAGTCGAGGTTGAGGTGCATGGAGACGACGCCGATGCCCGCGCGCAGGCAGGCGTGCAGGCGCGCGCCGAGCGCGTCGTCCGTGCGGATGTTCGCGACCGGGAAAAAGATGGCGGGATGGTGGGTGACGATCAGGTTCATCCCCTTCTCCTTCGCCGCGGCGATCGCGCCGAGGGAGAGGTCGAGGGAGAACAGCGCGCCCGCGATCTCCGCGTCCGCATCCATCAAGAGGATGCCGCTGTTGTCGTGCCCGCCGTAGCGGGCGACGTAATCGTCGCTCAGGCGCTTGGGATAGCGCGCGTCGATGCGCTCATAGACCTCGCGTAACTTCATGGATGACCTCCGTCAGTTCCCGCAGCCGCTCCTCGACGGCGGGAACAGGTTTGCCTGCCGCCGCCAAACGGGCGCGGCACTTTTCCGCCTCCTCCCGCAAGAGGGCGACAAACTCGCCCGACGGGGTGTGGAGATTGTCGTAACCGAATGCGATGTCGCGCGGCGAATAGCGGCGCGAAGCCCCGCCGCGCACGGCGCGCAGCAGGTCGTAATGCTTGCCGTCCGTGAAGGTGAAGTCGCGTTCGATCGCGTAGCCGCGTTCCAACAAGAAGCGGCGCAGCTTGGGCGCGTGCTTCATGGGCTGCAAGACGAGGACGGGCGGCAGAAAACCTTCTTCCAAAATGGAGACGATCTCCTCCCCGCCCATGCCGGCGATGAGCACCTCCTCGGCCTCGCGCGGGACGCCGGAAAGCCCGGCGCAGCAGACGCTGCGCACGCGGCCGGACGCGATGTGCTCCGCCAGCAACGTCTCCGCCTTGCGCAGGCTGCCCGCGCTGATGTCGGAGATGACCGCCGCGCGGCACAGGCCGCGCTCGAGCATATACTGCGTGCAATAGCCGTGGTCGCAGCCGACGTCGGCGAACAGCCCGCAGGGGCGCAGCTCGCCGCAGAGGACGCGGAGGCGGCGTGTGTTCTTCATACCGTCAGTCGAGGAAATCTTTCAGCTTTTTGCTGCGCGAAGGGTGGCGCAGCTTGCGCAGCGCCTTCGCCTCGATCTGGCGGATGCGCTCGCGGGTGACGTTGAATTCCTTGCCGACCTCTTCTAAGGTGCGAGGCTTGCCGTCGTCGATGCCGTAGCGCAGGCGCAGCACCTTCTCCTCGCGCGGGGTCAGCGTGTCGAGCACGCCGAGCAGCTGCTCTTTGAGCATGGTAAACGCGACCGAATCGGACGGCGTCGTCGCGCGGTCGTCCTCGATAAAGTCGCCCAGGTGCGAATCCTCCTCCTCGCCGATCGGCGTCTCCAAAGAGACGGGATCCTGCGCGATCTTCTGGATCTCGCGCACGCGCTCGACGGGCATATTCAGCTCTTTGGCGATCTCGTCCGGCGTCGGCTCGCGCCCCAGCTGCTGCAGGAGGATGCGCGAGGCGCGGGTGAGGCGGTTGATCGTCTCCACCATGTGCACGGGGATGCGGATGGTGCGGGCCTGGTCCGCGATCGCGCGCGTGATCGCCTGCCGGATCCACCACGTCGCGTACGTCGAAAACTTGAAGCCCTTCTGGTAATCGAACTTCTCGACCGCCTTCATCAAGCCGAGGTTGCCCTCCTGGATCAGGTCGAGGAAGAGCATCCCCCTGCCGACGTAGCGCTTGGCGATGGAGACGACCAGGCGCAGGTTTGCCTCGGAGAGGCGCTTTTTCGCTGCCTCGTCCCCTTCCTGCATCCGGCGCGCCAGATCGATCTCTTCGTCCCCCGAAAGAAGCGGCACGCGGCCGATGTCTTTGAGGTACATCTTGACGGGGTCGTCCAGGCCGATGTCTTTGAGGGCCTGCTCAAACAGCTCGCGGTCGCGCTCGTCCTCGTCCACGATCTGGATGCCAGCCTCGCCGATCGACTTATAGATATAGTCGATCTGATCGGGGCTGGTATCGATCTTTTCCAGGATGTCGCACAGCACGTCCGTCGAGATGCTGCCCTTCTGGCGATATTCGCCGATGATCTGTTTGAGGATCTCGTTGAGTTTTTGTTCGGAAACGCTCATGGATTCGCATGTCCTCCGCTTATGTTAAAAAATTTTGAAAACGTATCGGGATGCCGCGGCTCTTATCGTTTGCCCCGCAAGCCGGGGGCGCGGCGTTTACGATCGGCGCCATCGATCGAAGCCGCGGCGCTTGCCGCCCGCGCCGCAGGAAGCCGAGCGCGGCTTCTATTATTTGCCCCGCAAGCGGGGGCGCGGCGCTTCAATTATATTGCTTCAACCGGATGGTCAGGTCCAGGATGCGGCGGGTCATCTCCCGCCTTTTCGCAAGATCCGTCTCCGCGTCACACAGCGCGCTGAGCCGGTCCAGCTCTTCGGTCAGTGCGGCGCATTCGAGCGTGCGGACGCTCGCCTCGAAATAGCGCGCGCCGTTTTCGCCCTGCAGCGTTTCGCCGACGCTCAGATCGAGGATGTCGTTCAGCTCGGGCGTGTCCTCGTCAAAGAGGTCGAACAGCGCGCTCGCGCGCACGGGTTCCCCCCTCTCTTGCCGTTTCTTGATATATTCCGCGATGGTATTATGCACAGGATCTGTAAATCTGACACTCGAAATATCGAAATTTTTCGCATACCGCGCGCCGAACAGCACGGCGGCGAGCACGAAGCGGCGGGCGCGGGTCAGGCGGTCTGCCCCGTCGCCCTGCATGGCGGGATCCCCCTGCAAGGCAGCCGCTACGGGCGCCGCTTCCGCGCGCGGGGCGGCGCCGCTGTCGAGATCGCGGCGGAGCGATTCGTACGTCACGCCCGTGCGGTCGCGCAGCTGTTTGAGGAGATCCTCTTTCAGGCTCTCGCTGTCCGCCTCACGGATGATCCCGAGCGCTTCCGCGATGTATGCGCGGCGCTCCTCCGTCTTGGACAGGTCGTATTTGCGGCGGGCGACTTCGAGCTTGAAGTCGATGAGCGGCATGGCCGCGTCCAGGCACTTGCGATACCCCTCGCTGCCCTGCTGCTTGATCACGTCGTCCGGGTCCAGCCCTTCGGGGAGAGGCACGACGCGCACGTTGATCTGCTCGTCGCGCAAGATCTCCAATCCACGGATGGCGCCCTTCTGCCCCGCGAAATCGCCGTCATAGCTGATATAGACGCTGTCCGCATACCGCTTGGCGAGGCGGGCCTGGTCCTTGGTCAGGGCGGTGCCCATGCTCGCCACGACGTTGCAAAACCCGGCCTGGAAGAGGGAGAGGGTGTCCATGTACCCCTCCACGACGATGATATCCTTCAGCCCGGACGCCTTTTTGAGTTTTTTGACGAGGTTGATGTTGTAGAGCGTCTTGCTCTTGTTGAACACGATGGTCTCGCGCGTGTTTTTATATTTGGCGAAATCCGTCTTGCCGAGCACGCGGCCGCCGAAGGCGATCACGTCGCCGAAGGCGCTGATGACGGGGAAGATCAGCCGCCCCGCCTGCGCGTCGATCAGGCGGCCGTTCTTTTCGGAAACGGTCGCGACGCCGCTTTCGAGGATGTCCTCCCGGCGAAAGCCCTTGTCCTGCAAAAACTGCGGGAGGGAACGATGGTCGAGCGAGGCGCCGAGCCCGAATTTGCGGACGACGGCGGAGGCGATCTTGCGGTCGAGAATGTACTGCACGTGCGCGTCCGCCCTGCCCGAATTGAGGTTGTCCAGATAGAAATGCGCCGAAGCGCGCAGGATCTGCAGCACGGCGTCGCGGCGGCGCTTCATCTCCGCCGTCTTTTCGGTGTCGAAGTTCATCTCGGGCAGCGGGAGCTTCGCCCGCTCCGCCAGGATCTTGACGGCGTCCATAAAGTCGACCGACTCGATCTCGCGGATGAAGGTGATCACGTCCCCCGAAACGCCGCAGCCGAAACAGTGATAAAACTGCCCCTCCGCGTTGACCGTGAAGGAGGGCGTCTTTTCGTGATGGAAGGGGCAGCGCCCCCACCAGTTGCCGCCCTTGCGCTCGAGCGGGACGTACGCCCCGACCACCTCGACGAGGTCGTTTTTGCTTTTGAGTTGCTGCAGGAATTCCGGATCCAGTCCTTTTGCCACGGCTTGTCCCCCGAATGGTTTCGGCACGGCGGGCGATCAGATCTCCTCGATGTCCTTTTCGGTCAGCGCCCAGCTGTGCGGGATAAAGATATTGTTGAATACGGCGACCGCGAATTTGTCCGTCATCGACGAGAGATAGTCGCACAGGACCTGCTCGATCGGATACCGTTCGGTCAGCGAGAGGTAAAAAGCGGGCAGCCGCTCGCGGTCTTTGAAATAATAGTCGTACATCGCGGAAAGCATCCGCTTGGCGCGTTCCTCCTCCTTGCGCGAAAGAGGGGTTATGTACACCTTTTCAAACATGAAGGAACGCAGATTTTCCAGCGCGTGCGCCTCCTTCTCCCCCATGGCGACGCAATCCTTGCCGATGCTGTTCTCGTAGATGGAGGTGATCATCCGGTTGATGCGGTCGCGCGAGGTCGAACCGAGCACGCGCACCTCCTCTTGCGGGAGATCCTCCGCGCGCAGGAGCCCCGCGCGGATGGCGTCCTCGATGTCGTGGTTGACGTAGGCGATGCGGTCCGCCAGAGAAACGGCCTTGCCCTCCAGCGTGGCGGGCCTGCCGCTCTGCTTGTGGTTGAGGATGCCGTCGCGCACCTCGAAGGTGAGGTTCAGCCCGCGGCCGTCCTTTTCCAGCACGTCGACGACGCGCAGCGACTGCTCGTTGTGCGCAAACCCGTTCGGCGCGAGGCTGGCGAGCACCCGCTCGCCCGCATGGCCGAAGGGCGTATGCCCGAGGTCGTGCCCGAGCGCGATCGCCTCCGCGAGGTCCTCGTTGAGGGCGAGGCTGCGCGCGATCGAACGCGCGATCTGCGAGACGTCGATCGTGTGCGTCATGCGCGTGCGGAAATGATCCCCTTCCGGCGAAAAGAATACCTGCGTCTTGTTTTTCAGCCGCAGGAACGCCTTGCTGTAAATGATGCGGTCGCGGTCGCGCTGGAAGTCCGTGCGCATATTGCAGGGGACCTCCTCGCGCTGCCGGCCCTTCGTTTGATCCGAACGGCAGGCATAGGCGGAGAAAAACAGTTCCTCGATGCGGTAAGTGCGCTCCTTCCCGACAAACTGTGCCATCGTCTGCACTCCTTGCGCCGCGGCGGGGCAAAAATGCGGCACGACGCGGCAAAAGAATACGGCACGCCCGTACGGATACGACCGTACCATTTGATTATTTCGTCAAAAAAAGAAAAAAACCTTTTTTCAAAGGAATTTTTTTCGAAAAAAACGGTCGTTTGTTGAAAAAAGAGCGATTTTACAGCAATCCGCCGTCTACGCGAAGTACTTCGCCTGTCATATATCGATGTTCGGCGAGAAACACGGCCGCCGCGGCGACCTCCTCCGGCGTGCCCGCCCTGCCGCACGGAACGTCCGCGAGAAAGGCGGCCTTCTCGCTTTCGGTCAGGCGGGCGTTCATGCCCGTCTCGATCATCCCGCAGCAGACGCAGTTGACGCGGATGCCCGCGGGGGCGAGCTCTTTGGCGGCCGCCTTCGTGAACCCGATCAGCGCCGCTTTCGACGCGGAATAGGCGGCCTCGCAGGAGGCGCCCGCCTCCCCCCAGACGGAGGAGATGTTGACGATGCTGCCGCCGCCGCGGCGCAGAAATTTGGGGATCGCCGCGCGCGTACAAAAGAACGCCCCGTCCACGTTGACCGCGAAAATACGGCGCCATATGTCAGACGTAGTACTCTGTATCTGCCCGAAATGTGCGATCCCGGCGTTGTTGACGAGGATCTCGAGCCCGGGAAGGGAGTCGAACGCCGCCTGAACGGCGGCTTCGTCGGCGACGTCTAACCGCAGGGGGAGCGCCCCGGCGCCCGCCTTCCCGATCAGCCGCGCCGTCTCGCGGGCGCCCTCCTCGTCCCGCGAATAGCAGAAGGCAACGTCGCGCCCGGTGCGGGCGAACGCCGTACAGATCGCCCTGCCGATGCCGCGGGAGCCGCCCGTCACAAAGACCATGCCCATCGTCAGCCCCCGACGAGCGGGAGGCCGAATTCGGCCACGATCTCGCGCGCGACCTCGTCCACCCCTTTGCCGTTCGTATCCACCGTGTAGTCGGCACAGCTCTCGTAGATGGGCGTGCGGCGGTCGAGCAGGTCGCGCATCTTTTCAAACGTCGTGTTTTTCAGGAGCGGCCGCTCGTCGCCGGTGTGACCGGTGCGCGCGAACAGTACCTCGATATCCACCTTCAAAAAGACGATCTTGCCGCCCCCCTCTTTGAAGGCGGCGCTGTTTTCCGGGCGCAGCACGCACCCACCGCCCGTCGAGATGATGCAGTTTTCCTCCCCCGCGACGCGGTGGACGATGCCCGTCTCGAGCTGGCGGAAGCGCTCCTCGCCGTAGTACTCGAAGATGTCCGCGATGCGGCCGTACTTGTCGACGATCAGATCGTCCGTGTCGTACCAGCGCATCCCCGTCAATTCGGAGAGGCGGATGCCGACGGTCGTCTTGCCCGACCCCATCATCCCGCAAAGTATGATGTTCATAACAGAAAACTCTCCGCCGCCAGAAAGTAGCTCTTTTTGCCGAACCCGAGCACCGTGCCGCGGCAGACCTCGGAGATGACCGAGTTGCGGCGGAAGGGCTCGCGCGCGTGGACGTTGGACATATGCACCTCGACGACGGGGGTCGGGACGGAGGCGATCGCGTCGCGCAGGGCGTAGCTGTAATGGGTGAACGCGCCCGCGTTCAGGATGATGCCGTCCGCATCCGACTGCTGGATCTTCGTACAAAGCTCCCCTTCGATGTTGGTCTGGAAGAACTCGCACTCCGCCCCGCGGTCCTTGCAGAAGCGCGCGAGCTGGCCGTTGATGTCCTCCAGCGTCTCCGTGCCGTACACGCCCTTTTCGCGGCGGCCGGTCATGTTTAGGTTGACGCCGTTCAAAAACAACAATTTCATTGACTTTTCCCTCCGTAATGCCGAATTATGTCTGACATAGTACTGTGCAAACGTCGCTTAATCGGGATATGCAAGCCGATATTGCGCAAAGAGCGCCTTCGCCTCCTCCGCATCCGGCTCGCGGCCGAGGACGATGCAATCGCCGTAATACGCCTGATAGAAGAGCATCCCCTCGCCGTTGAGGATGGGTTTGCCCAGCGATTCCGCGATGCGCAGGAACTCGCTCTTGCGCGGATAGTAGATGAGGTCGCACGCCATCTTCGTGCGGGCGAGCACCTCTTCCCCGACGGGAGAGATCCCCTCCGTCTTGTGCATCCCGACGCCCGTGACGTTGACGATCAGGTCGTAGTCCGCGGGCTCGACGGCGGCGAGCGGCGTAAAGCAGCCAAATTCGCGATAGAGGCGCTCCACGCTCTCCCCGCGCAGGTCGTAGACGAACACGTCCGCGCCCGCGTCCGCGAGCTTTTTGACCACGCTGCGGCCCGCGCCGCCCGCGCCGAGGACCAGGATCTTCATCCCCTGCGGACGGATCCCGTTGTTTTCCAGCAGGAGCAGGAAGCCGACGCCGTCCGTATTGTAGCCGACCTTGTCCTTGACGAGGTTGACGGCGCCGAAGGTGCGCGCATCACCCTCGAGGCGGTCGAGGTACGGGATGACGTCCAATTTATACGGAATGGTGACGTTGAATGCGTCATAACCGTCCAGCAGACGGCGGACGGTGGCGTCGAGGTCCTCTTTGGCGACCGAGATCAGCTCGTATTCGCACGCGCTGCCCAGGCCGCGGAAATCAAAGGTGTGCATCTTGGCGCTGTCCGACTTGGACACGTCCTTTCCGATCACAGCCATCTTATACATCGTATATACCTCCGTTTTCAGGGATCGAGCATGGTGAAAAAGCCGGGGAAGGAGATGTCGACGCACTCCGCGCCGAGGATCTCGCCGCCCGCCTCGCTCGCCGCGAGGGCGACCGCGCCGCTCATGGCGATGCGGTGGTCGGCGCAGGCGTCGATCCTTCCGCCGCGCAGTTTGCCCCCGCCGCGGATCACAAAGCCGTCCGGGCGTTCGGTCACGTCGCCGCCGAGGGCGGTCAACATCGCCGCCGTCGTGCGGATGCGGTCGCTCTCCTTGACGCGCAGCTCCTCCGCGCCCGTGATGACGCTCTCCCCGTCCGCATAGGCGCAGAGCGCCGCGATGACGGGCAGTTCGTCGATGAGGGTGGGCATGACCGCGCCGCCGAGCGTCAGGGGGCGCAGCGCAGACTTGCGGACGCGGATGTCCGCGACCGGCTCCCCGCACACCGTGCGCTCGTTTTCCAGCGCGTAGTCGACGCCCATCCGGTCAAACACGGTCAGAATGCCCGTGCGCGTGGGGTTGACGCCGACGCCGCGGCAGAGCGTTTCGCCGCACAGCGCGCCGAGCGCCATAAAGTAGGCGGCGCTGGAAATGTCTGCCGGAACGGCGACGTCCGCCGCGCGCAGGGCGCTGCGGCGCACCGTGACGGTACAGCCGTCCGCACGGATGTCCGCGCCCATCGCCGCGAGCATACGCTCGGTATGGTCGCGCGAGAGGAGCGGTTCGCGCACGGTCGTCTCCCCTTCCGCACCCAAAGCCGCGAGGATGAGCGCGCTCTTGACCTGCGCGCTGGCGACGTGCGTATCCACCGTGCAGCCGTGAAGGCGCGCGGGGCGCACCGCGACGGGAGCGTGCCCCGCCGTCGTCGCGATGTCCGCACCCAAAAGGCGCAGGGGCGCCGCGACCCGCTCCATCGGGCGGCGGGAGAGGGAAGCGTCCCCCGTCAGGCGCGCTTCCACGCCCACGCCCGCCACGAGCCCCATGAGCAGGCGCATGGTCGTGCCGCTGTTGCCGCAGTCGCAGTCGGCGGCACGCAGCCGCTCGGCGCCGCGCACGCGGATGCTGCTCCCTTCCACCTCGATCTGCGCGCCCAGAGCGCGCATACAGGCGACGGAAGAGAGACAGTCCGCGCCCAAAAGCGCGTCCGTGACGACCGCCTCGCCCGACGCGATGCCGTTGAACAGGATCGCGCGGTGGGTGATCGATTTATCGCCGGGGATCTTGAAATCGCCGGTAAAGAGACGGCGGGGTCGTATCTTCATGCCCGTTCCTCCGCAAGGATGTTCAAGTACCGCACGTAGCGGTCGGGCGGGAGCGAGAGCTCCGCGTATTCGCCGCGCGCCTTCGACACGATGAAGGAAATATCGCTGCCGCTGTTCTTTTTATCGAGAAGGGCAAACCGCAGGCCGTCCGCCGCGTTGGGGATGCGCGGGACGCGCGGAAGGACGAGGGAGACGAGCGAACGCACTTCCCGCGCGTGCTCGGGGGAACAGAGCCCCTCCCCTTCCGCGATGAAGCTCTCCAGCCACAGGCCGATGAGCACATACTCGCCGTGCGAACGCCTGCCGCACAGCAGTTCGAGCGCGTGGCCGGTCGTGTGGCCGAGGTTGAGGCACTTGCGAAGGCCGCTGCTCTCCGTCTCGTCCCGCTCGACGACGCCCGCCTTGAAGCGGACGCAGTCCGCCGCGAGGGAATGCAGGAAAGAAAGGTCGCGCAGGCGGCCGGTATTGGCGCGGATCGCCTCGCCGACCGTCTCGTCCAAAAGCCCCGTCTTGATGACCTCGCCGAGACCGCAGCGGATCTCGCGCGCGGGGAGCGTTTCGAAAAAGAGCGGATCGCAAAAGACGCGCTCGGGCTGATAGAAGGCGCCGATCACGTTCTTGACGCCGCGGTAGTCGACCGCCGTCTTGCCGCCGTCCGAACTGTCGATCTGCGCGAGCAGGGTGGTCGGCATCTGGACGATGCGGGTGCCGCGCATGTA
>DXFD01000018.1 GCA_019114625.1 Candidatus Borkfalkia faecigallinarum | reverse complement strand
CCTAATGCTTTGCGGTCAAAAAAAGCTATGCTCCGCAAGCGGGATATTCCGGCTATGAATGTGAACTGTCAATACATTTAGCTACTGCTTACATTTCCTTTGCGCCCGTCCGCGTCTTGCGGACGGGCGCGTACACATTACTTATGCGCTCGCCGGCGGGGACGCGGGGAATTATGCCGCGCCGGAAGATACATACACGTTCATAAACAGCAGCGGGCTGGAAGAAGTGGAAGCGGCAATCGACGCTCTGCGAGGAGCGCTCGCTTCGCTGCAAGAGGATGTCGGCTCGCTCGAGGACGATACGCAGGAGCAGATCGACGCGGCGGTCGAGGACATCGAAGACAACGCGGCGGATATCGCCGATCTCGCCGCACAGCTGCAGGCGGCGCAGGACGCCGTCGCGGCGCTGGACGACACCTACGCGACGGACGAGGAGCTGGCGGCGGCGGTCGCCGACCTCGAGGAAGCGATCGGCAGCGCGCAGACCGCATTGCAGACGGCGATCGACGGCGTGCAGGCGGAGCTGGACGCGGCGGTCGAGGATCTGCAGGCCGCCATCGACGGCAGCGCCGCCGACCTTTCCGCGCAGCTCGCCGCCCTGCAAGAGGCGTATGAGGCGGCGGACGCCCTGCTCGCGGCGGATATCGACGCGCTGCAGGGGGCGGACGGCGACCTCGCCGCGCGCATCGACGCGCTGGAAAGCGCGCATACCGCCGCCGATGACGCCATCCGCGCGGCGGTCGAACAGCTGCAGGCTGCCGTGGACGACAACGAGGCGTCGATCGGCACGCTGACGGCGCTGCTGTGGGTGTTTGCGGCGGTCTCGCTCGTCGCCCTCGGCGTCGGCGGGGCGGGCCTCGCGTTCGCGCTCAAAAACAGGAAGAACTGACCGCTTCGGGCGGGCCGGGGGGGGCGCGCGGCGTTTGCCGCGCGCCCCTCTTTTACAAGATATTTTTTACAAGATATTTTTAAAGACGTATATTGCGTTTTAAAAACATGAGTGGTATAATGATAATGCAATATATTTGTATGAATGTGAGAGGAGGAAGAGTATGAAGCGTAAAATTTTTACGGTTTTGCTTTTTATCATCGCCGTTGCCTGTACGGCGTGCGCGTTTGCCGCTTGCTCGGGTACGCATACGCTGAATTACCTTGCCGACAAGGGCGGATATATACAGGGGGAAACGACGCAATATGTTCGAGACGGGGAGGACGGTGCCGCCGTCACCGCCGTTGCGGACCACGGCTACGAATTTGTCGGCTGGTCGGACGGCGTTGCCGAGGCGTCGCGCACCGATAGCGGCGTAAAAAAGGATATAGAAGTTACGGCGCAGTTTGTATATAGGGACGATGACGGAATAAATTACTATGCGTCCGAAGGCGGCTCCATATCCGGCAACGCCGCACAGCGGGGCAAGGCCGGGCAGACGGGCAGCACCGTCATCGCCGTGGCGGACGAAGGGTATCTGTTTGAAGAATGGAGCGACGGCGTGACCACGCCCGAGCGCGCCGACGTGTTTGTGGACGGCGCTACGATGTCTTACACGGCCGTCTTCAAAAAACAGAACACCTCCGATTTTGAAGGCGGCATAGGCACAGCCACCCATCCGTACCTGATAGGCACGGCGGCTCAGCTTAAAAATGTAATGGACTATCCTTCGGCATACTTTGAACTGACTGCCGATATCACTCTGCCCACGGAGCAGGATTTTATCCCCATTGGCAGCGTTGAAGCTCCCTTCCGCGGCGGGTTTGACGGCGGCGGGCATACCGTGGAAGGACTTAAAGTGGAGGGCGGTGAGTACGCGGGGCTGTTCGGCTGTGCGAGGAATGCGTACATACACGACCTCGTTTTAAAGGATGTGGAAGTTTCGGGCAGCACCTATGTCGGCGGCGTTGCCGGCTACTGCACGGGGCAGATATCAGACTGTACGGTCAGCGGCAAAATTTCCATTGCGCCCAGGGGGGCGACCGTCGATGTGTGCGTCGGCGGCGTTGTCGGTTCCATGGGCGCCTATTCCTCTGCAGATGTCACGCAGCTGTCCCGTCTGTCATCCCATGCCGATATAAATGTAAATATCGATGCGTCTGTAGATTCGGACGAATACATGTTCAATTATTCCTGCTTTGCGGGCGGCGTTTTCGGTAAGATAGGCGACAACTTTTCGCTCGGCGGCTGTACGGCATTCGGCGATATCGTGACGGACGCCGCCGTTGCAAAAAGCGACAGGAGAGTTGTTTCCGGCGGTCTTATCGGTGCGGTGGGCTCTTTCCGTTCGGCGGACTATAAAAGTGCGGAAATAACGCAAAGCTATGCCGCGGGTTCCGTCTGTGGCCGCAGCGCGGGCGGTTTCATAGGCGCTATGGCAAGGTACGGGCAGGTGTTCATTGCAGACTGTCACGCCACGGGTGCCGTCCATGCCGAGTGTGGCGGCGGCTTTATCGGTTCCGTAAGCGATACTGTAGACCGGCTGAACATCGAGCGCTGCTATGCCACGGGCCGCGTGGATAGCAACGGTTCCGCCGCGGGCTTTGCGTACAGCATAAACGCGTCGGCTGCCGATCTGCTCGGCTGTTTTGCCACCGGCAACGTAAATTTCATCAACGAAAATGACGAGCGGAATCTCTATCGCAACACCGTTACCGCCGGGTTCATATCCGCGCTCGGCAACAATTCCCGCCTCACCGAGTGCGCCTATACGGGCGATGTCGGCGTGACGAACGATTCCTCGTGCTGGGTCGGCGGGCTTGTCGGTGAATCGGAGGGCGACTGCACTTTTGAAAGGTGCTTCGCGGAATGCGATGTTTTTGTCGTTGTGGCAATAAGGGAGGGTATGGACAGAGTGTGCCCTCGTATGTCCGTCATGGCGGGAGGCCTCTTCGGTCGCCTTATGTACGGCGGCAACACGGTAAACAACTGTTACTTCAACGGTATGGTGTCAGTCACCGCGGAAGACGGTGCGATAGAAGGCATGGAAAAATTGTCCGTCTATTGCGGCGGCATGGCCGGCGACGCGGGCGAAGTAAAGGTGACCAACAGCTATTTTAGGCACAGCACCGAAGAGTTGCTTGATTTTTCAGGCAAAAAAAGCTACGTCGGCGCCGTTGCAGGCTGGACATACGCGTATAGCAACAATAACGTGTACTATGCCCCCGTCTACGATTATGAAGTGGCTTACGAGCACAAATATGAGGCGCCTTGGTACCGGGACAGACAGCCCACCGACTTTGAAACGCTTGCACCCGAACTCAACGAAGGGCAGGAGGCCGTCGTGTGGGAACATTGTAAAGAGGGCGATCCTCCGACGCTGCTATGGTGGCGGCAGATGAATGAAGAGCTGTTCGGCGATATCGGCGATATTTGAGCTTCGATTCGTCAAAGAAAAAATGATGCCGGTGATTCCGACATCATTCTCTCGCTTGAAAGTACAAGTCTTTTTAGAATTTCATTTTGATTTTATTCCCTATGGGAATTGCGCTTTTGCCGCGCGCCCCTTCGCGCGCCCTTTCGCGCGCCTTTGCCCCTTCTTCGCCGCGCCCGCGCCTTCCCGTGCGCGGGCGGCGTCCTTGCCGCGGCGCTGCCGGGGCGGCCTTCACAAACTTTTCTCCGTTCGGGGGCGAAAAACCCTTGACAATCCCGCCCGTTCTGCATATAATAAGTTTAGCACTCTTATATTGAGAGTGCTAAATCACTAAAAGGAAGTGGCAGAGGAATGGGAGAGGAGCTGCGCGTCACGGTCGTGGGCGCCGGGCTCGCCGGGTGCGAGGCGGCGTATTTTCTCGCGGGGCGCGGGTTCCGCGTGCGGCTCGTCGAGTGCAAGCCCGCCCGCTTTACCCCCGCGCACGCGAGCGAGGGGTTTGCCGAACTCGTGTGCAGCAATTCGCTCAAAAGCAACGACGTCTACGGCAACGCCTGCGGGCTGCTCAAAGAGGAGATGCGGCGGCTGGGTTCGCTCGTCATCGAGGCGGCGGACGCGACGCGCGTGCCCGCGGGCGGGGCGCTGGCGGTGGACCGCGCGGCGTTTTCCGCCTATATCACCGAAAAGATCGGCGCGCAGGCGAACATCGAGGTCGTCTGCGAGGAGGCGTCGCGCATCCCCGCCGGGCCGTGCATCGTCGCGACCGGCCCGCTGACGCTGGACGCTCTGGCGGCGGATATCGCCGCGCGGCTGGGCGGCTCCCTCTTTTTCTACGATGCGGCGGCGCCCATCGTGGCGGCGGATTCGATCGACTTTTCCAAGACCTTCACCGCCGACCGCTACGGCAGGGGGGAGGGGGATTACGTCAATTGCCCGCTGTCGCGCGAAGAGTACGACGCCTTCGTGGACGCGCTCGTGTCGGCGGAGCGGGCGAACGAGCACGGCATCGACAAGCGCGAGCTGTTCGAGGGGTGTATGCCCGTCGAGGCGATGGCGGCGCGCGGCAAGGACACGCTGCGCTTCGGGATGCTCAAACCGGTCGGGCTGTACGATGCGGACGGGAAGCGCCCCTACGCCGTCTTGCAGCTGCGCAAGGAAAATTGCGCGGGCACGGCGTATAACCTGGTCGGGTTCCAGACCAATCTGAAGTTCCCCGAGCAGAAGCGGGTGTTCTCCATGATCCCCGCCCTGCGCGGCGCCGAGTTCCTGCGCTACGGGGTGATGCACCGCAACACCTATCTCAACGCGCCGCAGGTGCTCTCCCCCGACTATTCGCTGCGCGCCGACCCGCTCGTCTTTTTCGCGGGGCAGATCACGGGCGTGGAGGGGTATGTGGAGAGCGCGGACAGCGGGCTCGCCGCCGCGATCGCCCTCGCCTGCAAGCTGCGCGGCATCCCGCCCGTCGAATGGGACGAGGAGACGGTCACCGGCGCGCTCGCGCGGCACGTCTCGCAGCCGACGGAGAACTTCCAGCCGATGAATGCAAATTACGGGATCCTGCGCCCGCTCGCGGAGCACGTCCGCGACAAGGCGCTCAAAAAGCGCAGGCTCGCCGAGCGCGCGCTCGAACGCATCGACCGCGTCGCCGCCGCCTTGCGCGAACAACTTTAACGATACGGAGGTCAATCATGCCGGAATTCAGAGGCACAACGATATGCGCCGTCCAAAAGGGCGGCAAGACGGCGATCGCCGGCGACGGACAGGTCACCATGGGCGAGTCGGTCGTGTTCAAAAACAACGCGGTCAAGGTGCGCCGCATCTACGGCGGCAAGGTCATTCTGGGCTTTGCCGGCTCCGTGGCGGACGCCTTCTCCCTCTCCGAGCGGTTCGAGGGGATGCTGAACAAGTTTTCGGGCAACCTCATGCGCTCGGCGGTCGAGCTGGCGGAGATGTGGCGCAACGACAAGATGGTGCGCAAGCTCGAGGCGATGATGATCGTCGCGGACAAGGACCAGCTGCTCATCATCAGCGGCAACGGCGAGGTGATCGAGCCGGACGGCGGCGTGTGCGCCATCGGCAGCGGCGGCAACTATGCCCTCGCGGCGGGCCGCGCGCTCCTGCAGGAGACGGACGATACCGCCGCCGAGATCGCCTATAAGGCGCTCAAGATCGCCAGCGAGATCTGCGTCTTTACCAACGACCACATCGTCGTCGAAGAGGTCTGACGCCGCTTTCCCCGCGCAAACGGTACGCTCGCAAGGGCGGTACGCCTGTGCGGGCGGGCACGGCTTTTTCGGAAAAAAACGGAGACCGGGCGCGGGCGCGCCCGAGGAGGTCATCACTATGAGTTTATCACCCAAACAGATCGTAAACGAATTGGATAAATACATCATCGGGCAGGACAAGGCCAAGCGCGCGGTCGCCATCGCGCTGCGCAACCGCTACCGCCGCAGCCGCCTTTCGGAGGCGGACCGCGAGGAGATCACGCCCAAAAACATCATCATGAAGGGCCCGACGGGCGTCGGCAAGACGGAGATCGCCCGCCGCCTCGCCAAGCTGGTCAAGGCGCCCTTCATCAAGGTCGAGGCGACCAAGTACACCGAGGTCGGCTACGTCGGCCGCGACGTGGAGAGCATGGTGCGCGACCTCGTCGAGTGCTCCATCCGCCTCGTCAAGGAGGAGAAGATGAAGGAGGTCGCCGTCAAGGCGGAGGCATCCGCCGCCAAAAAGGTGGTCTCCGTCCTCTCCGAGATGAAGAAGGGGGAACGGGGCGAGATGGCGAAGGAAGTGTTCGACGCCAAGCTGCTCGACGAGCTGCGCGAGGGCAAGTACGACGACACGCAGATCGAGCTCGAGGTGCTCGACGCCCCCGCGCGCATGGAGCTGATGCCGGGCGGCGCGGAGATCAACCTCGGTTCCATCTTCGGGGAAATGCTCCCCAAAAAGAAGAAGCGCCGCAAGATGACGGTCAAGCAGGCCATGCAGCAGCTCATCGCCGAGGAGAGCGAAAAGCTGATCGACAACGATTCGGTCAACACCGAAGCGCTGCGCCGCGCCGAGGAGCAGGGCATCATCTTCATCGACGAGATCGACAAGATCGCCGGCAAGGAAAACCGCGGCGGCGCGGACGTCTCGCGCGAGGGGGTCCAGCGGGACATCCTGCCCATCGTCGAGGGCTGCACGGTCATGACCAAGTACGGCCCGGTCAAGACGGATTTCATCCTCTTCATCGCGGCGGGCGCCTTCCATCTTTCCAAGGTGGAGGACCTCATCCCCGAGCTGCAGGGGCGCTTCCCCATCAACGTCGAGCTGGAAAGCCTGTCCAAGGAGGATTTCGTCAAGATCCTGACCCAGCCGCAGAACGCCATCACCTCGCAGTACGGGAAGCTGCTCGCCGTCGACAACATCGACCTGCACTTTACCGAGGACGCCATCGAGGAGATCGCCGAGATCTCCGCCGACATGAACGCCACCAGCGAGGACATCGGCGCGCGCCGCCTGCATACCGTCATGGAATACCTGCTCGAGGACATCTCCTTCAACGCCGGCGGCGACTACCCGACCGTGGAAGTCACCATCGACAAGAAGTATGTGGACGAACACCTCAGCAAGACCATCCGCGACCGGGATCTGAAGAAATATGTGCTGTGATGAGGTTCACGAAATTTGTTTCGAGCTGACGAAACAAATTTCCGTGAGGGGAAGAGACAACCCGCCGCACCGCGACGGCGTCGCTTCGGCGGCCGGTTTTCTCTCTTTGCTCGTCGTCGCTCGCCGCTATTTGCGGGCGGCACGCGATACGCGCCCAGCCACGCTCGGCGCGGCGGCTCCTCCTCTTCCCAAAAAGTTCTTCGATACTTTTTGGGAGCCCTGTGTTAGG
>DXFD01000001.1 GCA_019114625.1 Candidatus Borkfalkia faecigallinarum | reverse complement strand
CTCGACGACGGCCGCCTGACGGACAGCAAGGGCAGGGTGGTCAGCTTCAAAAACACCATCGTCATCATGACGAGCAATATCGGCGCGGGCAAGGTCAACGAGATGCGCCGCCTCGGCTTCGCGGGGGAGGGCGAGCCTTCCAAAGAGGAGGAAGCCGAGTACGACCGCATGAAGGAGAAGATCACCGAAGAGCTGAAGGCGCAGTTCAAACCGGAATTTTTGAACCGCATCGACGAGATCATCATCTTCCACAAGCTCTCGCGCGAGGACGCCTCCCGCATATGCGACCTGTTCCTCTCCGTCTTGTCCGCTCGCCTGAAAAAGCGGGAGATCGAGTTGGATATCACCGTCGCGGCGCGCGGGCTGCTGCTGGACGAGGGGTATGACGCCGTGTACGGCGCCCGCCCGCTCAAACGGGTGATCCAGCGGCGGATCGAGGACGCGCTCAGCGAGGAGATCCTCGCCAACAAAATATCCTCCGGCCAGCGCGTGCGCGTGGACGCGAAGGAGGGCAAATTCGTGTTCGAACCCGTTCGCTAAGGCGGGTACGTTTGATAAAATTTTCGCGTTTGCGCGCCGCGCATCCGCGAGCAGAAATAGATCAGGAGGTTTTACCATGCGTATCGAAATCAGCGAGAAGAACTGCAAGGCGAGCGAAAAACTCGTCGGCGTCGTGGAGAAAAAAGTTTCCCGCCTGGAAAAATATTTCGACGACGATTCCGTCTGCTCCGTCTATCTCAAGCAAGAGGGGCGCTTTTCCAAGACGGAGGTCACCATCTATTACAAGGGGAATATGATCCGCGCCGAGGTGTCCGGCGACAACTTTTACGACAACATCGACGCCGTCCTCCCCAAGATCGAGAAGCAGATCTACAAGCATAAGTCCAAGCTCGAGTCGAGGCTGAAGAAGGATGCCTTCGTCGAAAAGCAGCTCTTCTTCCGCGAGGAGGAACTGCCCGAAGCGCACGTCGTCAAGACCAAGACCTTCCGCCTCACGCCCATGACGGCAGAGGAAGCCGCCGAGCAGCTCGACCTTCTCGGCCATACCTTCTACATCTTCCAGGATGCGGAGACGGGCGAAGTGCGCGTCGTCTACCTGCGGGAGAACGGCGACATCGGCCTGCTGATCCCGCAAAAAGCCTGATCCCTTTGTGAAATTTCAAAAAGCAGGGCAGCCGCGGTTTTCACCGCGGCTGCCCGTTTTCTGTCGTAAAAACGAGTAAATCGATCGTTTGCGCAGTACTATGCGTGACATAGATCGACGTTTGCGCCATAAATATAAGGGGGAGGAGAACCTGCGGCGGCGGGCGGAAAAATGTGCCGCCATTCCCTTGACAAGCGCCCCGCGTTGTGCTATACTGGCGGCAAATTCGGCGGGACGTCCACGGGCGGATCCGCAGCGAAAATTTTGACAAAGGAGGGAAGCGACATGGAACGCAGGCGCAGGATCGTCGGTATCGTGATGCTCGTCTTTTTGCTGCTCGCGTTGGCGCTCTCCCTCGACTATATCCTCGTCAACGAGGAACACGAATGCACGGGGGCGGGTTGTGAGATCTGCGCCGTGCTGCAGACGGCGGAGGAAACGCTGCGCGCCCCTGCGGCGCGTGCGGCCCTTTCGGCCGTCGCGGCGGCGGCCGCCGTCGTTCTTCTCGCGGCCGTCATCGTGCCGGGCGCTCCGCGCGCCGCGGCATCGCCCGTGTCCCGTTGCGACGTCCTGATCGCCTGAAAGCCGTCGGCGGGCGGAGCCGGAGCGCGTTGTGCGCCCCGGTCTTTTCCGTGACCCAGCCGCGGCATTTTTTTGTGCGCGGAGTCGCGGTTTTCCGCCGTCGATCGCGCTTCGGCGATCCGGGAAAGGAGGAAAACTTCCGCTGCGGCCCCGCGCCGCGTGCGCCGCCTTGCGCCGCATTTGGCGCCGTATGCGCCGCCTTGCGCCGCATTTGGCGCCGTATGCGCTGCCTTGCGCCGCATTTGACGCCGTATGCGCTGCCTTGTGCCGCATTTGGCGCCGTATGCGCTCGGCATGGCCCGCGCTCTGTGGGGGCGCCTATGCGAACGGCATTGTCTGCGCGGTCCCGCGTATGCGCACGGTCGGTGCATGTTTTGCCCCGCGCCGCGTGCGCGGTCGGCGCGTGCCGTATGCGGCGCTGCGCGCGGCGCATACGGTCGGTTTGCGCGTGAAGTTTTCTCTGTTTTGTAAACGCGGTCCCTTCCGCGCGCCCGTATCGCTCACCGCAAGTTGTGTCGGCGCTTGTCCGGCAGGCGATCGGTCATTTCCGCGCGCATTCGCGCGCGGCGCCGCGCGAATGCGCGCCGATACAAAGAGAGTATCTGTCTTACTATACAGGAAGGGGCGCGGCTTTTGCCGCGCCCCTTTCCGCCGTTTGGCGGTTTTCATCTTTTTTTCCGCCGCTTGTGGCGGTTTTCATCTTTTTTTCCGCCGCTTGTGGCGGTTTTTTCCGCCCTGCGGGCAGGTCAATATTTAGGTCAATATTTGGTCTGGTCGTTTTTGCGGATCTGCACGCGGCGGATCTTTCCGCTGATCGTCTTGGGGAGTTCTTTGACGAACTCGACGACGCGCGGGTATTTATAGGGCGCGGTCGTTTTCTTGACGTGGTTTTGCAGTTCTTTGACGAGCGCGTCGCTCGGCTCGTACCCGGGGGCGAGGATGATGGTCGCCTTGACGAGCTGGCCGCGTACGCCCTCGGTATCCGGCACGCCCGTGATCGCGCATTCGAGCACGGCGGGGTGTTCCATCAGCGCGCTCTCGACCTCAAACGGCCCGATGCGGTAACCGGAGCTCTTGATGATGTCGTCCTTGCGCCCGACGAACCAATAATAGCCGTCCGAATCGCAGAAGGCGAGGTCGCCGAGGTGGTAATAGCCGTCGTACATGACCGTCTCGGTCAGCGCGGGGTCGTTGTAGTAGCCGACGAACAGCCCGTTCTGCTTGTCGCGCAGGCGGATGCAGATCTCGCCCGTCTCGCCCTGTTCGACGGGTTTTCCCTCGTTGTCGAGCAGCTGGACGTAATAGAGGGGAGAGGGTCTGCCCATCGACCCGGGGCGGATCTCCATAAATTCGGAGAAGGTCGCGCACACGACCGTCGTCTCCGTCTGGCCGAACCCTTCGTAGATGGGGTGCCCGGTCTTCATGCGGATCTGGCGGTAGATCTCGGGGTTGAGCGCCTCGCCCGCCGTCATCATGTATTTGATGGAGG
>DXFD01000017.1 GCA_019114625.1 Candidatus Borkfalkia faecigallinarum | reverse complement strand
CCTCGTACCCGCTCGTGCCGTTGATCTGCCCCGCCGTGTACAGGCCCTTCACCTTCTTGCTCTCCAGCGTGGGCAGCACGTCGAGGGTGTCGATGCAGTCGTATTCGATGGCGTAGGCATAGCGCATGATGCGCACGTTTTCCAGCCCCGGCACGGTGCGGTACATCTCCCGCTGCACGTCGTGGGGGAGGGAGGAGCTCATGCCCTGCACATACACCTCGTGCGAGCCCGCGCATTCCGGTTCGAGGAAGATCTGGTGCCGTTCCTTGTCCGCAAAGCGCACCACCTTGTCCTCGATGGAGGGGCAGTAGCGGGGGCCGGTGCCCTTGATCGCGCCCGAAAAGAGGGGGGAGCGGTGCAGGTTGGCGCGGATGACGGCGTGCGTGCGCTCGTTGGTGTAGGTCAGGTAGCAGGGGGTCTGCGCCTGCGGCACCGCGTCCGAGAGGTAGGAGAAGGGGTAGACGGTCGGATCCCCCTCCTGGATCTCGCACTTGGAGTAGTCGATGGTGCGCCCGTCCACGCGCGCGGGGGTGCCCGTCTTGAACCGCCGCACCGTAAAGCCGAGGTCGATCAGGTTTTTGGTCAGCTCGGTGGCGGGCGCAAAGCCGTTGGGGCCGGAGCTTTGGCGGAATTCCCCCGCGATGACGGCGCCGTTGAGGTACACGCCCGTCGCCAGCACGACCGCTTTCGCCCCGATCACTTCGCCGTAGGTGGTGCGCACGCCGCACACCCGCCCGCCCTCGGTCAGCACTTCCGCCGCCTCGCTCTGGCGGATGGTCAGGTTCTCCGTGTTTTCCAGCGTGCGCTTCATCTGCGCGTGGTAGGCGTGCTTGTCCGCCTGCGAGCGCAGGCTCTGCACGGCGGCGCCCTTTCCCGCGTTGAGCATCCGCATCTGGATCGCCGTCCTGTCCGCGTTGCGGCCCATCTCGCCGCCCAGCGCGTCGATCTCGCGCACGAGATGCCCCTTCGCCGTCCCGCCGACGGAGGGGTTGCACGCCATAAAGGCGATGCTGTCCAGGTTGAGCGAGAGCAGCAGCGTCGGCACGCCCGTGCGCGCCAGCGCCAGCGCCGCCTCGCAGCCCGCGTGGCCCGCGCCCACCACGACGGCGTCGTATCCGGTTGTCGTAAATCTGTTCGTCACGTCCATACTGTCTGTTCCCGAAAGAGAAGGGCATTGCGCGGCGCGCAATGCCCTGCGGCGGTCCGGCGCTCTGCCGGCGCCCGCGCCCGTCTATTGTTTGAGGATGATGTTGCGGATATCTTCCACCTCTTTGGAGAGGCGGTCGTTGATCTTGATCAGGTTCGCCACCTTTTCGCGGGAGTGGATGACCGTCGTGTGGTCGCGCCCGCCCAGCGCCTCGCCGATGGACACGAGCGGGATGTTCAGGATCTCGCACATCAGGTAGGCGCAGATCTGCCGGGGCTGCACCAGCTCCTTTTTCTTGCTCTTGCCCAAAAGTTTTTCCTTTTCCAGCTTATAAAAGGCGCAGACGCTGCCGATGATCTTGTCCGCGGTCACCGCCTCGTGCTCCTCGCTGACCGCCTCGTTGAGCGCGGTCGCCGCCAGTTCGAGGGTGATCGGCTTTTCGTGCAGCTTGCTCGCAAAGATGACCTTCGTCAGCCGCCCTTCCAGCGTGCGCACGTCCGTGCCCGAGTCGCGGGAGAGGAATTCCAGCACGTCGGGGGGGATGACCGCCTTGCGCTCGTACGCCTTCTGTTTGAGGATGGCGATCTTGGTCTCCGCGTCGGGCGGCTGGATATCCGCGATCAGCCCGCCCTCGAAGCGGGTGCGCAGCCGCTCTTCCAGCGTGGCGATCTCTTTGGGCGGCACGTCGGAGGTGAGCACCACCTGTTTGTTGTCCGCCTGCAGCGCGTTGAAGGTGTGGAACAGCTCTTCCTGCACCGCCTGTTTTTTGGCGAGGAACTGCACGTCGTCGATGAGCAGCACGTCCACGCTGCGGTAGCGGTTGCGGAACTTGGCCTGGCGGTCGCGGTTGTTGCCCTTGTTGAGGTAGATGGAGTCGATCAGCTCGTTGATGAACTTCTCGCAGGTGGTGTACAGGACGCGCAGCGAGGGCTTGTGCATGGCGATGTAGTTGGCGATCGCCTGCAAGAGGTGCGTCTTGCCGAGGCCGGACGCGCCGTATATGTACAGGGGGTTGAAGCTGGACCCGGGCGACTTTGCCACCGCCTTTGCCGCGGCAAAGACGAATTCGTTGCTCTTGCCCGCCACGAAGGAACTAAAAGTAAAGCGCGGGTCCACGCTGGCGGCGGCGAAGTCCTCGTCCGCCTCGTCGTCGATGGAGGAGAAGAACACGTCGTCGCTGCCGTCCACCACCAGTTCGAAGTCGGTGATGCCCGTATCCGCCTTTTTGAATGCCTCCTTCATCTTCTCGGTCAGGTTCTTGCCGATGAAGTTGGCAAAAAACTCGGTGTCCGTCCGCAGCACGATCTTGGTGTCCTCCACGTCTACGGGCACCAGCTTGGAGATATAGGTGTTGTAGGTAATGGGGGACAGACTTGTCTGCAGCGCCTCGCGGATCTGCTTCCATAAGATCGAATACTGGTTGTTTTCGGACATACGCACCTCGTAACACTTTGTCTTTTGGCGTAAAATATGCTATACTATTCGGGAGGGGAGGCCCGTTTCCGCCGGCGGCCGCCCCCGCGCGCCCCCTTTGCGCGCCTTCCGCGCCCCCTTTGCGCGCCTTCCGCGCCCCTTTTTCGCGGGACTTCCTTATTATAATATAAAACGGCGGGAAAAACAAGCTAAAATGCCGTAAAATCGTGCGGAAAATCTTAGCTTTTGCGGTGGCCGGATGCGCATCAGGACATTGACTCTCCAAAACTTCAGAAATTACGAGGACGAGACGTTCACCTTCGACGAGGGGATCAACGTCTTATACGGCCGCAACGCGCAGGGCAAGACAAACTGCGCCGAGGCGGTCTTTTACCTGTGCACCGGCACCTCGCCCCGCGCCCGCAAGGACCGCCAGATGATCCGCGCCGGGCAGGAGAGCGCCCGCATCGCCGCCCTCGCCGACACCCGCTTCGGCAGCGTGCGCATCGAGGCGGATATCTTTGAGAACCGCCGCGAGATCCGCATCAACGGCAGCAGGATCGCCCGCAACGCCGACCTGCTCGGCAACATCGACGGCGTCTTTTTCAGCCCGGGCGAGCTGCGCATCGTGCAGGACGGCCCGGAGGAGCGGCGGCGCTTCCTCAACGTCTCCCTCTCGCAGATGTCGCGCAGCTACTACACCGCGCTCATCCGCTACAACAAGATCTTAGAACAGCGCAACGCGCTGCTGAAAAACCGCGACCTCTCCCTCGTGTTCGAGACGCTGCCCGTGTGGGACGTGCAGCTGTGCCGCTACGCCGCGGAGATCGTCCGCCGCCGCGGCGAATACATCGCCATGCTCTCCCCCCTCGCCGCCGAGCGGCACGCCCGCCTCACCGACGGCGCCGAACAGCTCGAGATCTTCCCCGAGCGGCAGTACGCGGGGGAGGAGGCGGAGATCGAACAGGCGCTCTTGCGCGAATTTTCCGAGCATTACGAGCGGGACGTCCGCCTCGGCTTTACCGCGTCCGGCCCCCACCGCGACGATCTGAAGATCCTCATCGGCGGGAAGGAGGCGCGCGTGTACGGCTCGCAGGGGCAGATGCGCACCGCCGCGCTCGCCGTCAAGCTGGCGGAGGTGGAGATCTTCCGCCGCCTCGCGGGCGAACCGCCCGTGCTCATCCTCGACGACGTGATGAGCGAGCTCGACCT
>DXFD01000016.1 GCA_019114625.1 Candidatus Borkfalkia faecigallinarum | reverse complement strand
CAGCAATACCACGGCTGCTCTTCTTCACAAAGGATCTCTCCCAGCCCCGGGCGGATCTTGACCACGCCTACTTTCACCGCATCGGCCCTGCGCTTAAACTTCCATCTGCCGTTTTTGAAAAATCCATTCTGCTTCGTTAGATTTTCCCATGTAAAACTCATGAGATATTGCTGCCCATTGCTGTATCTGACCTGTCCGTAATACAACCGAGCCCCCTTCGGGAAGCGCGGCTTGGTCACCACCAGCCATACCCACGTGATCAAAAAGAGCGCGATGGCAAGTTCGACCAGCAGCGGCAGATATACGTTCAAAAGCTGATAGCGTATATCCGCGCCGATCACGTCGATCGTCGCCGTCGCCGTGCCATAGGGGTGGCGCAGCGTCACCGCGACATCGGCGCCGCTCAGCTTCCAGTAATAGAGCCAGTTGCCCCACCAGTTCCCGAACGTCACCGTATGCCCGGCATCGGCATACGGCGTCACCGTGACCGTCCCGTCGTCGGCGACGTCCGTCCGCAGCAGCAGGTCGGCGTGTTCCTCGTTCAAGGCGATCTCCAGCCCGTTGAGCGTCGCGGCCTTATCCAGCCGCGCCCCGTCGCGCGTGATGTAAAAGGAGACGCCCGTCGAATTTTCGAAAAACTCCGTCTTGCGGACCGTCCCTTCCGCGTCGATAGCGACGATCTCGTAATCGACGAGCCACACGTCATAGGAAGCAGAGACGCTCGCGCCCCCGATCGTACAGGTCACCTGCACCGCGTACTTCTCGTCCGCACCCTGCGGCGCCGCCGCCGTTTGAGGGGTGAAGACGATCGTCCCGTCGCTCCGATAGGCGACCTCCCCGCCGTTGCCGTCCGGAGAGACGGAAATGACGGGCTGCAGCCCCTGCACGATCGCGGGGTCTGTGACCGGGACGCCCTTATCATAGAGGGAGAACAGGATGTGCAGCGTTTGGTTGCCCCCGATCTCGTCGATCTTCAAGGCCGTATCCTCCCCCTCCACAGCCGCGGAGAGCGTGTAGATATGCTCCGGCTCCTTCTGCGGCGTGAAGCGGATCGAATAGCGGATGGGGTTGAACCCCCGGATCGTCACCGCCGCCGCGATCTCCGTATCGTACGCGCCCAGCGTATAGTCGAGCAGAGACAGCGCCTGCCCGGCGATCTGTTCGGTCACCGCGCCGTTCTCCGTGACGGTGAGCATATACTCCGTATCCGCCGGCAACAGCGCGGAGTTGATCTTACTGTCCGTCCCCATCTCATAGATCGCACAGGAGACGGAGACCACATCCCCCTCCATGGCGCCGTTCAGCGCGTCCGGCCCCGCGACCTCCTTGCCGTTCAGCGTGATCGTCATCCGAAGCTCCAGCGCGGGCTCGAACAGCACGACCAGATCCTCCAGCTCCACGGCGCGGTCAAAGGTGATCGTATAGTCCCCCGCCTCGATCGCCTGCTGCGAATCGCCCAGCAGGAACGCGCCGCCCGTCAGGGCCGCATAGCCGGGATAGCTCAAAGCGACGGATCGGCTGACGGGGATCGATCCGCCGCCCTGTTCGGCGGCGACGACCTTTGCCTCGGTCGACTGCGTAAAGAGCACGATATTGAGGAGCGGGATGGAAGAGGACACCTGCACGGCGCGGTCGGAGACCTGGCGGATCTGCTCGCTGCCGATGCGCGTCCTGCCCGAAATGCGGTCCGCCATCCGATCCATCGCGTCGCGGATGTCGGCGGCGTTCTGCGCCGAATAGGTATAGATGCCCTTGTCCGTATCCTCGTCCGGGGCAGCGACGTTGCCGATCCCCAAAAAAGTCACCTGCGGCTTTGTGCCGTTCGGCATCGTCTCGTCCGCATAGCCGCCGAAGGTATCGTTGAGGATGCTCTCCACCTCCGCCGTGCTCTCAAAAGTGTGTTCGTCAAAGACGCCGTCCGTGATCACGACCAGCCAATACTGCGTGTTCACGTTGGAGTCGTCCGTGCTTTTCAGCTGCTCGAAGGCGAGCTCCACCGCCCGAAAGGGCGTCGTGCTGGAATCGGTATGGCCGCGAATATCGTCGACCGACGCCTGGATCCCGCCTGCGGACAGGTCCACCTGCTCGGGCCGATAGTTCGGGTCCCGCCGCAAGCCGCTCATATAAGTGATGTACAGCTGATCCTCGCTGTTGAGCATCCCGCAGAACGCCTGCATGGCGTAGTTCGCATATGCCCATTTTTCGCCGCTCATGCTGCCGGAATCGTCATAGACCACCGAAACGACCTTGCGGATGTACAGCGATTCGGCCGATACGGGCCGCGGCAAACCGAAACACACCGAAAGCATCATCACAGCCGCCAATACCGCGACGAGAACGCCTTGCAGCCTCCCCTTCCCGGTCCCGATACGATCCATATGTCTACCTCCCTTTTCTTTTCCGCTCCGATCGTCGCCCGCCCGATCTCTCCGCCCGCGCGGCGCTTCGTTCCGTTTCGACAAAATATGTCAATTTTATACATTATAACACAGCCGCACGGCGTTGTCAATTCCTATGCAAAGTTTGAATACAAAAAATGACCCCGCCCCTTTATTGCAGGCGCCGCCCCGCCGAACGCGCAAAACGCCCGCCGCTTCCCCTCGTTGCTATCCTGCCCTTGCCGCGGCAGGGCGGCTTTTGGCAACAGTATAGCAGAACGCCGATACAAATTCCAGCCCGTTTCCCCCTCGTTTATGCGCCTTTTGCCCCCATCAAAAAAGGAACCTGTAAAAAATACAAGTTCCTTTGGGTTTGAAAGATGCCCCTTCCGCTCGCCCCGCTTTCCGCGCGGTCATTTCCCTAATAACTTTTTGAGCCGGTCATAGATTTGCGCGCAATACGCATCGGTCGTGCGGTATTTTTGAGCAAGGATATAGGCTTGAGCAAAATTCTCCGCAGCCTCTTCCTGGCAATCGCCTGTATAATAGAACATACCCAAATTGTAATAAACCATCGCCAGATCCGGCTCGTAATACGCCGGATCTTTTCCCGCCAATTCTTCGTAAATTTCCAACGCGTCCTGATAGTCCCGCTCCGCCTGTTTGCGCGCCTTCTTGTCGGCGATCTTGGAATTGATATTCCCCAGCAAAAAAAGCAGCTTCGCTTTATCTTTCTCGCTTGCGCCGGTATCCGGTTTGCAATATTCTCCACGCAGCGTATCCCCCACTTCCCGGGCATGGACATAATCGTTTTTGCCAGATAAATACTCCGCATACTCGTACAGAGGGGCGGGATCCAGCCGCCCTTTGAGGATCAGCCGATAGATCTCCTTATACAGCGATGCGATCTCTTCCTCCGCCTCTTTGCCGTTTGCAATCGCGCGCAGGAGACACACGCGCAGATGCAGCTCTTCCGCGCGCTCCTGCAGCGCGCCTTTGACCGCGCCGCCCGCTGCGATGATAGCATCGATCTCCCCTCGAATCGTCTTATAGTCTAAAACATCAAACGCACGAGCATAGTCACCCCGCGCAAAGGCGCGGTACGCCGCCCGCCGCCGCACGGAGATCGTGCTGCCGCCGACCAGTTCCCGAAACATCTTCATCATATCCTGCAAGATCGAGCTCTCCAAAGAAGAGATCTTCTGCAGCAGTTCCTGCTCCTCTTTGCTGCCCGGCTGCACGGAATGCTTCCGCCACTGCTCGCGCAGTTTTTGCAGCTCCTGATGGTTTTGGAATTGTGCGAGATACGCGCTGTCGATCTCTACGCCGCCGGGCAAAAGGATCTTCCCGTTCACCATGCGCGGGCCGTGGACCCAGCCCAGCTCCGCCATGTGCGTGACGAGCGCCAACGTGACGCTGTCGATATGCGAATAGACATTATAATAGTGACGGATATCCGAGCCGATGTAGTCGAGCATCTCCCGCAGCCGATCGCCGACGCCGACGGCCGCGGCGCCCTCCTCCAAGCGGAAAAAGGTCAAAATTTTCGGCTTTTTGGTTTTTTGGAAGAGCGCGTACACCTCCTGCAATTCCTCTTTGAGCGCTTCGGGCACGTCCCTGTAAAACAGGAACAGGGCGATCTCGCAGTCTTGGACCTCCTTATGCACGTCCACGGCGGCGCCGCCGAACAAAAAGCTCCCCTCCTTCGCCCCGTAAGGGATCAGCTGCAGCTGCAGCCCGTTCGCGCGGTACGTCCTGTTCAGGCGCTGGATATACGCGCCGATCTTCCCATACCCGTCCTGCAGTTCCTGCTCCTCGCCGAGGGCGAGGAAGAGCTTGCACTTTTCCATCTTGTTTTCCATCTTGTTTTCCATCTTGTTTTCCATTTTCTTTCCCCTTTTGTTATGAATTTTGATCCCGGCGGCCCGCAGGCGCGCCGTTTGTTCCTCGTTGATTTTTACCCGGCGGCCCGAAAGAGCGCCCGTTTGTTCCTTATTGATCGGGCGGCGCGCTCTTTCGGCGGAAGCCCGCAGGCGCGCCGCTCATTCCTTGCGGATGGTGTAACCGAGCAGCACGATCAGCTTCAGCGTCTCGAGCGCGGTGTTGCGGTCGTACGCCTTTTCCTCCTCGCTCAGCTCCCCGTACGGGACGAGGCAGGGCGTCGTCTTTTTCTCGTCGTCGCGCTTCTCTCCGTACGTCCAGCCCGCGGCGATCCGCCCCGCCGCCCATGTGTCGTGCACGTTTTCCGCGATCTTCTCGGTCAGCTCCAGCAGCTCTTGCGGCAGCTCCACCGCGCTCGTGTCCAACGGTTCCGGTCGATACATACAAAACCTCCTTCGCCCGCGTTCGGGGCGCTCCTCGCCGCGCGCACGCAGCGCCCCGGCGACTTTTTTCCATTGTAACACAGGGTCGGACGGATGTCAACCCGATCTTCCAAATTGACAAGGCCGCCCCGGCGACGGGCAGCCCGCCTGCCCGCCTCGATGCGGGCAGACAGACCGCCGCTCTTTTGCCCCTACCCCGCCCGCGGCGCCCGCTGCTCTCATTCGTTCATGTGATCTCAGCGCAAAGCCCGTTTTCTCATTTGTTCCGGGCGCCGCAACCAATCTACCCTTTTTTCCCCTTCGTTGTACCCATAGTATAACACGGCTTCGGCCCCGTGCCAACCCGGCTTTGCACACGATCGGGCGGCTTTTTTGTATATAAAAAAGGGAGCTTGCAAAAAATACAAGTTCCCTTCCCGTATTCCGCCGTTCCGAAGATCGGCGCGCCTCATTGCCAGAGCGCGTCGTCCTCCTGCACGCTTTGCAGCCACCGCCACAAGTCCTCCGTCCCCCGATAACAGGCGCAGTCGAAGCCTTCTTCCACGCACCGCGCAAAAAGCGCGCGGTTTTGGGCGGAAGACTCCTCCCGAAAGCGCAGGACGACGCGCGGCCTGCCCGCCTGCCGAAAGGCGCGTGCGGCGACCTCCAGCTCCTGCGCCGTGTACTCGCCCAGGCTCTCCCCGACGAGGAACAGGGCGATGTCGCTCTGCCGGAGCTTTTCGTTCAGCTCGTCCTGCTTCCCCTTCGGCGCGACGAACTGCGGCTCCAGCTCGCATTCGATGGTATCGATGTAGCGGTCTTCCCTGTACCCGTTCAGCTGCAAGGCGCACGTCGCCAGGGACGCCCTCTCATTTTCGAATGGCCCGCGGATGGACGATGCGACGAAGACCGTCAGCACCTCCTTCATCCTTTCAGCACCTCCTTCATCTCCAGTTTAAGCGCCTTCGGGTCGGGATAGCTGCAATCGAACGCCAGCTGTTTGACCGAACCCGTCTCGCAGTCGAAGACGGAGATCGAGCGATAAATATTATGCGGATATTTCTTCTTTTTATCGTATTTATAATAGATCTTGGAAATCAGCGCGTTGAGCTTCTCGTCCTGCACATAGGCGTACACCTCGCGCTTGGAATCGAGGCGGTTCTCGCGCACATAGAGCAGGCGGCGGTCGTCGATCTTGCACAGCGACTCTATGTTGTAGACCAGCTTGTTGCGGTTGGAACCGTCGAGGTCCATCTCGTACAGCGAGTAGACGTTGTGCCCGTTGTCCTGCCCGTCGTCGCTCAGATAGAACACTTTGCCGTATTTGATGAGCACGATGCTCCACACGCCCTGCACGAGCGCCTGCTTGCCCGTGCCGTTGAGCCGCACGCGGCAGAGGTCGTTTTCGTTGTCGGTATAATACAGATATCCGTTTTGGATGAGCGGGGCGTCCAGATCGCGGCGGCGTATGCCGAACGCCACCTTCTGCGGCTCGCCGCCCTCGATCGATATACGGTAGAGGGTGCAGAACTGCGAGGACGCGTCGCCCCGCGTGACGTAGATCCAGTCGCCGAGGGTGAACTCTATGTCGAGCATATACTTCATCACCTCGCGGCGGTCGGAGCCGTCGAGATTGACGCTGCACAGCGACTTGATCTTTTCATTGCCCATGAGAAAATAGATCTTGCCGCCGATCATCCGATAGTATTTGTACACGTTTTTCACGATCCGGATCTCGGGCGCGTTGTCCGCGTTCTGCTTGGTGTAGATCGTGAGGTTGTTTTCGCCGTGGTCGGTGCGCGTGAAGACGATCGACCGGTCGCTGCAGAACTCCTCGATCGAGCTGTCGCCGTTCAGCAGCCGACGGGTCGCCCCCGTCGCAAGGTCGCAGGAATACAGGCTCTCGTCGCCGAACGCCTGGACAACGCCGTTCTTTTTGAGGTCGAGGCCGTACGCGACGTAATAGATCGCGTTGCCGTGGATCGCCTTGACCCGCAGGACCCCCTCCGCGAGAATGCGGAAGGCGCACGACTTCATGTCGAAGGCGAGCAGATCGCCCCAATCGGTGCAGGTCTGCTTTTTGCCAACTTTCAGCTTGCTCGCGAACCCGTTCGCCTTGCAGAACTGCGCCTTGGCGGCCGCCTCGCGGACGGGATCGTACTTGGCGCGGTAGATGCGCAGCTCGGGATGGCTGTCGGGCGTACCGACGTATTCGAGGGTGCCGTAGGCGGATACGCAATGCGCGATCTTCATCCTGTTTTGCATCTCGCGCTTGTCCGCGGACGCGTTTGGCACGCCGCTCGCCTTTACCTTCTTCTTTTTCTTCGCCTCGCGCACGTCCAGCCGCTTGTAATAGATGGCGGGGCGGCTGTCGTTTTGCGCCATGTAAAAGAACTTGGAACCGTAACACCCGATGTACGACACGAACGGCAAAGTCTCGGGCAGAAGATCGTCGACGAGGCGGTCCTTTTCATAGCACAGCCCGTCGTTGTAGAAAAAGATCCTGCCGTTCATGTAAAAATACTTCCTGCCCAGGACGAAGACCGAATTGATGCGCTCCATATAGTCGCGCGCGTCGCAAAACTCCGGGATGCGCGCAAAGCGCTCGGCCGCACCGTCGTAGTCCTTCCGCTCATAGGCGCGCACGGCGGCTTCATACTCGGCGGGCGCGTTGATCCCCGCCTCGGCGTACGCCTTTTCGACCGCTTCGCTCTGCTCGCGCAGCTTTTCGGCCACGGCGGGAAGCTCGCGCAGGTCGCCGACGAGATCGAGCGCGCCGATCCGCTCGCCCAGCGCCGCCGCCTTCGCCTTCCACGCCGCGCCCTCGCCCTCCGCCAGGCCGTACTTTTCGGCAAAGGACACATACCGCAGCAGGCTGTCGACCAGTTCCGCGCGCTTGGAGCGGAGGATGTCCACGCTTTCATAGAGGGAATCATACTCGTTGTAACAGCTCTCGGGGTCGTCGCCGCGCATATATTTTTCGACGATCTCGTCGCGGATGGCGCCGATGCCGTCCAGCTTGCTCTCGATGCAGCGGCTCTCGTACGCAAAGCACAGCTTCCAAAGATCGGGGTTGTCGCCGTTGGCGATCCGCATGTTGGAGAGCAGCGCGTCGATCTCGGGGATGGAATAGACGGAGGCGTTGCGGTTGAATGCGTCCCAATCAAATGTGGAAAACACATAATCGATGTGAGCCTGCGCCGCGGTCAGCGTCTTGATCTCGGCGACTTTGCGCGCGATGTCCTCCCGCGGGTCCGGCCGCGAAGCGCTGACGCTGATGTTGTTGCCGCAGCTCGGGCAGCGCACGCGCGCCTGGTCGCCGCGCACCGGGACGGGATAGGCGCAGAACGGGCATTCGATGATGCCGCCCGCGGCGGTCCCCTCCGCCTCGTCGGACAGCCTGCCCTCCGTAAGATCTGCGATCGTCTGCTGTTGGATCATATTTCCTCCCTCGGCGGCCTGCATATCGCGCCGCCCTCGATCGAAATGGAACCGATCGATCCTGAATTTTTTATAACAAAATTTTATCACATATGACAGAATATGTCAATATGTTCGCCCGCCGCTTCTCCCGTTTTTTCAGATGCCGCCGCTCCTCCCGTTTTTTAAGATGCCGCCGCTTCTCCCGTTTTTTAAGATGCCGCCGCGCTCCGCTTTCCGCGGCGCGCCAAAAAGGAAAGGCCGCCGGCTTTGCCGGCGGCCCCTGGGTCGCTTGCTCCCCGCGGCGTCCCGCGGGAAAGATATGGATCAGAGATCTTCTTCCTCCATCCCCTTCGACTGCTCTTTCTGCTCTTCGAGGAAGTCGCGCGCGCCCGTCTCCATGCGCTTCGTGGTCCTGGCGTTGAAGGTCGCTGGCTGGTTGACGACCACCTGCGGGAAGGGAATGCCGATGTCGTTGGCGTCAAACAAAAGTTTCAACTCGCGGTTCATGTCGCGCTGCACCTGGAAGATATCCTCCTCGCGGCACTTGGCGATGAACAGCAGATCGACGCTCGAGGCGACCAGCACGGCGCCCGTCTCCGTTTCGGGGACCTCGATCTCGTAATAGATTGCCGTGTCCGTCGCCTCCACGCGCACGAAATCGGCCTTCGGCCCCCGCGCGGGCAGGACGACGGCGACCACGAGCACCGCCGCGCCCGCCACGCCGATCAACAGCCGCTTGGCGCGGTCGGCGAACGAACTTTTCTTCGCGTGGGCGGACGGCGCGGAGGGGGACTGATCCATCTCCTTCCCGCCGAAATTCCCCTGCGGGCGCGCGTTCGTCTCCGCGCCCTTGGAAAATTCCTGCCCGCGCTTGCCGTACTCCGGCCCGCCGTGCGTTTCCTTGAACTGACGTTCCTTCAAAGGGCTCCTCCTTTTTCCGTTCCGGCGGGCGCTGCCCCGCCGGCTTTTTTCTGTCGGTTACCGATCCTGCGCGGCGTTATCCTGCGCGGCGTTATCCTGCGCAGTGTTATCCTGCGCGGTGTTATCCTGTGCGGCGTTGTCCTGCGCGGCATCTTCGCCGGCGCGCTCTTCCGCCTGCGGCGCGGCCTTCCGGCCTTGCAGGAGCAGCACCGCGATGGCGACGGCCGCCGCGGCGACCAGCACGCCGAGCACGATGCAGGCGATCACCGCGCCGTTCGGCAGGATATGGACGGCCAGCAGCCCGGCCGCGGGGGCGAAGGCATACGCCTCCTCCCCTTTCTTGTCCGCATCGCGGGAGACCAGGATCATGCCCGCGCGCGGAGCCGCGCCGCGCAGGAGGGCGAGCGCCTCATCCCCGCCCGCGCCGCAAAATACGACGTCATACTCTTTGCGGCGCGCCGATGCGACAAAGGACTCCGCATCCGAAAAGACGGCGCAGCGGCAAGGCCTGTCCATGGCAGCGCAACAGGCCCCGGAAAACGCCTGCAAGGCGTCCGAGATCTGCTCTTCCGCACCTATGATCGCAATTTGGATCGGCCATGCTTCTCTGCTCATCTGTGTATGTACCTCGCCTCCGTGTGTGTCCGTTTCGTGTTCATCTATTGTTTGAATAGATGTACATAAAACCATGTTTGCCGCGCCCGCGCGCCGCAAAATTATCCGTTCGAACGTATGCTGAAAATTTTTTACTCTTTTTTTGGATTTGATATTGACAAGACGGACATCGTATGATAAAATATATCACGAACATGAAAAACGCGAAAAAATCCGTACATCTATTCAAACAATAAATGTACGGTTTTTTATTTTCCTTATTATAATATGCGCCGTCTGTTCATAAGCAAGATCGCCCCCTGCGGCTAAAGCCGCAGGGGGCGATCTCCTCTTTTTTTGCTCTGCCCGACGCCGCCTTTCGGGGCGGTCGGGCGGTCATTCGGAATCATCGGGGCGGTCATTCGGGGCGATCGGAAATCGGGATCTCGGCGCAGGCGGAGCCGAAGGGAGAGCGCGCCCGCACGACGACGCGCCCGCCCGCGCCCGCGCGGACCGCCGCCAGCGCCTCGCCGTAATAGGTGTCCGTATCCGCGCGCAGGAACCCGTCCGGGTTGTACGGGCAGGCGTGCCCGAGGGCGAGCAGCTCGCCGCCCTCCGCCTCCACTGCGATCCTGCCCCGCGCGAGCGGCTTTTTGTTGCCCGCCGCGTCCGTATAGGCCAGCCGCACAAAACACACTTCGCCCGGCTTCGTGCGCGGCTGCTCGGGCAAGACGGAAAGGACCGTCTCCTCCCCCGCCGTCTGCAGGCGGCTGCGGGCGAGCTCCTTTCCGCCCGTATCGCGCGCGATCGCGACGATCTCGCCCCCCTCGTAGGTGACCCGGAAGTCGAAGCGGCAGTTTTTGCGGAACTTCTTCCGCCCTACCCGACGGCCGTTCACATACAGCTCCACGACGGGCGCGCGGGAGTACACCTCCACGCGGGCGGGCCTGCCGTCCAGCCCGTTCCACGACCAGGACGGGATCGCGTTGGAAAACCGCCACGCGGAGGGGGAATGCCGCTCGTCCGTATGGCTGACGGGGACGACGGCGATCTGCGGTTTATCCTCCAGCTCGAAGGCGACGCGGGTATAGAGCGCCTCGCCCTGCGGCGTGCCGATCAGATCCAGCCGGCCGCTGCCCGCCGCGAGCCAGCCCGCGCCGTGGGCGAAGGAGGGCGCGTACTCCTTATACTCCCAGCTCCCGATGCCGACCTCGCCGAGGTAGTCCATGCCCGCCCACACGAAGTCGCCGATGAGCGCGGGGTGCGCCTTGGCGAACTCCCAAAAGGCATAGGCGTCCGCGCAAAAGGTCTCGCTGCCGAGGATGACGCGCGCGGGGTACTTTTTGACGTCCTTCTTATAGCGCCGGATGCCGTAGTTATAGCCCGCCGCGTCTATGACGGCGTAGCAGCCGCGCGTCTTTGCGTCGCAGGGGGGAAGGGTCGCCATGAACTTCATGAACCCCGCGCCCATCCTGCCCGCGAGGGCGTTGAAAAATTCGCTCCCGACCTTTTTCTGCGGGGCTTTTTGCGCCTTTTTGTCGCTGTAAACGCCGAAGCCGAGCGCGTACAGCCAGTTGAAGAAGAGGTTGACGCCCACCGTGACGGGACGGTCGGGATCCAGCCGCTTGCAGACGCCGTACATCGCCTTGCACAGCCCGATCCCCCGCGCCTGCCCCGTCTCCGCCACCTCGTTGCCGAGCGAGTACAGGGCGACGCAGGGGTGATTGCGGTCCTTTTCGACCATGTCGCGGAGATCTTCCTCGTACCAGGCGGGGAGATGATCGGCATAGTCGTGCGCCGTCTTGTGGATGTACCACATATCCGCGTATTCGTCGATCATGAGCATCCCCAGCTCGTCGCAGGCGTCGAGCAGCGCTTTGGAACAGGGGTTGTGCGCGCTGCGCAGCGCGTTGTAGCCCGCCGCCTTCAAAAGGCGCACCTTGCGGCGCTCCGCCTCGGCATAGCAGCGCGCGCCGAGGATGCCGTTGTCGTGATGGATGCAGGCGCCGCGCAGGACGAGTCGCTCGCCGTTGAGGCAAAAGCCGCGCGCGGCGTCGCAGGAGATCGTGCGGATGCCGAAGCGCACCCGGGCAACATCCTCCTCCCCGGCAACATCCTCGTCCAAATGCTCCCGGGCGGCATCTTCACCCAAACGCACCCGGGCGGCATCCTCACCCAAACGCTCCCCGCCGAAGCGCGCCTCGAGCTCGTACAGCGCGGGATGATCGGGCGACCAGAGTTCGGCGTCGGGAATGACGAACGAAAAGGCGAGCTCGCCCGCCGCGCCGCAGCGCCCCGCCGCCTCCGCGACCCTTTTGCCGCGCCGCGAGACCGCGAGATGCAGCGCGCCCGCACAGGACACGGCGACGCGGACCTCGACCGTCGCGGGGGAGAGCCCGACCGTGCGGATGCGGATGCCGTTGCGCAGGATGTGCGCGCGGGCGGCGACGTACAGCCGGACGGGGCGGTAGATGCCCGCACCAGAGTACCAGCGGCTGTTCGGCTGTTCGCGGTTGCGCGCGATCACGCGGACGGTATTCTCCCGCCCGTACCGCAGGAAGGCGTCCGCCTCGACATAAAAGTTCGTATAGCCGTACGGGCGGCAAGCGGCCTTTTCGCCGTTCAGATACACCTCCGCGCCGCGGTAGACCCCCTCAAATTCCAGCGTGACCAGCCTGTCCTTGTACTCCGCGGGGACGAAAAAGGTCTTTTCATACTCGTAGTCGTACCCCGCGAACCAGCCCGTGTTCGTGCCGCCCGCCGCGCCGTCCGACCGTTCCTCGCCGATCATCGCGTCGTGCGGCAGGGTGACGGGCGTCCACGCCCCTTCGCCCAGCCGCCTGTACTTCCACCCGTCGTTGAAGAGAAATTCCTGCATGGCGCCCTCCCCTTTTTCTTTCATTGTACCACACTCCGCGCGCGCGCGCAAGACTTCTTTCGGCACTTTTCGGCAGCCGCCGCTTTTTATCCCCGCGAAGGCGCCCCGCCGGGCGGAAGGACGCCTTTCCTGACGAGCGACGCGGCCGCCTTTTCCGGCGGGCTGCCCTGCCCCCCCCGCGTTCGCGCAAGCCCCGCGAAGGCGCCCCTTACAGCAGCTTGCCGAGGCGGTTCATCATGTCGGCCTTGTGCTCCATGAGGGAATGGGCGTAGCGGTTGAGCGTGACCGTCGGGTTTTTGTGGCCGAGGATCTCCGAAAGCGTCTTGACGTCCATGCCGCATTCGAGGGCGCGGGTGGCGAAGGTGTGCCGCAGGGAATGGAAGCCCTTGTGCGGGATGCCCAGCTTTTTGAGGAGCAGTTCAAAGCTGCGCTGATAGGAGCGCACGGACACCGCCTTGCCGCCGCTCGACACGACGAAGGGCGAGGCGCTCCTCCGCCGCACGCCTTTCAGCACGGGCAGCAGCTGCCGCGGCAGCGGGATGGTGCGGCGGGAAGAGATCGTCTTCGGCTCGTCGATGAGCAGGCCGCCCCGCCCGTCCCGCCCGGAGCGGGACACGGTCAGAACGCCTTTCGAAAAGTCGATGTCGCTCCACCGCAGGGCGATCAGCTCCCCGATGCGCAGCCCGCTGTACAGGCAGAGCAGGATGCCGTACAGCTTATCTTTTTTGCTCTCGGAGACGGCGCTCTCGATCTTTTTCTGCTCGTCGAGGGTAAAACACTCCACCCGCCGCTCGGCGATCTTGGGGCGCCGGAGCTTGTCCGCGGCGTATTCGGCGGTCAGCCCCAGCAGGTTCGCCGTGCGCAGCGAGTTCTGCACGACCGAGATCACGGCCTTGGCGCTGTTGGCGGACAGCCCCTTCCCCGTCTTGCGGTTCCCGCTCTGCAAAAGTTCGGTGACGAACCGCTGCAGGACGAGCGGCGTCAGCGCCCCCAGGGCGAGGCCGCCGATCTTGCCGCGGATGTGCTGCTCGGCGATCCGCTTGTAGTGCTCGTATGTCCGCGCCTTGACGGACGGGCGGACATAGTTCTCCAGCCATTGCGCGAGCCAATCCATATACTTCATCTTTGCCCGATGCGCGATCATTTCTTTTTACCTCCGCAGGTATTCTTTGTGCCGTTCATTGTACAATGTTTGGAGGAAAAAGAAAATCGCCGGGCGGGGACCCGACGATTTTTGTGGGAAACGATCTGCTTTTTTCCAAGCGCGCTGCGCCCGCAGCCGGGCGAAGGGCGGCTTACTCCAATTCGAACGCGCCCGTGTACAGCTGGTAATAGGTGCCGCGCTGCTCGATGAGCTGCTCGTGCGAGCCGCGTTCGATGATGCGGCCGTGGTCGAGCACCATGATCGCGTCCGAGTTCTGGATGGTGGACAGGCGGTGCGCGATGACGAAGACGGTGCGCCCCTGCATGAGCGCATCCATGCCCTTCTGCACGAGCGCCTCCGTGCGGGTATCGATGGAAGAGGTCGCCTCGTCCAGGATCATGACGGGCGGGTCCGCCACCGCCGCGCGGGCGATGGAGATGAGCTGGCGCTGCCCCTGCGAGAGGTTGGACGCCTCGTGCCGCAGCACGGTGTTGTAGCCTTCGGGCAGGCGGGTGATGAAGTCGTGCGCGTTGGCGAGCTTTGCCGCGGCGATGCACTCCTCGTCCGTCGCGTCCAGCTTGCCGTAGCGGATGTTCTCCATGATGGTGCCCGTGAACAGGTTGGTATCCTGCAGCACGATGCCCATCGAGCGGCGCAGGTCCGCCTTTTTGATCTTATTGATGTTGATGCCGTCGTAGCGGATCTTGCCGTCGGCGATGTCGTAGAAACGGTTGAGCAGGTTGGTAATGGTCGTCTTGCCCGCGCCCGTGGCGCCGACGAAGGCGATCTTCTGCCCCGGTTTTGCATAGATGCTGACGTTGTGCAGGACGATCTTTTCGGGGACGTAGCCGAAGTCGACGTCAAAGAGGCGGATATCCCCTTTCAGCTCGGTATAGGTGACGGTGCCGTCCGCCTGATGGGGATGGCGCCACGCCCACTTGCCCGTGCGTTCCTTGCTTTCGGTGATGGTGCCGTCCTCGGCGATGTTCGCGTTGACGAGGGTGACATAACCGTCATCCGCCTCGGGCTTTTCGTCGAGCAGCTCGAAGATACGCGCCGCGCCCGCGAGGCCCATAACGACGGAGTTGATCTGCATGGACACCTGCCCGATGTTCAGGGAGAACTGCCTCGACATATTGAGGAAGGTGGCGACCAGCCCGATCATCGCGACAGACGCCGTAAAGGTATCACCCCAGCCCAGAATGGTAAAGTTGCGCACATTGAACATAACGAACAGCCCGGCGACGATCGCCGTGACGACGAACATGAAATGGCCTATGTTCATGACTGCGGGCATGAGGATGTTGCCATAGGCGTTCGCCTTGTCGGAGGCGTCGCACAGCTCCTCGTTGATCTTGTCGAAATCTTCCTTCGCGCGCTGTTCGTGGCAGAACACCTTGATGACCTTCTGCCCGCCCATCATTTCTTCGATATATCCTTCGGTGGTACCGATGACCTCCTGCTGGCGGATAAAGTAACGGGCGCTGCGGCTGCCCACAGCTTTGGCAACGAGCGCCATGATGACGACGCCGAGAAGTACGACAAAGAGCAGCCAAAGGCTGTTGAGGAGCATGATGACCAAAAGAGTGACCGCCGCGATGCAGGAATAAAACACCTGCGGGATACTCATGGACACGAGCTGGCGGAGCGCGTCCGTATCGTTTGTGTAGACGGACATGATGTCGCCGTGCGTATGCGTATCGAAGTAACGGATGGGCAGCGCCTGCATCTCGGAGAACATATCGTCGCGGACGTGGCGCAGGAAGCCCTGCGTGACGATCGCCATCGTCTGGTTGTAGAAGACGGACGCGCACAGCGCAACGACATACATTGCCCCCATGCCGAAGATGATCCAGAACAGCGACTCGGAAACGTCTGCCCACTGCGCGCCCTGCTCCGTAAGCGGCGTAATGACCTCGGAAAGCACGAGCTGGAGGAACACCGAGGAACTGATACCCGCCGCTGCCGTTGCCGCTATACAGATAAATACGGCGATCATCCTTCCCTTATAATAATGGAAAAGATAGGAGAGCAGCCTGCCGAGTATTCTGAAGGAATGCATTTTGGGTTTCGGCTGTACGGTCTTACTCATGAGCCTCACCTCCTTCCGCGGCGGCATTGCCGATCTTGTTCTGCGAATAATAAACTTCTTTATAGATCTCGTTGGAGGCGAGCAGCTCATCGTGCGTGCCGACGGCGTTGATCTTCCCGCCGTCCATCACGATGATCTGGTCGGCGTCCTGCACGGAGGAGACGCGCTGGGCGATGATGATCTTGGTGACGTTGGGGATCTCCTCGCGGAAAGACTTGCGGATCATCGCATCGGTGCGGGTATCGACGGCGCTCGTCGAGTCGTCGAGGATAAGAACCTTCGGGTCTTTGAGCAATGCCCGCGCGATGCACAGGCGCTGCTTCTGCCCGCCCGAAACGTTCGTGCCGCCCTGTTCGATATAGGTATCGTATTTGTCGGGGAAGGACTGGATAAAGTCGTCCGCGCAGGCGAGGCGGCATACGCGCAGCATCTCGTCGTCCGTCGCGTCCTCTTTGCCCCACCGCAGGTTATCCTTGATGGTGCCCGAGAACAGCACGTTCTTCTGCAATACCATCGCCACCTTGTTGCGCAGCGCCTCGAGGTCGTAGTCCTTGACGTTGACCCCGCCGACGTACACGGTGCCCTCCGTCGTATCGTACAGGCGCGGGATGAGGTTGACGAGGGTAGACTTGGAAGAACCCGTTCCGCCCAGGATACCGATGGTCTGCCCGGACTTGATGTGCAGATTCACGCCCTCGAGCGCAAAGCGCTCGGCGTCTTTGGAATACTTGAAGGAAACGTTTTCAAACACGATATCCCCGTCCCTGACCTCTTTGACGGCATTTTCGGGGGAAACGATGTTGCTCTTTTCTTTGAGCACGGCGACGATACGCTCGGCGGAGGTGCGGGCGATGATGATCATGACCAGCACCATCGACAGCTGCATGACCGCGGAAAGGATCTGCGAGGCATACATGATGAGTGCGGTGAGGTCACCGCCCGTGACTGCACCGGCGGCGTTGTTCGCCTCCATCGCCTGCCCCGTGAGAATTGCGGCAAGTAAAAAGATGAGCAGGAACGACAACCAGATGCAGAACTGCATGACGGGCGAGTTGATCGCCATGATGCGTTCGGCGAGGGTAAAGTCTTTGCAGACGTCCTCGGAGGAAGCCTCGAACTTTTTCTTTTCAAAAACTTCGCGCACGAAGGACTTGACGACGCGGATGCCCTTGATGTCCTCGCGGACGGAGCGGTTCATGTTGTCGTACTTGTGGAACACCCTTTCAAAAATGGGGTGCGTCTTGAAGATGACGACGACGAGCACCGCCGCCAGCACGGGCACGAGGGCGAGGAATACCCACGAGATGGTCACGTTCACCGTGAAGGACATC
>DXFD01000015.1 GCA_019114625.1 Candidatus Borkfalkia faecigallinarum | reverse complement strand
GCATACAGCAGATCCGGAGTGGAACGTGGTGCTTCTCCGCTACTTCAATCCGATCGGGGCGCACAAGAGCGGGCTGATCGGCGAGGATCCGAAGGGCATCCCCAACAACCTCACCCCGTACATCGCCAAAGTGGCGATCGGCGAGCTGCCGGAGATCGGCGTGTTCGGGGACGACTATCCCACCCCCGACGGAACGGGCGTGCGCGACTATATCCACGTCGTTGACCTCGCGAAGGGCCACGTCGCCGCCATCCACGCGCTGGAAGAGCCGGGCGTGTACACCTACAACCTCGGCACGGGCATCGGGTACAGCGTGCTCGACGTGATCCACGCCTTTGAACGCGCGTGCGGCCGCAAGCTGCCGTACACGGTCAAGCCCCGCCGCGCGGGCGACATCGCCGCCTGCTATGCCGATGCGGGCAAGGCGAAGCGCGAGCTGCACTGGCAGGCGCAGCGGGGGCTGGACGATATGTGCGCCTCCCTCTGGAACTGGCAGTCGAAGAACCCGAACGGCTATCGGAGCTGAAACGATCGCTCTGCGCCGCCCGCAGCCTTTTTGGCTGCGGGCGGCCGATTTTATAGAATAAAGACAGGGGAAGCGCCCCCGAACGTCCGAAAGACGTTCGGGGGCGCTTTTTTCGTTATGGCGGTATCGGGCCGCATCGTACCGCTTCGGACCGTTTCGCCGCGGCGGAAGGGCCGATGCTGCGCGGGGAGGTGTCGGCCCTGCGCGCGGGGGCGTCAGTCCTGCGCGGCGAGGTGTCAGCCTTGCGCGGTGAGGTGTCAGTCCTGCGCGGCGAGGATCGCCGCGGCTTCGTCCGTCCGGACATAATCCAGGAACGCTTTGGTCAGCGCGTCGTCGTTGATCGCGGCGACCCGGCGGTCGGTCTGGCCGTAGACGTCGACGGGCACAAATTCGACGGCGGCGAGGGTCGCCTGGTTGGCGTTGAAGTTGGTCGCGCACGGCAGGACGATGTCGGGGTCGCCGTCCCGATAGACCTGCGCGGTGAAGTTGGCGATGTAATAGTAAGGATCGCTCGTCGCCGCGCCCTCGTAATAGGTCGCCGCGATCTCGCGGTATTCGACCCCGTTTTCCTGCGCGTACGTTTCAAAGCCGTCGACCAGGCGGCGGAACTTCTCCTCCTTCATGAACCGCCCCCAGCAGGCGATCTTCAAAATCTGCGCCTGCTCCTCGTCCTCGCCGCCGTCCGGGCCTTGTTCGCCCTCGTCGATGACGGCAAGTTCGCCCGATGCCGCGCGGTATGCCGCTTCCCGCAGCGCGGTCAGCGTCTCCTCGCCGAGCGCGGGCGCGCCGTAAAGCCCCTCGCCCGTGAAGGCGGTCTCGCGCACGTCGGCGCCGAGCATGCTGCCCACATGCGTCGCCGCGCTCAGATACGCTCCCGCAAAGCCCTGGTGGCGGTTGTCGGTATCCCAAAGGTAGATGCCGCCGTTGTAATACGCGTCGGTGAACGCCGCGCCGACGTACGTCACGTGCAGGCCGAACTGCTCGCCCGCGGCGGTGTACGCGCTGCGCAGCTTGCTCTCCATTTCGGCGATGGTCGTGCCGTCCTCCGCCGAAGAGAAGGGGGAGCCCCACGTCTCATAGAGGTAGACCTCGGCGTGCGTCTGCGTGCTCTCGATCTTTTCGCACATGCGCTCGACGCCGTTGAGGAAGCGCGCGTTCTCGCGGTAGGGGCAGGTGCTCTGGTCCTGCAGGACGATATAGTCGAAGTCGTCGCAGGCGCTGAGCAGCTTGTCCACCTGCCTGCCGCAGCGGTCGGAGGGGTTTGCGTGGCTTTCGAGGTACCAGCCCGGCCCGGTGATCGAATACGTTTCGACCGCGAACCCGAGGTCCTCCGCGATGCCGTCGAACAGCCCCGGCACGCCGCTGCTGAACTCGACCACGCCGTTGCGATAGGTGAAGCTGTTGCCGATGAACAGCACTTTCAGCTTTTCATAGACCTGCGCCTCGTCGCTGTCCTCGCGGACGTACCGCCAATATCTGCCGTCGTCCGCGGAGGAGAGGTCCTCGCCGTCGGCGATGATGTCGCCGCTGCTCTTGTCCGACTGCCAGAAGCGGTCGCGGGTGACGATCTCCTCCTCGCGGTAGGTGTACACGAGCGCGGGTTCGGAAGCAAAATCGACGTCGCCGAACACGAAGATCTTCATCGCCTCGTCGGCAAAGTTCTCGCTCGCCGCGGTGACCGTGGAGGGGAGGATGACATAGTCGGCGTCGATCCCGGCGAAGGCGTTCGCGCCGATGTAGGTGACGCCGCTGCCGACGGTGACCGCCGCGATCTCCTCCGCGCGGTCCTGCCAGGGCGCGCCGCCCTCTTCAAAATCGCGCATTTCGCCCCGCCCGCCGATGCGCAGCTCCGTCCCGTTTTCCGTTTCGACCAGCTGCGCCGTCACCGTCGAGTCCGCGCCCGCGGCGATGTCCCACCGCCCGCCGCTGCAGGCGGAAAGCCCCAGGGCCGCGAAAGCCGCCGCTAAGATCCCCAGCAGGCAGTACACGGCGAGCCTGCCCGTTCGTCTTTTCATTTTGTTCAGCCTCCTTCTTTTTCGATGATACCGCCATTATATCCCCCCGCCGCGGCCCGCGTCAATGGGCAGTCGGCGGGGCGCGTTCATTTTTTGGAAGGGATCGGGAAATCGTCTGCAAACGCGACGGCGTCCGCCCTCCGTCTGCCCGCGCGCCCGCGCCGCCCCCGCGCTTTTTGTCCCGCGCTTGCCCCCGCGCGCCCGCATCGCCCTTACGCTTGCCCCCGCGCGGCTTTTGCGGCGGAAACCCGACGCAAGGCGGGTTTACCACTTGTTTGCGAAGTTCATTTCTGGACGGTTGGCGCGAATGGTCTGTAAATAGCCGTCCGCGGAAGATCCGTATCTTGAAAAAGGCGGATTTCTCGGATATCATAGACTTGACAGAGTATCTTCCCGGGGCAAATGTCCCGCAGATCGGAAATTTCGCAAAAAAAGGAGGGATCGGCAAAGGGAGACGTTTTCGGCAGGCAATCAATCCATTTTCAATTTGAACGGAATAAAGGAGAATAAAAACCATGACAGACAAGGTAAAAAAGGCGATCTGTATCGCGGCCATTGCGATCATTTTGGCTGCGCTGATCGCCGGCAACGTGGTCGCCGGCATGTTCGCCGGCATCATCACCAATGCCTTCAACGCGGATTCGACCGACTTCAGCGGCGAAGAGACGCAGCAGGCATTGCAGCAGAGCGACGAGCTCGTCCGCACGTTGGCGGAGGACAGCATCGTGCTCCTCAAAAACCAGGAGGATTCGGACGGCGAGCCCGCCCTGCCCCTGACGGAGGACGAGCTGAAGGTCAACCTCTTCGGCTTCAGCGCCTATGACCCTTCCGACGCCGCTTCCTTTGACGGCTTTTTGATGAAGGGCATCGGCAGCGGTTCCTCCACCATCTCCGAAAACAAGGCGATCGCCCTGCAGGGCGCGCTGGAGGAGAACGGCATCGAGTACAATACCGAGCTGGAAAAGGTCTATGACGCATTCAAAGTCGGCCGCGGCGGCAATTCGGGCAACGCCTACTGGCTGGACGAGCCGGAGATCACCGAAGAGCAGTTCCGCCAGGCGGAGGAGTATTCGGACGTCGCGATCGTCGTGTTCAGCCGCCTGGGCGGTGAAAACATCGGCGAGCAGCCCCACCAGCAGACGCAGGGCGCCGTCAACCGCGACAAGACCTACCTCGAGATCACCGATCCCGAGCAGGAGCTTCTGGACGAAGTCACCGACCGCTTTGACAAGGTCATCGTGCTGCTGAACACCTCCAACGCGATGCACTGCGGCTTTTTGGACGACGAGTATGTCGACGCCGCCATGTACGTCGGCCTGACCGGCCAGTCGGGCGCCATCGCCATCGGCGAGATCCTCAAGGGCGAGACGCTCAAAGGCGATCAGTTCTCCCCCTCGGGCAAGCTGTCCGACCTCTATTCGTACGATCCGTCCAACGACCCCGCCTTCAACAACACCGAGAGCGCGTCGAGCGGCAACTCGGGCACCAACATCCAGTACTCCGAGGGCCTGTACTACGGCTACCGCTGGTACGAGACCGCGGACGCGGACGGCTATTTCGAGGCGAAGGGCACCTCGTACGAGGACCAGGTGCAGTTCCCCTTCGGCTTCGGCCTCTCGTACACGACGTTTGAGTGGGAGGTCATGAGCATCGCCGTCGGCGAGGAGGAAGCCTCGCTCGGCTCGGCGATCGATCTGACCGACGCCGACAAGAATACCACGATCACTTTGAAAGTGGTCGTCACCAACACGGGCAGCGTGTACGGCAAGGACGTCGTCCAGCTGTATTACACCCCCGAATACATCTCCGGCGAGATCGAGAAGGCGGAAGTCAACCTGCTCGATTTCGACAAGACCATCTCCCTCGAGCCCGGCCAGAGCGAGGAGCTGACGCTGACTTTCACCGCGTACGACATGGCTTCCTTCGACGCGACGGACGCCAACAACAACGGCGCGTCCACCTACGAGCTGGATGCCGGCACCTACACCATCAGCCTGCGCACCGATTCGCACACGCTGAAGGCGAACGACGGCGAGACGATGGAGAATGCGACCATCGATTTCGCTATCGCGGAGGACATCACCTTCCCCGATGACCCCGTGACGGGCGAGACGGTCGAACCCCTCTTTACGGGCGACGACGCTTACGCGGGCGTTCCCATCGACGGCAGCACCGCGGGCGTGACGCAGGAATATCTCTCCCGTGCGGATTTTGAAGGCACCTTCCCCGACGAGCGCGCGGCCCTGCCCACCAACGCGGCGGAAGCCAACCGGATCGCGGCGAACTGGTACGATCCGTCCTATGACACCGACACCGCTCCCACGCAGGGCGTGGACAACGGCGCCGATACGCTGCTGCTGACGACCGGCGAAGGGGAGTCGCTGGCGTATAACGACGAATTGTTCGCGACGCTGTCCGACTACGACGCGCCCGAATGGGAGACGCTGCTCAACCAGATCACCGTGAGCGAGCTTATGGACCTCGTTCATTTCAGCGGCTTCTTCACCCCCGCCATCGAGTCGGTCGGCAAAGTGCGCCAGGCGGACTTCGACGGCCCCGCGGGCTTCAACACCAACACCCTGTCCGGTGCTTGGGAAGGCACCGAGGTGAAGGAAACCTGGACGGCGTATCCGTGCGAGTGCCTGCTCGGCTGCTCCTGGAACAAGGATCTGCTCCTGCAGATGGGCCTGTCCATGGGCAACGAGGCGAGCCTGACCGAAATCAACGGCTGGTATGCGCCGGGCATCAACCTGCACCGCACCAACTATACCTCCCGTAACTACGAATATTATTCGGAGGATCCCATCCTCTCCGGCAACCTGGCGGCCAACGTCATCCACGGCGCCAAGATCAACGGCCTGTACTGCTACATGAAGCACTTCGTCGTCAGCGAGTCCGGCCCGAACGGCCGCGACTGGAACACCTGGCTGCCCGAGCAGGTGCTGCGCGAGATCTACCTCAAACCGTTCGAGATCGCCGTCAAGGAGGGCGGTTCCAACGCGGTCATGTCCTCCTTCAACAACCTCGGCTCCATCTGGACGGGTTCCAACCACGCGCTGCTGGTCGACATCCTGCGCGGGGAATGGGGCTTCCGCGGCACCGTCATCACCGACTGGTCGGATGGCGGCAACCCCGGCGCGATGAACCCCCGCCAGGGTGTGCGCGCCGGCAACGACATCTGGCTCAACCCGAACACGCGCATTAACGGCGCTCTGAACGCCTCGGATGCGACGGACGTCGCCTGCGCGCGCAATTCGGCGCACAACGTGCTGTACACGCTGGTCGACACCATCCATTACTACAACACCTTTGACAGGGATTCGCTCGACACCATCTTCAACGCCAACGTCGGCGTCAAGACGCGCGAAGAGCCGTTTGCCTGGTGGATCATCCTGCTCGTCCTGATCGACGTGATCGTCGTCGCGGGCATGGCGGTCTGGCTGTTCTTCCTGTTCAAGCCCAAGAAGAAGGCGCAGGAAGCGTAAAGACAAGAGGCGCCGCGCCCGCTTGCGGGCGCGGCGGGGGAGGGCGGGCCGCGTCGGCGGCTCGCCCGGACGCCCCGCCCGTCTGCGGGCGGGGGCATCCGCTTTGCCGCCCGTTCGCGGGCGGGGCAAAGCCGAGCGGGATATGCCTGTCCCGCCGCGCCTGTGGGCGCGGCGGGGCGGAAGACATATGCAAAAAAAATTCAATGGAGGAAAATCATGTTACGCAAAAGAGCAGTATCGGCGCTTCTGGCCATCGCGATGGTCCTGTCCTGCCTGATACCCCTGGCCGCCTGCGGCGCGAGCGCGGAGCTCTCGTCCATCGAGATCACGACCCCGCCGACCAAGACGGAGTACGTCGCGGGCGAGAAATTCGACCCCGCAGGCATGGTCGTCACCGCCAAGTATGAAGACGAGACGGAAAAGACGCTGACCGCGGAGGATTGGACGTACGATCTGACCGGAGAGCTGAAAACGTCCGACCGCAACGTCACCGTCTCTTACACCGAAAACGAAGTGACCAAGACGGTGCGCCAGCGCATCACCGTCACCAACGACGTGGTCGAGGCCGCCATCAAGACGCACGCAACAAAAACGGAATACCTTCCCGGCGAAGTGTTCGATCCGACGGGAATGGTCATCACCGTCACCTACGAGGACGGCTCGAGCGAGGACATCACCGCCGAAGACTCCGCCGTGACCGTGGACGAGACGCCGATCGCGGAGGGCCAGACGTCCGTCGAGATCAAGGTCGGCGACGTCGTGCTCGAAGAGCCCATCACCACGACGGCGGGCATCTTCGTCGAAGCGGAGGACGGGATCATCGATTCCGGCTCCGGCAAGGAATTCAACGATTCCGCCGACGCGACGGGCGGCGGCTATGTCGGCGACATGAAGTCGGGCGACACCCTGTCCTTCCTGTTCAGCGCAAACAAGGCCGGCTCCGCCGAGATCATCTTCCGCCTCGCCTCCCAGTACCTGAAAGAGGACAGCAACTGGACCCCGATCTGGATGGGCGACTGCCAGCTCAACAAGATCATGACGGTCGAAGTCAACGGCGTGGCGCAGACCATCCCCGACGACGTCGTCCTCCCCGGCGGCGGCGAAGAGGGCGGCGAACCCAACGCCGACCTGTGGTTCAATTGGCAGGACGTCGTGTTCGGCGACATCGAGCTCGTCGCGGGCATCAACGTCGTGAGCATCACCTTCATCCCGCACGACTATACCGACACCAGCCAGGCAGACTTCTCCGGGAAATTCACCGCCAACATCGACAACATGACCGTCATGACGAGCGACATCGCCATCACGCCCGTGACGCCCGAACTGAGCGTCAAGGCGGAGGACGTCTCCGTCGAAGAGGAGGGCGGCGTCCCGTACTACGTCGTGGAGGGCAGCTTCACGTTCGCCAACCACGCCGACGCGACGCTGGAAGGCGCCCTGCTGTCCGCGCTGGCGTTTGATTTGCAGTCCATTACGAACACGGGCAGCCGCTACTTCCAGTCCTCCGACGCATGGGATTTTGACTATGTCAAGGGCGACGGCGCCGGCACCTTCACGCTGCGCGTGGACGTGAGCGACCTCGGCGACAAGACCCCGGACACCTACGCGTCCCACTTCGGGCGCGACGAAAACGGCAACATCCTCGACCTCAATCAGGACCAGGTCGGCGACTCCGTCACGGGCGGCTCGGTCAAGATCGGCCACATCACCTACGAGGTCGTCTATGCGGCGGGCAGCAGCGCACAGGAAGAGTGCTGGGGCTGCGTCGGGCTGAAAGTTTCCAGCGACGCGACCGTCACCCTCGATGCGGTCACCCTCGGCACCGACATCGGCCTCGAAGTGCGCGACGGCAAAGTCCTGTACGTCGTCAAGGGCGGCAGCGTCGAGTACACCAACGACGGCTACACCGACGACGAGATCGAGGAAGTCGTGGAAAAAGCCCTGAAAAATTACTACTACTTCGACATCCAGGAGAACCCGAACGAGACGCCCGGCACCACGAACCAGGCATGGGCGATCGTGCGCAACAACACGCACGAGGTCAACCTCGGCGAGGACGGCAAGACCTTCGAGATCGTGATGGACATCACCGACGTCCCCGCGTTCACCTACACGACCCACCTCAAAGAGCAGAGCGCGAACACCGGGAGCAACGGCTGGAACGACTTCAAGCCGGACATCGAGACCTTCACCGACAGCGTCGAGCAAAACGGCGTGACTTACGAACTGATCTACGACAAGACCACGTACTGGGGCTGCGTCGGCCTGAAAGTTTCGCAGGCGGCGTGACCCGCGCGCAAAAATCGCACAAGGAGGAAGCGCCCCCGCAGGGGCGCTTCTTTGCCTGTCCGCGCGGCAAAGGCGGGCGCTTTTTGCGGAAGGCGCAAAATTAGTCCGTATCGGGCGGGAGCGTCAAAAGCAGACGGAAACAAAAAACCGTTTATTGTGCGGGCGGGTCGGATGTGGTATAGTGTTTGCAGAAAAGAAAGGGAGGCGGCAAGACATGAAAAAGAAGACCCAAACCAAGAAGATCCATACCAAAAAGCCCCGCCTGTTCTCGCTCGCGGCGCTGTGCGTCGCCCTGCCCATCGCGTGCATGGCGGCGTTTTCGGGCTGCGAGACGCACACGCACACCTGGGGCGACTGGCAGCGCAGCGAAGGGGAGCATTGGCGCGTCTGCGAGGAATGCGACGCGGAGGAGCGCGGAGCGCATACCGGCGAGCCGTGCGCCGACTGCGGCTACGGCTTTAAGGCGCTCGCGTTCGGGTTCACCGAGGGCGGGGACGCCGCGCACGCCGATTTCGCGCGGGAGGCGAACGAGTGGTTCGCCGCGCAGGGCGAGGAAAACGGCTTCACCTACGATTTCGCCGGCTCCGATTTCAGCCTTTTGAACGACGATACGCTGGCGGGGTACGACATGGTCATCTTCCTCAACGACCGCCCGCACGAGCGGTCGCAGCAGGAGGCGTTCGAGCGGTTCATGGAGGGCGGCGGCGCGTGGATCGGTTTCCACGCCTGCGCCTTTTCGATGGTGGACAGCAAGGAGGAGAGCGAGGGATATTGGAGCTGGTATCAGGACGACTTTCTCGCCTGCGGCAACTATGCGCGCAACACATGGAACCCGACGAGCGAGCCGCTGACGGTGGAGACGCACGATCATTTTTCCACGAAAAATCTCCCCGACGTGTTCGACTCCGCCCCCTGCGAGTGGTACGGCTGGGAATACGACCTGACGCAGAACGAGGACATCACCGTGCTGCTCACCCTCAACCCGACGGAGGAGAACCCCGCAGGCGACCAGCCCGACCCGAACAAGCCGCACGAGATCTGGCGGGAGGGGCATTACCCGATCGCCTGGGCGAACGACGGCTACAACATGCTGTACACGAACATGGGCCACAACCTGCAAAGCTACAACGATTTTGAAAAGGAGTCGGAAACTTTTTCCTGCCCCGAACAGTGCCGCTTCATCCTCGACGCCATGTACGGGCTCGTCCTCGGCGGCTGAACGCTCTTGCGCGGGCTGCCGAGCGTTCCCGCGGCAGGCGGCCGAGCGATCCCGCCCGGCTGCGCCCGCGCCGCCTCTTACGGGCATGCGCTGCCCGGCTGCGCCCGCGCCGCGTCTTTACGGAGCGTTCATTTTTGAACGAAATGGGAGAGGGTTTATTTTTATACCGATTCGAAAAATCGTTTATTGCTATTTGGGGCGGGATGCGGTAAACTGAAACTGTACCGACAATCAGCGCGCGGGGCATCTCTGCGCGCAAAAAATAAGGAAAGGAGAACATTATGGCAAACAGAAAAAGAGGGCTGATCGTACTCGTCCTCGCGCTCGTCGCCGTTCTTTGCTTCGGCGCGCTCACCGCGTGCGGCGGCGTCAAGTATGCAGTCACCTGGAACGTCAGCGAAAACGCGACCGTCACGGTCACCGATCACGACGAACTTCCTTCCGAAGTTGCGGAAGGCACGACGCTCACCTTCCAAGTCGCGGCAAACAGCGGCTATGAGGTCGACTCCGTCCGCGCGAACGACCGCACGCTGCGCGCCGACAAAGAGGGCAATTACAGCGTCGACGTCAAGGCGGACACGACCATCGAGGTCGAGACGATCGAACAGGTCTCTTCCGTCACGGTCAAGACCAACCCGACGACGATGACCTACTATGCGGGTGAAAAGGTGGATACCGACGGGATGGTCGTCGAAGTGGCGTACGGTTCCGGCCGCACCGCCGCCGAGACCGACTACTCCATCGTCTATGAGAGCGGCAGCGCGTTCGCGCTGGGCGACACCTCCTTCTCCGTCCGCTTCCGCGGCGTCGATTCCGACCCCGTGCAGCTGAGCGCTCCCGTCGAAGTCAAGATCACGATCGATCCGAACGGCGGCGAGATCGCGGCGGACTACGTCGCGGCGCTCGAAGCGAACGACGAACTGCACATGATCTCGTCCGATGACGCGGACGTCATCGCGTTCTCGTACGCGTCCCTGACCGAAAACGTCGCGCTGCCGACCGCCGAACAGTGGTCGAGGGGCACCGAGGGCGACTACATCTTCACCGGCTGGAGCAACGGCGCGACCGAGATCGCCGCGGACAACGAGTCCAGCGTCGTCTACACCGCGAGCTACAAGCCCGTCCTGCTGGCGCTCGAATCCATCTATTACGAAGTGGACGGCGACGTCCCGTACCTGGTCATCTCCGGCACCTTCCGCGCCGCGCAGACCGCGTACCTGTATCTGTATGAAGGCAACGACATGGTCGAGCTCAAGGGGGACACCGTCGGCGACGAGAACACCAAGCGCGGCGACCCGTTTGAACTGAAATTCGACATGCGCAAGCTGGTCGAGGCGGAATACCTCGGCAAGTGGATGGACATCAAGTTCGTCGCGGGCGAGGGCGAAAGCGCCGAAACGCAGGAGATCCTGCTCTCCGACTATCCCGAAGACTTCGTCGATACCGAGCAGATCATCGTCGTCGGCGACTTCTCGTATAGCTTTGCCACCTACAACGGCCTGCTCAAGGCGCTGTACTCCAACTACTTCATGAACGAATACACGCTGACAGGCTCGCAGGATGCGGAGGGCAACGCCGTCCTGACCATCGACGGCAAGGTCGACGCCGAAGACTGGGCGGGCAAGACCGTTCGCATCGACTTCGAGGGCTGCGTCTCCCCCAGCGACGTGCAGTATTGCGTCATCGCGGCGGACGGCACTTACAGCGTGACCTTCAACTTTGCGAATTACAGCCTCGAGACGGACGGCTACTGCCACTTCAGCATCGTCGAGTCCGAGTCCGATCCCACCGTCCTCTATAAAGACGGCGACGGCAACCTGCTCAACGCCGGCTGCATCAACACCGACCTCGAGACGGTCAACATCGGCCTGATCGAAAACCAGAAGGCGCTGCGCATCTCCAACGTGGACGGCACGCGGGTCTCCTATGTCGGCCTCGGCAAGTGGGGCGGCATCGTCTACCGCGCGCAGAACGAGGCGGTCAAGACGGAGGGCGTCACCCTCGCCACGTATGAAGGCAAGCCCTGCCTCGCCATCCGGGGCACGTACATTGCCGAGCTCGGCACCCCCGACGACGTCATCGCGTATCTGACGCAGGATCTGTATGCGGACATCCAGAACAACGCGGACGGCGGCTCCGGCTCCACCAACAGCGACTGGGGCAGCCCGACAGTCCTCTCCCTCGGCGGCGAGGACGGCGCGGCGACCATCTTCGTGACGGCGGAAGGCGGCGAGTGGACGATCTACCTCGACCTCTCCGCGCGCGAGAACGCGGTCGGCGAAGTCCTCTTCTCCCACTTCAGCCTGGACGGCAATACCGGTTCCAACCTGACCTCCGCCAACATCGACACGGAGGCGACCGTCGCGGGCACGATCGGCGACACGGCCGTGCAGTATCGCCTGGGCGTGTTCACGGGCTGGGGCACGCAGCTGGTCTCCATCTACGTCGAAGCGGCTGCTTAACGAGCGATCGGACGGAAGAGAAGGTGTACCGATTTTATCCCGGGCAGGGGGCGCCCGCGGGCGTCCCCCCTGCGCAGGATGCGCCACGCTTTTGTGAAATTTTCGAAGACACTTTACAAATCCGATTTCTTAGTGTATAATACGGTCGCGGACAATTTGTCCGCGGCCGTATTATTTTGCGCGCGGCACCCCCGCTCCGGCGGGCGTACGGGCCTTGCGGCCGCCCGCCGGAGCGGCGGGCGGCGCGGGCGGGCGCGCGGGGAGGTCTTATGCAGTTCAAACGCTTGCTCAGCCTGGTTCTGGCGCTGGCGCTTTCGGCGGCGGGGTTGGGGGTGCTGAGCGCATGTGACGCGGCGTCCCGCTGCGTATTGGAGGCGGAAAACGCCGTCATCCTGCCCGAATACGGCGAGGAGCGGGCGGAGGTCGTCCGCGCCAACAGCCGCAGCGAGAACATCACGAGCGGCGGCAAATACGTCGGCAGCCTGTATGCGGGCAGCTCGGTCACCTGGTTCTTTACGGCGCAGCGGTCCGCCCGCTGCGAGATCCGCGTCGCGCTTGCCAACGCGCAGCCGAATTCGGCTGCCTTCGCCTTCGGCGAAGGCAAAGCCTTTTCCTTAGCCATAAACGGGACGGCGGTCCGCGTCCCGGCGATGGAGATCGCCGAAGGCACGCAGTACAGCGACTATTGGCAGGAGATCTCGCTGGGGACGTACGCCGTCTCGGCGGGCATCAACATGGTCGTTCTGACCGCCCTCGCCGACACCGCCCTCGTCAACGTCGATTACATGGCCGTGCTCTCTTCCGACGGGGAGATCGCCGAGCACACCCATTATTGGAAAAATACGCAGGAGCCCGCGACCTGCACGGAGGCGGGCTACACCTATAAGACGTGCGACGAATGCGGCTATTCCTACGAGAGCAGCCCCATCCTGCCGCTCGGCCACCAGTACGGCGATTATCACTATGACGGCGAGCTGGGGCAGATGGTCGCCGTCTGCGAGCGCTGCGGGGACAAGCGCACGGCGAACAAGCCCGATTCCAAATACTTCGGCGAGGTCTTTTTCGCGGAAGGGGAGTTCACCACCCGCCCCGACGAGTATATCTACGAGGCGGAACAGGCGTACGTCTGCATCGACGGCGGCCTGAACAACGGCACTTCCTATATCAAGGTCGACGACGGCAGCAGCAACGACCCGAGCGGCGGCAAACTGGTCGAAAACATCTCCAAGATCGGCAACTATATCCGCTTCGAGCTCGAGCCCGAACAGCCGTGCGTGGCGGACCTCGTGTTCCGCATGTCCAACGTCCTATATTCGGAGGAGGGGATCGCCGAGCTCAACCCGATGAGCGACTACGTCTACTGCACGATCGACGGGGAGGAGGTCGACTTTTCCTATGTGGCGTTCCCCGGCTTTGACGAGCACAGCTATTTCGAGTGGCGGTACGTCGTGATCAAGGACGTCGCTCTGTCCGCGCACAGCGTCATCGAGATCGGCCCGAAGGAGGGCGGCGGCAGAGTCACGATGCCGAACACCGACGTTCTGAAAATTTATACGGACGGCGTGCGCGTGGACACCGTCCTGCACTACGATATCAACGACGTCTCCGTCGGGGCGTACACGGGCGGCTATGCGTATGCGCTCGACTTCGCCGCGGGGAGCACGTTCACGCTGTATGCGGGCACGTCCGCCGCGCGCGCCGATTACGTTCTGACCGTGGAGGCGGACGCCGCCGTCTCCGACGCGGCGCTTTTGCCGGAGATCTCGGTCAACGGCGGGACGGTCAACCCGGGCGGGATCGAGCTGGAAAAGGGCGTCAACACGATCGTGCTGCACGGCGTGCCCCTGCGCGAGCTGCGCAACGAGGTCGCCTTCTCCGCGGCGGAGGGGGTGCGCCTCGTCGCCGTGCAGGCCTATACGCCCGCTTCCGTCCCCCGCGCGTACGACAGCGCCATCGTCCCCGCGTACGATTATCTGAAGAACCGCGAGGAGGGCGCGGAAGGGTTCGCTGTGCCCGATCTCATCCTCGAGGCGGAGGAGGCGGATCTGGGCGACAGCGTCTCCTCGCGCGAGGGGGTGGAGCTGATCGAGGTGCACATCTTCGAGAACACCGGCAAGCCGGCGAGCAACAACTCGGCGATCGGCAACTTCGCCGTGCCCGGCAACACGATCACCTGGCGGTTCACCTGCGAGGAGGCGGCGGACGCCGACATCGTGTTCATGCTGGCGAGCGCCTATTTCGACGCGGAGGTCGGCGGCAACGTCGCCACGCGCGACTTGCAGGACAAGATCCGCGTCGAGGTCAACGGCGTCGCCGTCCGCCTGGACGAACTGGTGCTCGAAGTCGACTCTCCCGCCAACTATTACGCGTGGAAGGCGGTCACCGTTTCCGGCTGTCCGCTGCGCGCGGGGGAGAACGTCCTTTCGATCGAAGCGCTCGCCTACGGCGCCCCGAATATGGACGTTGTCTATATTTATAAGACGTAGCCTGCCCGCCGCGCCGCCGCGGCGGGCGCGGGCTTGCCGCTGCCCCGCGCGCGGGGCATTACAGATCGTGCCGCAATTATGCCCGTTTGTGTCGGGGGCGGGGCAGACAGATCGGACAAAAGGGGGGAGAAAGAGGACATTCGGCAAAAGCAGTCTAAAAATGACCGGAGATCGTGCAGGAGTATGGTAAAACTGTTGCAACTGTCGAAAAGTATGCACACTTTGTCTTTACATATAGACAAACGGGGGAATGTGTGTTACAATGCACCCAAGAAAAGACCCCGCGCCGCCGTGCCGCGCGCTCGGGCAGGAAGGTGTGATCATGAACATGAAAAAATACTTTGAACAGGGTATGCTCGCGCTCTTGGAGCGCAAGGGCATCGACAGCATCACCGTAGCGGAAATTATCGAAGAGGTGGGCTCCTGCAAGGGTACGTTTTATAAGCATTACATCGACAAGTACCATCTGTGCTGCCAGAGCCTGCATAACTACATCTACGGCGGCATCCCGGAAGAGAGCAAGAACTGGGAAGAGCTGATCATGCAGTGCCTCGCCGTCTTTGAAAAGCACGACAAGGTCATCCTGCACGCGTTCGACTCCGAGGACATCAACTCGCCCAAAAACTATTTCAACCGCCTGCTTGCGGAATTTTTTGTCCGCAACTGCGGCGGCGAACCGGACGCGGCGATGAATACCCTCGCCATCCGCCTGTACTGCGCGAACGTGACCGACCTCATCCTGCGCTGGCTTTCCGGCGGCTGCAAGGAGAGCCGCCCGGAGGTGTTCCACCTGATCAGCGCCGTCATGCCGCAGGCGATCTTCAAGATCTTCCTCACCCCCGTCGGGGTGAGCGCGGTCTGATCTTTGCGGAGCGTTTCCGCAAAAGAAGGCGAAGAGATCTGTGATCGGGAGGACGTCCGGGGGGCTCTATGGCGGCGAAATATAAAATACTGATTGTCGATGACGAATATCTGGTGCGCAGGGGGCTGCGGGAGACGGTCGACTGGTCCGTGCTGGACGCGGAGATCGTCGCCGAGTGCGAGAACGGCAGGCAGGCGATCGCCGAGGTCGAGCGCTGCCGCCCCGACCTGATCATTTCCGACGTGCGCATGCCCGTCATGGACGGGCTGGCGATGGCGGAAAAGCTCGCGGAGATGAATTTTGACGGCGCCGTCATCTTTTACAGCGGGTACAGCGACTTCGAGTACGTCCGCAAGGCGATGGAGTACGGCGTCTCCGGCTATGTGCTGAAGCCGGAAGAGAACGACCTGCTCACCCGCAAGGCGGCGGAGACCATCACGGTGCTGGAAGAGCGCCGCAAAAAGAGCAACGCCCTGCAGAGCCTCTCCTCGGGCGCGGCGTACATCAAAGAGATCTATTTCCGCAAACTGGAGGAGGGGGTGGACGACCGCTCCCTGCGCGACCAGCTCTCCGTGCTCAACATTTCCCTGCCCCGTTCGGGCACCGTCCTCTACGGGAAGGCGCTGCGCATGCTCGACGCGGCGTTCGAGGAACTGTACCGCGCCCTGCTGCGCGCGCTGGACAATTTTAAGGCGGTGGGCGATTGCTCGCGGGAAAAATTCATCATCGTGACCGGCCTGACCGACGCGGACGCGCTGCGCGAGTGTGCCGAGCGGCTGTACGGCGAATGCGGGAAGAACGCTTCCTTCGCCTGCGTCGGGCTGAGCGGCGCGTTCGGCGCGGACGCCGACCTGTGCACGGCCGCGGCGCAGGCGAAGGCCGCCGCCTCGCCCGTGTTCGAAGTGGGCGGCGTGTTCTCCTTTGCGGAGGCGGGGATGCGCGGCGGCAAGAAGCTGAAAAAGATCGCCGAAGACGCGCTCGCGCTCATCGTCGCGCATTATTCGGAAAAGATCACGGTCAAGTGGGCGGCGGACAAGCTCTTCATCTCCGAAAGCCACCTGATGCACGAATTCAAAGAGGAGACGGGCGCCACCTTCAACGAGTGCCTCACCTATTACAGGATCGCGAAGGCGAAAGAACTGCTCGCGCAGGGCAAGATGCGCATCAACGAGATCGCTGCGGCGGTCGGGTTTGCGGACGGGCGGTATTTCGGCCAGGTATTCAAGGAGCGGGTCGGGATCACGCCGAGCGAATATATCGATTTGATCCATGAAGAAAGCTAAACTGAGCACGAAATTCATCCTGCTGTTCACCGCGGTGCTGACGGGCATCTTCGCCGTCATGCTCGCCGTCGTACAGCTCTCCATGACCTCGTCCATGCGCGGCTACATCGGCGACAACCTCGACGCCTATCACGGCGACGTGGATTCGAACGTCGTCGCCGCGATCGACGAGGTCGCTTACGCCTATGCGCGCATCGTCCGCGACACCAACGCGGACGCGCTGCAAGATCTGAACAGCGACAACGGCTACGCCGTGCGGATGCGCGCGCTCAAAGATCTCGCCACGCTCGCCCAGTCGGATACGTTCAGCGACGTCGGCTGGCAGGACGAGGGCGGCTATCTCTCCGTCAACGGCTACGCCGCGCCCGCGGCGGAGGTCTTTCTGGCGGCGGAGCAGAACAAAAACCGCGTCGTCGTCGGCGGCTATGCGAGCGGCTGCCACGCCTTCGTCATCTGTCTGGACAACAGCGTGACCGAAACGAAGGGCTGCTTCGTCTTTTTCATGCCCGAAACGGCGATCTCCTACTACCTGACCGGGTTCGGTACGGAGGAGGGGTATTCCTATATCATCCGCAAGGACGGCTATGTCTTTTCCCACGTCGATCAGGACTACGTGGGAAAATTGTATTTTTATGAAAATATCTACGAGCTGGACGGCGGGTCGAGCCTCCGCACGCTGCAGATGGGCGACGAGAAGAAGATCGTCAACGTCGGCCCGATGCAGCGGCTGAACGAGCGGTACGGCGGGGAATATTACCTCGTCAGCATCCTCGATTACGGCCATTATTACGGTACGTTCGACCTTCTGACCTGGCTGCTGGTCGGCATCATGGTCACCGTCTTTCTGGTCGGCGTGCTCGTCGCCGTCCTGCGCGCCAAAAAGCTCTCCAAGCCGATCGCCGAACTCAACGCGAACATCGAGGAGACCATCCGCACGGGCAGGAAGGGGCTGTGGAAGCCGGACGAGGGGGACGAGCTGTATATGCTGGAAGAGAAGTACGACGAGGTGATCACCCACCTCTTCCGCCTCATCCAGAAAAACCGCGAGGACGCCGAGGTGCAGCGCCAGCTCGAGCTGGAAGCGCTGCAGATGCAGATCAACCCGCACTTCCTGTACAACACGCTGGACGCCGTCTCCTGGATGGCGCGCCTGAAAAAGGAGCCGGAGATCGAGAAGCTGGCCGTCAACCTCGCCAAATTTTTCCGCCTCTCGCTGCACAAGGGGGACAAGTTCATCACGGTCGGCGAGGAGCTCGAGCTGACCGCGCACTTTTTGGAGATCGACAAGATCCGCTTCCCGGACAGGGTGGACGTGCGCTTCGAGACGGACGAGAGCCTCCTCAACTATTCGACGCTCAAACTGATCCTGCAGCCCATCGTGGAGAACGCCGTCAAGTACGCCTTCGAGGACCGCAAGGGCCATCTGATCATCCGCACCAAGCTGGTCGGCGGGGATATCGTGTTCGAAGTCGAGGACGACGGCATCGGCTTCGACGTCAGCGACGACACGGTCACGCATAAGAAAAAGTCCGACCTCAGCGGGTTCGGACTGAAAAACGTCAACGAGCGGATCAAGCTCGAGTATGGGGAGGCGTACGGGCTGGAAGTGTTCTCGCGCAAGGGCGAGGGCACAAAGGTCACCATCCGCATCCAAAAGCGCGTCTGAGGCCGCGCGTTCGCCCGTCGAGCGCGTCTGCGGCCGCACGTCTGCCGACCTCGCCCCGAAAGCGTTTCCGCGGTCATAAATCTGACCGTCAGGCGCGCCCGCGGTCACAGGCTGTTGATCTTGCGGGAGGATTCGATCATCTGCTGCAGCAGCCCGTTCAGGCGGTTGGTCACCCAGTCGGCGGCGATGCGCGCGATCCAATGCGCCGCGTACAGCAGCGCCCCGCCGCACAGCAGGATGATCGCCGCGATGAGCAGGGTATTCTGATAAAACGGGGCGAGTGGCACGGCGGCGCGGATGGTCCCGCCGTAAAAGTTGCGGGTGCTGGCGATGACCAGCCGCCCGCCGACGGACGTATCCGCCTCGGCGCGCAGATATTCCTGCGCCGCCTCCCCGCCTTCGGAGGAGAAGTGGCCGCCGCCGAAGGCGATCAGGATCACGCTCCCGTCCGCCCCGCCGTCCGTCATGTTGAAGCGCTCGAACAGCTCGTGCGGGAAGATATCCGCAAAGATGCAGCCGAGCAAGGAGCCGTCCTCGGCATAGACCTTGCGGCAGTAGCTGATGATCCCCGCCCGCGCGTCGTAGGGGGCGTTGTCGTACGCCTTGATGATCGCGGACGTGCGCAGCGAGACGTATTCGTCCGCGTCCTCATCCGCGAAAAATTCGGCGATGTCGGCGAGCGATGCCAGCTCCGCCGCGCTCGGCGGGTTGGTCACGCCGGACGAGGTATAGACGGCGCCGTTTTCGCCGTACACGGTGATGGCGGCGATGTCGAGCGAATAGGTGCAGGTGGAGTCCAGAAGGGGCGCGAGCGAGCCCGACCGCGTCCCGTCCAGCGTCTCGATGAGCTGCCGGTTGAGCGCGAGGTTGTCCGTCGTGGACATGATCGAGTCGACGAACATGCGCCCCGCCGAGATGCCGCGGTCCAGCTGGTTTTTCGCCATCGATTCGTAGGTCGAATAAAAAATATTGGTGAACAGGAAGATGCTCGGCGCGACGATCAGGACGACCAGCAGCAGCGCGATCAGCATCAACGTCCGATAAAACCGTTTTTTCGTCTTCTGAAACATAGCTTACCACGATTATAGCACATTTTTGGAGAAAATTCAATCCGATGCCCAAAAAATCGATCAAGTTTACTCTGTGTGCGGCGATATCGGCACTCTGCGTCTGTGCCTGCGCCGTCCTTTCTTCTTGCGGGAGCGCCCCGCCCAAGACCAGGATCGCGATCGGCATGTGGCAGGGCTCCTCCGTCTATGACGCGGAATTTTACGAGGAGCGCATCGCCGCCTTCGAGGAGGCCTATCCGCAGTACGAGATCGAGGTCTCCCCGTACGTCTACGATCCGGAGACGGCGGTCGCCAAATTCGCGTCCGGCCAACTCCCCATCCTCTTTGAAATGGACGCGTCCTACGCGCGCGGCGCTTACCGCAACGGGCACATCCGGGACGTCTCCGCCGAGTTAAAGGCGCTCGGCTGGCTGGACAAGGCGGACGCCTTCTTTCTGGAAGAGATCTCCGACGGCGGCCGCGTGTACGGCGTCCCCGCCGAGCAGTACGCGGCGGGCATGGTCCTCAACCTGCCGCTGCTGTGCGAGGCGGGCGTCATCGGGCAGGACGCGCAGGGCGGCTACATCCTGTACGATGCGCAGGGCGAGCCGCTGTACCCGGACACCTTTTCCGAACTTCTCGCCGCGTCCGAAGCGGTCGTGCGGCACACGTCCGGCGGGGCGTACGGCGCCATGATCCCCTCCGGCGACGCCGACTGCGGCAGGCTGTTCCTGGACATGGTCTACAACTTCGGCAGCGAGCGGCTGGAACAGCGCGACGAGGCGGGGAATTGGCGGCTCGTCCTCAACACCGACGCCTTCGGCGACGCGATGCGCTGGGTGCGCTCGATGTCGCTGGAGGGCTGTATCGATCATTCCGCGCAATACGGCGTGGAGGACTGGGCGGCGGCGATGGCGGCGGGCGAGATCGCCGTCGCCTTCTGCCGGAGCGACAGCCTCTCCACGGCGCTCGCCGCGGAGCCCGGCTTGAACGGCAGCATCGCCTTCGTGCCGATGCCTTCGGCGGAAGGGGTGAACAGCTCCTCCGTCTGGGGCGGCACCGTCTTTGCCGTCAGTTCCCGCGCCGACAGCGCGCAGACGGAGGGCGCCTTCCTCTTTTTGCAGTTCATGGGATACGGGCCGGACGCGGGCGAAGGTACTTTTTCCGTCGTCGAGCACAACATCCGCGAGCGCAGCCGGCAGGGCGTCCCCGTCTTTCCCGTCCTCTCCGTCTGGGAGGACGAGGCGTACGAGGCGCATCTGCGCGCGGTCTATACGGAATTTCAGAACGTGGACGCGGCGTACATCCGGGAATTTTACGACGGGTTCGACGCGCGCAAGCGCTCGGGCGAGCCGCACGCCCGCGAAGAGCTGTACACCCTGCTCGATTCGCTGTTTGACAAGATGCTGTTCGACGCGACGACCAGCAATATCGTCACGCTGATCGCCGACGGCGAGCGCGAGTTTACCGAAAGATACCTTTCCGGGATCGGCAGCGGGGAATGAAGGGGCTTGCCCTCATCTCCCTGCGATCGAAGTTCGGCGGATCCGCCAAGATGCCCCCCAACGCAAAGCCCTCCGCTGCCGGTGCAGCGGAGGGCTTCCTTATCCGTTCGGGCGGCCGGGCGGGAGAGGCGGCTCCGCGGGGGAGGCCTCCCCGGTCCGGTCGGACGGTCACTCTTGGTCCGGTTTTTTCCGGAGCGCGAAGAACAGCCAGACGGCGCAGCCGGCAACGGCGATCACGTCAACGGCGATGAGCACGGGGATGTACCAGCGGAAGTTCAGCTTCGGGCTGGTCGGGATGACGATGCTGTCCACGATCTCGCCGCTCTCGATCTTCGCGTTGTAGTCCGCGTTGGTCGCCAGCGCGTTCAGCCACATATAGACGACGTCCTTCGTGGCGGCGCGCAGCGCCTGGTCGAATGCGTTGGATTCCGTTTCATAACCGAAGGAGCCGCCGCCCACGCGCATGAACAGGTCGCCGCCCGCGCGGATCATCGCGTCGGGATCCATAAATTCGGGGTGGTCGGAGTAGTCGGTCAGGAACGCGCCGCGGAAGCCCCACTCGCCCGTGATCACTTCCTGCAGGAGCGCTTCGCTCGCGCCCGTCCAGACGGCGCCGATGCGGCCGTAGGAGGTCATGATCGCGGTCGAGCCGCCTTCCTTGACGGCGAGTTCAAACGGGCGCAGGTACAGCTCGCGCAGCGCCTGCTCGGTCAGCCAGGTGTACATGCCGTCGCGGCCGCTTTCCGTTTCATAGAGGCAGATGTGCTTGAGGTAGCAGAACACGCCCTTGTTCTTGGCGGCTTCGACGAAGTTCGCGCACATGATGCCCGAGATCAGCGGGTCTTCCGAGTAATACTCGTAGTTTCTGCCGCCGAAGGGGGAACGGTGCAGGTTCACGCCCGGCCCGTACAGGCCCTGGATGCCGTAGCTGACGCATTCGGTCGCGAAGGCGGAGCCCATGCTGTACGCGAGCTCGTCGTTCCACGACTGCGCGAGCACGATGGAGCTGAAGCCCGTCGCCTCGGCGGTGATGCCGTCGGAGAAGCTGCCCGGCTGGTTGGGGCCGTCGAAGTCGTTGGTCTTGGGCTTGCCGATGGAGGGGATCGCCTGCGTCTCGGTGTAAGAGCTGAGCACGAGGCTGAGCATCTCCTGCTTGGTGATGCGGTTGAGCAGCTCTTCCCATTCGGGGTCGTCGTAGTCGAGGCCGAGCTGCATCCCGTAGTCGTTGATCTGGTCGTTCTCGTACACGAGCCCGCCCTGCGAAGTGTCGCCGAAGGTGACGGGTTCCGCATCCGAGCGCTCCGCCGCCCATTCGTCCGCCATCTCCTCGGTGAAGAGGTTGAGCGCCATGATCTCCTCGGTCATCGCGCGGTTTTCGCCCTGTTCGGCGGGGAAGGTGCCTTCAAAGTCGGCGCGGGTCAGATAGGTGATCTCCGCCGAGCCGTCGCTGTTGCCGTCGATGGCGACGCCGTCCGTCGTGCCCTCGCCGGTGAAGCGGTTGTACACTTCATCCTGCATATAATTGGTGTCGTCGCCGACCGAGTAGTGGATGATCGCGTCGTTGTGGACGCTGCCCGACCCGCCGACGATCTTTTCGCTCGCGAGGGTGTGCGCATCCGAGCGCAGGGAGAGGGTATAGTCGCCCTCTTCGAGGACATAGCCGCCGCCGGGGACGAGGAAGCCCTCGTAGTCGTAGGACGCCATATCCGAGACCTTCATCGTCAGCTCCACATATTCCGAATCGCCCGGCTGCAGGACGTTCTGCGTCTTGCCGAACGCGCCGAGGACGAGGGAGGATTTTTCGATCTCGTTGTAGGGGGCGCTGTAATACAGCTGCACGACGTCCTGACCGGGCACATCGCCGACGTTCTTGACCGTCACGCCCACTTTGATCACGTCGTCGATGGAGAGGGACTGGTTGTTGGGGATCTCCATGTAGGTGATCGTCCATTCAAATTCGGTGTAGGACAGGCCGTAGCCGAAGGGGTACTGCACGACGTCTTCATAGCCGTTGCTGATGCCCCACCGGTTTTTGGCGAAGTCGGAATCCCAGAAGCCCGCCTCGTCCGCCGTCTCGTACCAGCGGTAGCCCAGATAGACGCTCTCGCGGTAATCGGTGTAGGCGACGCCCTCATAGGGGACGACGGAGCTGCCGTTCGTGTGGGTGGTGGTGGTGGGGTACAGGCCCGCGCCGTTGGTGTAGAAGTTGGTCGTATCGTTGCCCGAACCGGTGTCGACGTAGGTCGAGGAGGTGGACAGGTCGTACGCGAAGGTGTCGGCGAGGCGGCCGGAAGGGGAGACGTCGCCGTAGAGGATCTTGGGGATCGCCCGTGCGCCCGCGGTACCCGTCGTGGCGACGACCAGGCAGGCGTCGAGGCCGGGGATGGTCTCCATGAAGCCGAGCTCCATCACGTTGGGGGAGTTGATGAGGACGATCACGTTCTCATACGTCGCGCCGACGTATTCGAGCAGGGCCTCTTCCTCGGTCGAGATCTCGAGATAGGTGCGCGTCTCGTCGATGTACTGCGGGCTCGGCTTGCCCTTGCCCGAGCAGTCCTTGTACTGCACCTTCGGCGAGTCGTTGCTCTCGCCCGAAACTCTGCCGATGACGACCAGCGCCGTATCCGAATAGCTCTCCGCGTTGCTCAAAAGCGAATCGGAATAGTAGTTGCGGTCCTCGATGTCCGGCTCGTAGAGGCGGCTGAACTCATAGTTGAAGCTGTGCAGCGAGCCGCTGGAACCGGGGTTGGCGCCCGTCTCGCTGCCCGCGTGGCTGCCGGCGATGCTGAACTCGCGGTTGGGGCGGTAGCCCTCGTACATATCCGTCAGTTCGGTGTTGTATTCGATGCCGTATTCTTCGAGCGCTTCCAACAGGTCGACCGCGCCCGCTCTCTTGACCTGGCCCGAGCCGGAGCCGCTGATGACCCAGTCGGTCACCGCCCAGCCGAACACGTTCACGCGCGGCGCATCGTCCTTGCTCAGCGGGAGCACGTTGTCGTTGTTCTGCACCAGGACCGTGCCTTCCGCCTGGATCTGTTCGGACAGCGCCACGCCTTCCGCTCTCGCCGCGCCGGAAGATTCGCCTTCCTGGTAGCCGACGACGAACTTGTCCAGCAGGGGCGAAAAGATCCCGACTGCGACATTCAGAGCCAGAACGATCGCAAGGATGATGGCAACCGAGACGATCGTAATGATCTTGAAACGTTGTTCTTTCATTGAATACCTCCAATAATTTTTGATGTTCTGCTGCGGCTTTGAACAAGCAATTCTATAATAGCCGAGGATGTGCGCATTTGCAAGATACAGATTTCGATTAACGGTTATTTACAGACCGATCGGGCGAACGGTTTATAAATGGACGCTTCGGGGCAATCGTGTATTTACTTGCGGGGCCCTTTCGGGTAGAATGTGAGTATGGGAATCAGACGTTTTTTCAAAGTGATCGCAATTTTTTTATGTGCGGCGGTGTGCGGCGGCGCGCTCCTGTTTGCGGCGTGCGCGCCCGAGGACGATCCGCCCGCTCACACGCAGATGCGCGCTCTCTTTGCCGAGTCCGGCAAGGTGTATGACGACGCCGGGTACGAGGTGACCCTGCGCGGCGTCAACGCGGGCGGCCTGTTCGTCACCGAGCATTGGATGACCGGGTTCAGCTACGGCACGCAGCCGGACAACGACTACCGCTCGCTCACGCAGACCTTCCTGAAACGCTTCGGCGAGCAGAAGACGAAGGAGCTGTGGGCGGCGTACCGCTCGAACTGGTGGACGGACGCCGATTTCGCGCGCTGCGCGGACATGGGCATGAACGTCATCCGCCTGCCCTTCACCTATATGAACGTCGACTTCCCCGCCGTCACCGACCTCGACGCCGCCGGGCAGGAGTACGACTTCTCCGCGCTCGAGGCGTTCGTCGACAAGGCGGCGGAGTACGGCCTCTATACCATCCTCGATCTGCACGGGGCGTACGGCTCGCAGAACGGGCAGGATCACAGCGGCCAGATCATCGACGACGTCGGCGACGTGACCTTCTATTCGGACGAGCGGCTCATGAGCCTGACCGTCCGCCTCTGGGAACAGATCGCGCTGCACTTCAAGGACAACCCCGCCGTCGCGGGATACGACATCCTCAACGAACCGGGCGAAAAGGCGGGCCAGACGTCCGAGCGGCACTGGGAATTTTTCGACCGCGCCTACGACGCCATCCGCGCCGCGGGCGACGAGCACATCGTCATCTTCGAATCGTGCTGGGGCGGCCGCAACCTGCCGCCGCCGGAGGACTACGGCTGGGAAAACTGCATGTATTCCTTCCACCACTACGCGGGGGACACCGTCGATTACGACGGGTATTGCCAAAGCTGGGACAACAAGCTCGCGGATGCGGAGGCGCAGGAGTTCGGCGTCCCGCTGTACATGGGGGAATTTACCAACTACGAGTCGCCCGAGCGTTGGGATTATGTGCTCGCGCTGCTGAACAAGTCGGGCTGGCATTGGACGGCGTGGACGTATAAGGTCTGGGGGAATATGTCCTGGGGCGTGGTCAACGTCCCGAACGTCGCCGAGAACAAGGTGAACGCCGATACCGACTCCTACGAGGAGATCCTCGAAAAATTCACCTGTTTGCAGACGTCCAACTGCACGCCGCACACCTTTGACGACGCCTCCACGCTCGAGGCGATCTACAAGCGGCACCTGTCGGACGGGGCGGAGTGAGCCCCGCGCGGCGCAGCCGCTGGACAAAGTACACCCCGCGCGGCGCAGCCGCGGAAGAGAGTGAGCCCCGCGCGGCGCAGCCGCGGGAGAGACGATTTTACGGAAAAAAGAGGAGACTGAGATGAAAGGGAAGATCAAACGGGCGGCCGTGTTGGCCTGCATCCTGCTTTTGTGCGCGCTGGCGGCGCTCTGCCTGGCGGCGTGCGCGCCGGACGACGAATTTGCCGGCGAGGCGCTGGCGGCGGGCGAGGTCCGCGTCAACGTCCGCGACGGGCAGGCGATCGTCCGCTGGGGGGAAGAAGCCGACGCGGACGGGTACAACGTCTACGCGTCGCCCGGCCTGTACGGCGAATACGAGAAGGTCAACGAGGAATTGCTGCGCGCGGAGCGGTTCGAGCCGTCCGGGCACGCATACGACTATTTCCGCATCGCTGCCGTGCGGGAGGGGGAGGAAGAGGCGATCGCCGACCCCGTGAGCGCCTTCGGGGACGAAACGCTCATCGTGGCGGAGGGCGACGACATGGCGGCGGTGCAAAGGCACATCGACGACAAACACGCGCGGCTGGAGACCGGCTCGACCGGACAGTTTTCGAGCGAGCGCTTCGCCGTGATGTTCCTGCCCGGCGACTATGGCGAATTGAGCGTCAAGGTCGGCTATTACACCAACGTGATGGGCCTGGGGAGCGTGCCGGGGGAGGTGCATCTCGGCGGCCTGTACGTCTCCGACAAGGTCCTCTCCAACGACAACTCGACCTGCACCTTCTGGCGGGGGGTGGAAAACGTCGCGATCGATGCGGACACGCCCTGGAACGGCGCCACCGTCGTGCGCTGGGCGGTCTCGCAGGCGACGAGCATGCGCCGCGTGGATATCCGCGGCGACCTCGCGCTGTCCACGCCGTCCGGCTGGTCGTCCGGCGGGTTTCTCGCCAACAGCCGCGTGTCCGGCACCGTCCGCGCGGGGACGCAGCAGCAGTGGATGTCGCGCAACGACGAGTGGGCCGCGTGGTCGGGCAACTCGCATAACTATGTGTTCAGCGGCTGCGAGGGCTATATCCCCGCGGCCAAGTGGTCGGAGAGCGGCAACCGCTACACCGTCATCGAGCAGACGGAAAAGATCGCGGAAAAGCCCTTCCTGACCTGCGTCGACGGCGAATATGCCGTCTTTGTCCCGGACGTCGCGGAAGGCACGGCGGGCGTGACGTGGACGCAGGCGGAGGCGGGCACGCGCATCCCGCTCGACGACTTTTACGTGGCGAATCCGGACACGGACACCGCCGCCTCGATCAACGCCGCCCTCGCGGACGGCAAGCATCTGCTCCTGACGCCCGGGCAGTATCTGCTGGAAGAGCCGCTCGTCATTGACTGGGACGACACGGTCGTGCTCGGCATGGGGTACGCCACCCTTAAGATCGGCGACGCCAATGCGGAAGGCGCGGTCAAGGTGGGGGACGTCGGCGGCGTGCGGCTCGCCAACCTGCTCATCGACGCGGGCGCGTATTGCAAGAACATGGTCGTCATCGGCGAGACGCCCGGCATTTCGTATGCGGATTGCCCCGTCGTCGTGAGCGATCTCTTCCTGCGCATCGGCGGCGTGGAGAACGTCCACACGGAGACGGACACCGCGATGGTGATCAACGCAAACGACACGATCGGGGACAACTTCTGGATCTGGCGCGCCGATCATTCGCGCGGCGTGGCGTGGGAGGACGAATACGGCGAGGACGGCACGGTCACGGCGTACGGCAACCCCGTGCAGACGGGGCTGCTCGTCAACGGCGACGACGTCCGCTGCTACGCTCTGATGGTGGAGCATTGCGAGCAGTACCAGACCTATTGGAAGGGGGAGAACGGGCTCACGGTCATGTACCAGTCGGAAACGCCCTACCGCGTCCCCTCGCAGGACGTCTATCTCTCGCACAACGGCACCAAAAACGGCTATGCGAGCTATAAAGTGGACGACGGCGTGCAGACGCACCGCGCGTACGGGCTGGGCGTCTATCTCGTGCAGTACGACAACTCCTTCGACATCGACAGCGCGATCGAGGCGCCCGCCGGCGAGGGGATCGAAATGCTCCACATGGTGACCTGCTCCTTTTCCGCTTCCGGCACTTCGACGATCAACAACGTGATCAACGACATCGGAGGCCCCGTCGGCAGCAACTCCAATTTCCGCCGCCTGGTCGAACGCTTCCCCGCGGCATAGCTCCTCGCCCCGCATCCGCCTGTCGGCGGATGCCGCGGGACAGATCGTAAAAGCCCTGCAAGGCGCGCCCCGCCGTGCGGGGCTTTTTGGCCGCGTTTGCAGGGCTTTTGCCCCGTGCCCGTCCTGCGGGCGCGCCTTTTTTCGGGGACCCCGTCCGTTTGATCTTCGGCCGGACGGATCCAAACCCCGCCCGTAAACCAAAAACAGAAAACACCCGCAAGGGTGTTCTCTTTTTTGGAGCTACCGGACGGACTTGTAAGGAGCGGAGCGACGGAACAGCGATCGTTCGCCGCAGGCGCGATCGCGTCACGTCATTTCGACAGTCCGGGCAGTGGCCAAAACGATGCCCCCGAATGATTGATTCGGGGGCGAGTATGGAGCTACTGGCCGGACTTGAACCGGCGACCTGCTGATTACGAATCAGCTGCTCTACCGACTGAGCCACAGTAGCGTATTCTATTTCTGTAAGCTATGTCATCTCCGCGACGAATCAGCTGGAGCGACTGAGCCACAGTAGCGTATGCAGTTTCCTTTCCGTGTGCTCAACTCCGCGACGGATCGGCCGAAGCGACGGAACCACAGTAGCGTATAGGGTTTCCTTTCCGCGCAGGGATCTTTGCAACGGGCGGGTCGGCGCCACGAAGCCGAAGCGGCGCCGTGGGAGAAATTCTTCCTCCCGAGCGACTTAGCTTGATTATTATAGCATATTTTGCGGAAAAATCAAACGATTTTTATGCGGAATGCGGAAAAAATTCAAAATGCAAAAAACAGGGGAGCTTTTTTCAAAAAAATCTTGAAAGGCCGCGCTTCCTGTGGTAAAATAGGGGGGATGGCGCGGGAAAAGGCGCCGTTTCTTTGGAGAGAGAAAGATGGCTATTCGCGGAAAGACACAAAATGGCAGGAAAGAAGTTCCCAACACGACCATCCCGCAGCGTTCGGCGGGGGTGCTGCTGCACATCGCCTCGCTGCCGGGCGGGTACGGCATCGGCACGCTGGGCGAGAGCGCGCGGCGCTTTGCCGACTTCCTGCACGCCGCCGGCGTGCGCTACTGGCAGGTGCTGCCCCTCGTGCAGACGGGGTACGGCGATTCGCCCTATCAGTCGGTGTTCGGCGCTTCGGGCAACCCGTACCTGCTCGATGTGGAGCGCCTCGTCGCGGAGGGGCTGCTCCGCCCCGCCGAGGTGCGCGCCCTGCGCCGCGTCGGGGACATCGACTACGGCTTCCTGTACAACGTCAAATTCGCCGTGCTGCGCCGCGCCTTTTCGCGGTTCGATGTGCGCGATCCCGCCTTTGCGGCGTTCGTCGAGGGGGGAGAATTTCACGAGTATGCCCTGTTCATGGCGCTCAAAGAGGCGCACGGCGGGGCGAGCTTCGACCGCTGGAAGAAGGAATACCGCCTGCGCGACCCCGCCGCCCTCGAACGCTTTTTGTCCGAAAACCGCGGCGAATATCTCTTCTGGCTGTTCCTGCAATACGAATTCCGCCGCCAGTGGGAGGATCTGCGCGCCTATGTCAACGGGCTGGGCATCCGCTTCATCGGCGACATCCCCCTCTACGTCGCGGCCGATTCGGCGGACGTGTGGGCGAATGCGCACCTGTTCAAACTCAACAAAAACCGCACCGCGCGGCGGGTGGCGGGCGTCCCGCCCGATTATTTTTCGGCGACCGGCCAGCTTTGGGGCAACCCCGTCTACGACTGGAAGGCGCACGCGGCGGAAGGGTACGCCTGGTGGGTCCGCCGCATCCGCGCCGCCTTCTCGCTGTACGACGTCGTCCGCATCGACCATTTCCGCGGGCTGGACCGCTATTACGAGGTGGAGGCGGGCGCCGCGACGGCCGAGCACGGCTGCTGGCGGCGCGGCCCGGGCATGAAGCTGTTTGCCGCGGCCGAACGCGCGCTCGGCGAACTCCCCTTCATCGCGGAGGACCTCGGGCAGATGGACGGGGGCGTGCTGCGCCTTTTGCGCCGCTCCGGCTTCCCGGGGATGAAAATTTTGCAGTTCGCCTTTGACGGCAACCCCGACAACCCCTATCTCCCGCACAACATTCCCGTCAACAGCGTCTGCTACACGGGCACGCACGACAACGACACGTCGCTCGGGTTCATGAAGAGCCTCCCCGCGGACGAATTTGTCCGCGTCAAGGCACGCCTGCGCGCGGCGATGAAGCAGGAAGGGGTGGAAGGCCGCATCTCCGGCCGTGCAAGCGCGGCGAAGGCGCTGTGTTCCCTCTGCTGGGCGAGCGCGGCAAATCTCGCCGTCCTGCCCGCGCAGGATCTTTTGCTGCTGGGGGGGGAGGCCCGCATGAATACGCCTGCCGTCGGGGAGGGGAATTGGCGTTTCCGCCTGCGGCGGGACCTGCCGGCGTCCCTCGCCCGGCGGCTCCGCGCCGCGCTGGGGAGCGCAGGGCGGGTATAGATCGGTCTTATCGAAAAATATCGAGCGGGAGAGCTTTTGCGGCCCTCCCGCTTTTTTGCGGCCCTCCCGCTTTTTGCGGCCGAAGCATGGAACTTAAAAATAAGTATTGACAGATATTGGCAGCGGTGATACAATAGAATCGTGATAAAGAGGGGAACAAAAACAACATGCAGGAGGGTGTTTGCCTTTTCTATCATAAACAATGCGAAAAAAATTGAAAAGGAGGTGAGCTCCAATGAATAAATTTTTGTTATAAGCACGAATAAAGTTTGCTAAGGCTTTGTTTGTGCTTTTTTTGTGCTTCGAATATTTGTTTTGGGAGGAGATCGTTATGAAAAAAATTGTTTACAGATTTGCGTGGTTATTTTTGGGATGCTTATCCGCGCTGTTCGGCATGACGGGATGCGCGCGCGAAGATGCCGATCCGGCCGTTCTCTTTGCGGACAGGCTCGTCGCTTCGGAGGAATATGAAGTCGTTTTAGAAGAGACTTTTGTGGGAAGCGCCGATGAAGGCAAAGATTTTGTTGCGCTGTGCCGCTCGCTGTCCGAAATGAAAGCCGTTTGTTCGCGCAACGGTTACGGAGGGCTTTTCCATGAAGAAAATCCGGGAAGCGGTATCTATGATCATGAGGCGGCGGAAGTATTGTGCGGGCTTACAAGTCAGGATTTTCAGGATACGGCGTATGTCGTGTGCGGCTTTTACAAATCCACCGACCCGGGGCAATTTCGTATCGAAGGGATGGATGTCGCGGGAAGTAAACTGATCCTGTATGTCGAGTATCCGGATAGTATTTTGGAACATGATTCTGTGGTCACATATTTATTGATCGCGAAGGTCGATCAGGCGCTCGTCACCGATGTGACCGAGTCCATGTGCGTTATCGGGTGAAGAAAAAAGGAGGATCTTATCATGAAAAACAGGAGTCGGGCCCGGCTCCTTGTTTTTTGCAATGAAAGAGGCCGTTCGGGCGCGAAAAATGCGCGCCCGCATTCGTGCCCGCGTTCCCGCCGCGAACTTTTATTGACAAGCTCTTCCTCTTTATGGTATAATCGTAGGACTTAGAGAGGTGTTTATGTTTAAGGCAGACGATTACAGGATGCGCGCCAAGCTGCTCTCCGACACGCTTGCGGAGACGAAAGAGGCGCTGGACATCGATATTTTGCGCGAACAGCTGGCGCAGCTGAAAGTGGAGCAGGAAAAGCCGGAGGTCTGGCAAGACCTCGAGCGCTCTGCAAAGCTGGGGCGGGAGATCTCTGCCATCGAGGGCAAGGTCGACTCGTACGACAAGGGCAAAAAGGCGCTCGAAGAGGTGAACGAGGTCATCGACCTCATCGAGGAGACGGGCGAGGAGGAGCTCATCCCCGAGCTGGACAGCCTGCTCGCGACGGCGGAGGCCGACCTTGAGGATATGCGCATCCGCTCGCTGCTGCGCGGCAAGTACGACAGCTACAACGCGCTGCTCTCGCTGCACGCGGGCGCGGGCGGCACGGAAAGCTGCGATTGGGTCTCCATGCTCTACCGCATGTACACGCGCTTCGCCGAGCGCAGCGGCTATAAGGTGACCGAGCTCGACCGCTTAGACGGCGACGAGGCGGGCATCAAGAGCGTCGACTTCAAGATCGAGGGAGAAAACGCCTACGGCTACCTCAAGGCGGAGAGCGGCGTGCACCGCCTGGTGCGCATCTCCCCCTTCGACGCGAACAAACGCCGCCAGACCTCCTTCGCCGCGCTCGAGGTCATGCCCGAGATCGAGGACGACGGGGACGTGGAGATCCGCCCCGAGGATCTGAAGGTGACCACCTTCCGCTCTTCCGGCGCGGGCGGCCAGCACATCAACAAGACGGAGTCGGCCATCCGCATCCAGCATATCCCGACGGGCATCGTCGTCTCCTGCCAGAACGAGCGTTCGCAGATCCAGAACCGCGAGATGGCGATGAAGATGCTGCGCTCCAAGCTGATCGAACTCAAAGAGAACGAGCGCCTCGCCAACGAACAGAACTTGAAGGGCGAGATCAAAAAGATCGAGTGGGGCAGCCAGATCCGCTCGTACGTATTCTGCCCGTACACCCTCGTCAAGGACCACCGCACCGGCTGCGAGACGGGCAACATCCAGGCGGTGATGGACGGCGACATCCAGCCCTTCATCATCGATTACCTCAAAAAGAGCTGAGGCTCCGCGTGCAAAAGGATATGAAACGGTACTACCAAAAATATCGGCGCCGCTCGGACATGGCGCTCTTCCTCGTTCTCGGCGGCATCCTTGCCGCCGTCGGCGTATTCGGGGCTTGCAGCGTCGAGCCGGTCGGCTTGGGCGCCGCCGTCGCCGCGGCGGGGGTCCTGCTCGCCGTGCTCCCGCAGTTCGCCGTGTTTGCGCGCTGCGGCTTCCGCGGCAAGGATTTCGTCTATCGCCGCGCGGGGCTGCCCCGCCGCATCCCCGCCGGGGAGATCGGCGCCGCCGTCCTCTGCATCTATGACGAATACCGCCGCTGGAAGGGCTTTACCCCCGTCACCTTCGCGGGGCAGAACGGGCCGCTCCCGTTGCCCGCGCTCGTGCTGCTGCGCCGCCGCGAGGGCGTCGAGGAGGAGCTGGACATCTGCGACACCCGCTCGAACACCTGCGCCGTGTTCCGCAAGGACGTCATCGCGTCCGCCCCGCTCGACTTTGATTTGCTGCGCGAGCTGTACGAGTCCGACTTCGCGGGCAGTTTCTACATTTCCGAGTACATCCACGAGTTGTATAAGCCGGGCTTTGAACAGCTGTTCGGCGGGGACGGGCGCGTCGTCGTGTACGACCGCATCCCGAAGGCCGTCAAGGAGCGGCTGCAAAAGTAAGATCCTGTATGGGAAGCGGCGCGCGGCACGCCTGCCGCGCGCCGCGCCATCGCGGCGGAGGGCGCCGCACCCTCTGCCGCGCGCTTCGGGCGGCTTGCCGCCCATCCCGCCGCCGAGTGCGGCGCGGGCATTGATTTGGTCGCCCCCGCCGCCATCCCGCCGCCGAGTGCGGCTGCGCGCCCGCCGTTCGGGAAGGAACGGGGCGCATCGCCGAAGAATAAGGAGAGAGATATGCACACTTATGCCGAACGCGCCGCCGCGCGCCCCCGCGCCGCCGAGCCGGTCATCCTGGGCATCGAAAGCTCGTGCGACGAGACGGCCGCCGCCGTCCTGCGCGGCCGCACGATCCTTTCCAACGTCGTGCGCTCTTCCGCCGCCGAGCAGGCCAAATACGGCGGCGTCGTCCCGGAGATCGCCTCCCGCGCGCACGTCGACGTCGTGGACGAGGCGGTGCTCGCCGCCGTCCGCGAGGCGGGCATCGAAAAGGAAGAGATCGACGCGGTCGCCGTCACCTACGGCGCGGGGCTTTTGGGCGCGCTCCTGGTCGGGCTGTCCTTTGCCAAGTCGTTCGCCTTCGCGCTGGGCGTGCCGCTCATCGCGGTCAACCACATCCGCGGCCACATGGCGGCGGCGTATCTGGCGGACACTTCGCTCGAGCCGCCTTTCATCACCCTGCTCGCCTCGGGCGGGCATACCGCCGTGCTGTACACGAAGTCCTATACCGAGTCCGAGATCCTCGGCTCCACGCGCGACGACGCCGCGGGCGAGGCGTTCGACAAGGCCGCCCGCGTGCTCGGCCTGCCCTATCCCGGCGGCCCGAACGTGGAAAAGCTCGCGCGCGAGGGGGAAGCGAACATCCCCTTCCCCAAGATGTTCCGCGGGAACGGGTTCGACTTTTCGTACAGCGGCCTCAAAACGGCGGTCATCAACTACTGCCACAACTGCGCGCAGAAAGGGGAGAGCATCCCGCGCGCGGACGTGGCGGCGTCCTTCCAGAGCGCGGCGTGCGGCGTGCTCGCCGACAGCGCGGTGGAGGCGGCGCTGCAAAAGGGGTGCAAGACGGTCGCCGCGGGCGGCGGCGTCGTCGCCAACGGCTATCTGCGCGCCCTGCTGGCCGAGCGCTGCGCGCGCGCGGGCATCCGCCTCGTCCTCCCCGAAAAGAAGTACTGCACCGACAACGCCGCCATGATCGCCGCCGAGGGGCTGATGCAGTACCGCGCCGGCAACTTCGCCGACCTCACCGTCAACGCCTGCGCGCATATCCCGTTGGGGAAGAAGGGCAAACAGTAGGCTCTTCCTTCATCGGGAGCCGCGGGCGTTCCTTCCGCCGGGCCGTACGGGCGGGCGTTCCTCTTGCATCGGGCGGCGCGGCGGCAGAAAACGTGCGCATCCCGCCGCAAAAGGGGCCGCGCGGTATAAAAGTTCAAAAAACAGGCGATAAACGTCTCCGAACAATCACGGAGGCGTTTTTTTGTATGATCCGACGTTTTTTGGCGGCGTCCCTGGCGGCGTTGCTCTCGCTGGCGCTGCTGCTCCTGCCCCGGCTTCTCGGCGGCGCGCCCCTCTTTGCGGGGGCGGACAGTTACCTCTTCTATGCGCGCTCCGCCTCCTCGCAGGCGGTCATCTATTCCGCCTCGGCGGCGGAGGCGGGTGCCGTCCGCGCGTCCCTCGCCGATCGGACGGGGGAGAGCGCCTTTTACGCCGACGCCGCGGACGCCTTCGCCCAAGCCGAGCGGTACGGCGCGGCGCTGCTCTTTGCCGAGCGGGTGGGGGACGTGGTCAACTACTATTACCGCGCGCCCGCGCTCGGCGGCGGGGTGTGGCTGGACGGGCGGCGGGTCAACCTGCACGTCGCGGTGCGGGGGGAGAGCGCCGCCGTCGGCACGCCGCTCATCTTCGGCGGGTATTGAGCTTTTGCGCCGACTTTTCCGAAAATTTTTGGAAAGGCAGGTATAAAAAGCGTCGGACTGTCAAAAATCGGACAGACAACAAAAAAATCAGCGGAGGAACTGCAATGAACGAACACAAGACCCCGGCAGATTCGCCGGTCAAAGTCAGGCGCAGGGCGCTGTACACCGCGCTGATCGCGGCGGGCGCGCTGCTCGTCGCGGCGGCGATCGTGCTGACGGTATTCTTCACCGTCCCGCGCGAACCGGGCGTGGCGGACGATCCGGGCGGCCCCGTCGAGGAGGATCCGTCCGACGATGACGACGCGGACGGCGAGCCGGAAGAGCCGGGCAGCACCGAGGTGATCTTCGCCCTGCCCGTGCAGGGCGCGACGGTCGGCACGGGGTACACCTTCTGGTACAACTCCACGCTCGACCGCTACAACCTGCACACGGGCGTCGACTTCAAGGCCCCTGCGGGCACGTCGGTGACGGCGGCGTACGGCGGGCGGGTGGAGAGCATCACCGACACCCTGCTCGAGGGCGGCAAGGTCGTCATCGACCACGGCAACGGCCTGAAAAGCGAGTACGCGTCCATCGACGTGGCGGACAGCCTGCGCGTGGGCGGCAGCATCGAGCGCGGCGACCTGATCGGCACCGTGTCCGCCGCGGCGGACGCGATGGGCAACGAGTACAACGAGGGCGAGCACCTGCACTTTGCGGTCACGCTCGACGGCGAGAGCATCGACCCCGTGGCCTATCTCGACCTCGACGAAAAGTGACACCCCTCCCGCAAAAGATCCCCGCCGTCGGCGGGGGAGAGGCACGCAGGGCAAAAAAGCAGCCCGCACCGATCGGTGCGGGCTGCTTCGTTATGGGCAAAAATTCAGTTGGCTTCACGCGCTTCGCGGGCGGCATACGCTTGCTTTTCGCGCGCGGCCTCGATGCGTTCGCGGATGGGGTGGCACCAGAAGATGGAGATCAGCCACAGCGCCACATAGCACACCGCCGCGACGACGGTCATGCCGAGGAATGCCGCCGCGATGGCGGGCATGGACGGCACGAAAGCGGGCAGCACGGCGAGCGCGAGGAGGGGCAGCGCCACGAACAGCAGGAAGGGCAGCAGCCCGAGCAGCTTCACATACCACATCGCCACCTTTTTGTTGGGGGTGAAGATGTGCACGAGGGCGAAGAGGGCGAGGATCAGCCAGACGGACGCCAGGGCAATCATCGCGACGGCGGCGATCAGACATCCCTGCATGAGCAGGGCGACCGTCTCGTCGTCCAGTTCGTCCACATAGCGGCCGGGGTCCTCGAGGATCTCGAGCAGCGTGTCGCCGCTCTCCGCCTCTCCTTCCGCAAAACCGGCCGTGTATTCTCGCGCGCCGCGCGCGCGGACGCCGGGCAGGCTCGCCTGTCCGCCCGAATATTTATCCAGCAGCACCTGCGCCGCGTCGGGCAGGCGGGCAAAGGAAAATTCGCCGTCCACCGTCATCAGGCCGATCGCTTCGTCGTAGATGTCCTCGATCTCGGCGCGCGTCTCCTCGTCGATCTCCGTATCCAGCGATTCGCTCGCGAACGTGTCCACCGCCGCCAGGAAGGACTGCTTCGCCTCCTCCGGCTTCTGCTCGTCCAACAGCTCGATGGTCTCGTTAAAGACGGTCGTGTCCAGGTCCTCGTAACTCATGCCCTCGGGCAGGGTGATCGATTCGGCGACCGCCAGCGTGATCGCGGCGGGCAGCACCTGCTTGCCGATCTGCGCGACCGTTTCGGTCACGTCGCGCAGGGCGTAGTTGACCAGCTCGCGCAGGCCGCCGCGGTCGGATGCCGTCCCCGCCTGCAGGAGGGTGGCGGGGGTCAGCGAGACGCGCACCTCCGCCTGCACGTCTTTGAGCACGAACTGCGCGATGTCCGCATCGTCGCCGAGGTCGGCCGTCTCCAGCACTTCCTGCACGAGCGGCGCGTCGATCTTGACGCGCAGGTCCAGCCACGGCCCGAACAGCAGCGCAAGCCCCGCCGTCAGCGCGATCACGAGGATGGCGATGTTGGGCCAGACGAGCTTTTGCTGCAAAGCCGCTTCCGCCTGCCGCGCGGCGGCGCGGCCGTCGGCGGTCCGATTGGTTTCCGTTTCCATAGATAGAACTCCGTAGCCCGCCCGTCGGCGGGGAAACGTAAGATGGAATGAGCATCGGCTCTTTCGTTTCGAAAACATTATAGCCTTTGCCCATGCGTTTGTCAAGGAAGCAGACGTTTTGTCATACAGGAAAATGTTGCCGCGCCCAAAAAATTTTTCGCGACGCCGCGGAAATGGCTTGACAGAAGCGCCCCTTTATATTAAAATAAATATGTTCGATTAAGTGCTTCAGGCGAAGGAGGGTAGAGAGGAATGTCCACGATCAGGGTCGGAGAGAACGAGTCTATCGACAGCGCACTGCGCCGTTTCAAGAGAAAGTGCTCGCGCGACGGCATTATCGGCGATCTTCGGCGGAAAGAGCATTACGAAAAGCCTTCCGTGCGCAAGAAGAAGAAGTCGGAAGCTGCTCGTAAGAGAAGTTCGAAAAACTAACGGAAACACAAAAGCCTGTTATTGAAAAATAGCGGGCTTTTTGTTTGCTCGAAATTTGTCGTTTGCGGAGGCGTTATGTCGAAAAATCAGCCGAAAAGTTTCAAAAGCATCGCGAAAGAGGCGAAAAACCGGTTAAAGAGCGGCTTTTGGGAAAACTGCAAGGACGAATGGGCGGACGAGCGCGAGCGCGCCCGCCGCGCCGGCGTCAGCGAGAGCCGCGCCGGGCACTACTTTGCGGGCAAGGTCACCTGCACCATCAAGGGCGGCGACGACGACGCCTTCTACGAGAAGGTCAAGGCCATCCTCGTCAAGGAGGGAGAGGTCTCCGACGCGATCGGCCGCCTGACCGACCGCGCCGTGTTCGACAAACTTTCCTATGAAGAGAAGCAGCGCTACACCCTCACGCTGTCCGAGCGGTACCTGAAGGCGCTCGAGCGCTACCGCAAGGAGTGCGAGTACGAGGGCCGCGGCTAAACGGCGGGCAAAACGAACGGCGCCCGCGGACAAGGCGGCGCGGCGAGGAAAACGGAAACGGCGCCCGCGGACAAGGCGGCGCGGACAAGGGCAGAGCGGCGGCGGGGGACGGCCGCGGGAGAAAAGGCGCCGCAGAGGCGCCTTTTGCCGCCCCAGCGGGCGAACAAAAGGCTTGCCGTACGGCGGCGGATGTGGTATAATAAATACAGACAAACAACGACTTCGGGAAGGGGACTTTTCCGCGCGCGGGCGTGCCCGCGCGCGGCGGAATTTTTTACGATGATCGACGAAATCCTTGCAAAACTCAACGAAGAGCAGATCAAACCGGTGACGGACACCGAGGGCGCCGTGCTCGTGCTGGCGGGCGCGGGCAGCGGCAAGACGCGCGTTCTGACTTCGCGCATCGCCTACCTCGTCGAGGAGAAGGGGGTCTATCCCTCCTCCATCCTCGCCATCACCTTCACCAACAAGGCCGCCAACGAGATGAAGGAGCGCCTCTCCGCCATGATCGACGGCGCTTCCTCCATGTGGGTGTGCACCATCCACAGCATGTGCGTGCGCATCCTGCGCCAGTTCGCCGACCGCCGCGGCTTCCAAAAAAACTTCTCCATCTACAGCGAGACGGAGCGCGCCAACGTCATCAAGAAGGCGTTCGCCGAATGCGGGCTGGAGGACGAAAAGCAGCTCAAAAACATCAAATTCCACATCGCCAACGCCAAGATGCTCGGCCAAAGCCCGGAAGAGTACGCCGAACAAAACGCCGAGCAAAAGGGCATCGGCGACATCGCGCGGGTGTACGCCGCCTACTGCGACCACCTCAAAAAGAACAACGCGCTCGATTTCGACGACCTGCTCACCGAGACGCTGCGCCTGCTCGAGGCGGACAAGGAGGCGCTCGAATATCTCTCCGGCCGCTTCCGCTACATCCATGTGGACGAGTTCCAGGACACGAACGGCGTGCAGTACGCCATCGTCAAGCTGCTCGCGGCGGTGCACGGCAACCTCTTCGTCGTCGGCGACGACGACCAGAGCATCTACGGCTGGCGGGGCGCGGAGATCGAGAACATCTTGGGGTTTGAAAAGGATTTCCCCGGGGCCAAAGTGTACAAGCTCGAGCGCAACTACCGCTCGACCAAAAATATCCTCAAGCTCGCCAACGCGGTCATCCGCAACAACGGCCGCCGCAAGGACAAAGTGCTCTGGACGGACAACGGCGAGGGCGCCGAGCCCAAGTACTACCAGGCGGAGACGGAGACGGACGAAGCGCTCTTCGCCGCGCGCACCATCGCCGACCTCACGCGGCAGGGCTACGGCTTTTCGGATATCGCCGTGCTCATGCGCATCAACGCGCTCACCCGCCCGTACGAGCAGGAGTTCGCCAAATACGGCATCCCGTACAAGGTGTTCGGGGGCTTCCGCTTCTACGAGCGCAAGGAGATCAAGGACCTGCTCGCCTATCTGCGCGTGGTCAACAACCCCTTCGACAGCGAGGCGGTCACCCGCATCGTCAACGTCCCCAAGCGCGGCATCGGCGCCAAGACGGTGGAGACGCTCGAGGCGTACGCCGCCGACAACGACCTCTCCGTGTACGACGCCGTGCTCGACGTCGACCTGCTCCCCCTCAACGCCGGCGCCAAGCAGCGGGTGCGCGCCTTCGGCGCCCTGCTCAAAGAGCTGGTCATCAAGGGCGCGGAGGAGGGCGCGGACGAGCTGGTCCGCGACGTCATCAACGACAGCGGCATCCTCGCCATGTACGAGGACGATTCGGACGAGTCCATCAACAAGAAGGCGAATATCGACGAGTTCGTCCATTCGGTGGACGAGTTCTGCAAGCTCAACAAGGACGCG
>DXFD01000014.1 GCA_019114625.1 Candidatus Borkfalkia faecigallinarum | reverse complement strand
CGGAAGATTTTGTTTCGTCAGCTCGAAACAAAATCTCCGAACCAAATCTCTCGAAAAAGGCAAAATCACACTTTTGCCTTTTTCCCCCAAGTTGCCGCAAGGCTCACGGATGGGGTGAAAGCGGCGCGCATTCTCCAAGGCGTGCACCCAAAAGCGCGCCGCTGAGGGGAAAACCGCTCGGGTTTCCCCTCCCAATCGGAAGATTTTGTTTCGTCAGCTCGAAACAAAATCTCCGAGCCATCACTCTCTGAACGCAAACTCCACGCCGCCGACGACGACGGTGTCCTCCTCCTGCACGCCCGCCTCGCGCAGCGCGCGGATGACGCCCTTGTCTTTGAGGACCTTTTGGAAGTACGCCATCGAATCGGGGTCGGACAGCACGACGTTGCGTTCGAGCATATCCACCAGCCCGCCCGTGACGTACCAGACGTTCTCCGCCTCGTCCTTTTCGACGAAAAACTCGTTGACGTCGGGCGCCTCGTACTCAAACTCGTCCGCGGGGATGGGTTCGGCGGGGGGGAGGGTCTCCAACCGCTCGAACACGGCGTCGAGCAGCTCCTTCGTCCCCTCGCCGAGCAGCGCGGTGACGGGATAGACGGGAACAGAGGGGTACTTCCGGCGAAAGCGCGGGATATTCTCCTCCGCGCCGAAGGCGTCGCACTTGTTGAGCGCGACGATCTGCGGCAGCGCGGCGAGCTTTTCGCTGTACTCGCAAAGCTCCGCGTTGATGCGGGCGAAGTCCTCGACGGGGTCGCGCCCCTCCATGCCCGAAATATCCACGACGTGCACGAGCATACGGGTGCGCTCGATGTGGCGCAGGAAGTCATGCCCCAGCCCCGCGCCCTGCGCCGCGCCCTCGATCAGCCCGGGGATATCCGCCGCGACGAAGGACTTGTCGTACCGGCGCACGACGCCGAGGTTGGGCGAGAGGGTGGTGAAGTGATACCCCGCGATCTTGGGCTTGGCCGCGCTGATCTTGGATAAAAGCGTGCTCTTGCCCACATTGGGGAAGCCGATGATGCCCACGTCCGCGATGACTTTCAGCTCGAGGATGAGGGCGTGCGGCTGCGTCTTTTGCCCCTTCTGCGCGAAGTGCGGCGCGTGGCGGCGGGAGGTGGTGAAGCGCACGTTGCCCTTGCCCCCCTTGCCGCCGCGGGCGATGAGGTGCTTTTCGCCGTCGGCGTACACGTCGCACAGCAGCTTGCCCGTCTCCGCGTCGCGCACGAGGGTGCCGAGGGGCAGGGCGATGACCACGTCCTCGCCCCCCTTGCCGAAGCAGTTGTTGGTGCCGCCCCGCTCGCCGTCGCCCGCCTTGAAACGGGAGCCGAAGCGGAACTCGACGAGGTCGTTCTTGTCCTTGTCGCCGACGACGTACACGTCGCCGCCCTTGCCGCCGTCGCCGCCGTCCGGGCCGCCGTTCGCGAAGCCCTTGAAGCTCTTGAAGGAGTTCATCCCGTCGCCGCCGTCGCCCGACTTGACAAAGATCTTCACCTTGTCCGTAAAGAGAGATGCCATATGTCCTACCTCTGCGCGCCCCATCGGCGCGCCGTTTTGCGTTTTTTTGGGGAAGATGCCGCCCGCGGGCGCGCTTTACGGCGCATTCGGAAGCCCGCTTGGCGGCGCATTCGGAAGCCCGCTTGGCGGCGCGCCCGCCTTATGCGTCGGGCGCGGTTTACTTGTTTTGCCCGTTCCGCGCGGCGGGCGCGGTTTTCGTATTTTTTGCGGGTTGCCGCGCGGCGGGCGCGGTCGGCTCGCCTTGCCGAGCGAAGTCGCACTCGGCCGCGAGCGGGCAGCCGCCGCAGGCGGGCTTTTGCGCGTGGCAGACGCGGCGCCCGTGCCAGATGAGCCAGTGGTGCGCCTTGGACCAGTCCGCCTGCGGGATGACCGCCTTGAGCTGCTCCTCCGTCGCGGCGGGGGTGCGCGCGTGCGCGAGGCCGAGGCGGTTGCTCACGCGGAAGACGTGCGTGTCCACCGCGATGGCGTCCTTATCGAACCACACGGAAGAAACGACGTTCGCCGTCTTCTGCCCGACGCCCGCGAGGGATCTGAGGTCGGCAAAGGCCGCGGGGACCTGTCCGCCGAACTTTTCCAAAATATCGCGCGAGGCGGAGAGGATGTGCGCCGCCTTGCTGCGGTACAGCCCGCAGGAAAAGATGTACCCTTCCAGCTGCTCCTGCGTGAGCGCGAGCATGGCCTGCGGGGTGTTGTGCTCGCGGAAGAGCTCGGCGGTGACTTTGTTCACCCGCTCGTCGGTGCACTGCGCCGAGAGGATGACCGCCACCAGCAGCTCGTACGCCGTCCGATAATGCAGCGCGGGGCGCGCGTCCGGGTATGTGTTTGCCAGAATTTGCAGCGCTCGCTGCGCCTGTTCCCGTTCCATGCCACTATTTTACCACAAATCGCGCGCGAATACAAGGTTTTTTCGCCGCCGCGGACGCCTTCCTCTCCTCTCGCCGCGGACGCCTTCCTCTCCTCCCGCCGACGCCTTCCTCCCCTCCCGCGGACGTGGTCAGCCCACGCGGGTGAGAAAGGTGCGCCCGCACTGCCGCTCGACGCGGAAATACCCGAACAGCGCGCCGTACCCGCAGCAGGAAATGACGCGGCGGGCCTGCGCGAAGTCGTACGCGCCGATGCGCACGGACAGGCCGCACCCCGCGCCCGTCTCCTGCGGGGTGGACACGGCCGCCGCACGGATGCCGCCCTGCCGCAGGCGCGCGGCGCAGTCCAGCGCCTGCGCGCGCGAACGGAACACAGCCAGAAAATCACACATATCCTTCCTCCCTCGCCGCCGCGCGGGAAACTTTTGCCCCGCCCGGCATACTATGATAGTACAGTATATGAGCGGGCGCGCCTTTTGGCGCGCCCCGCCGAAAGCGGGGAGCGCGCCGAACGGCACAAGGCGGCCGCCCCGCCGCAGGCGGGGCGGAAAAAGGCGGAAGAGGTGGCCATGATCTATTTTGACAACGCCGCGACGGGCGGGCGCAAGCCGGACGCCGTGGTGCGCGCGGTGCGCGCGAGCATCGAGGGCCCCTGCGGCAACCCGGGGCGGAGCGGGCACGCGCTGTCGGTGGCGCTGGCGGAGAACGTCCTGCGCTGCCGCAAACTTTTGTGCGAGTTTTTGGGCGGCGAGAGCAGCGAGCGGGTCATTTTGACCAAAAACTGCACGGAGGCGCTGAACATCGCGCTGTTCGGGCTGCTGCGCCCGCCGCAGGGCCCGCCCGAACGGCCGCCGCACGTCGTGAGCACGGAGGCGGAACACAACGCGGTGCTGCGCCCGCTGCTCTTTTTGGAGCGAAACGGGTACATCCGCCTCACCCTCGTCCGCCCGCAGTCGGGGCGCGTCTCTCCCGCGGCGATCGCGGCGGCGGTGCAAAAGGACACGGCGGCGGCAGTGTTCACCCTCGCCTCCAACGTGACGGGCTCCGCCATCGACCCCGCGGCGGTGCGCGCGCTGCTGCCCGCGCGCGTGCTGACCGTGTGCGACGGCGCGCAGGCGTGCGGGCATACGGCGGTGCAGATGCGCGCGGACGGGATCGACCTGCTCGCGGCGGCGGGGCACAAAGGGCTGCACGGCATCCAGGGGAGCGGCGCGCTGCTGCTCTCGGCGCGGGCGGAGCTGTTCCCCTATGCCTACGGCGGAACGGGCACGGACAGCGCCGACCCGGATATGCCGCCCTTTTACCCCGAGCGGCTGGAGGCGGGCACCCTCTCCTGCCCGGCGGCGGCATCGCTGGCGGAGGGGGCGCTGTACCTGCTGCCCCGCCGCGCCGCCGTCGCCGCGCGGCTGCACGAGATGACGGGCGCATTGCTGGAAGGGCTGCACGCGGTGCCGGGCATCCGCGTGTATTCGGAGGCGAACGCGTGCGGCATCGCGGCGTTCGGCTGTGAGGCGCTCTCCTCCGAGCTGTTCGCGCAGCGGCTGTCGGACGAATACGGCATCGCCGTGCGGGGCGGGCTGCACTGCGCGCCGCGGATGCACGCGGCGCTGGGCACCCTGCGCACCGGGCTCGTGCGGGCGAGCCTGTCCGAATTCAATACGGAGGGGGAAATTTCCGACTTTTTGCGGGCGGTGCGGGCGATCGCCGCCTCGCCCTGACGCCCGCCGCCCCGCGGCAAAGGGGACCCGCCCCTTCCCCCGCGAAGGCAACACGGGCGGACGGAGCGCGGGGAGCACGCCGGCGGCGGGGAAAAGCCGCGCCCGCGCCCCGAAGGGGGCGCGGGCGCGGGCGAAGTCACATCCTTTTCAATTTAGCGACGACCTGCTCTAACTTTTTGCGCTTGGCGGCGTCCAGCATGGGCGCGACGGCGGCGAAAAAATTGTCCAGGTCGACGTCCGAGAGGGTGCCGGCGCGGCGGCCGCGCTCCGCCTCCTTGTAGATGGCGCGCAGCAGCTCCCCCTCGCCCCGCCCCTCCGCGAGCGCCGCCATCGCCTTGGCCGCCGCCGCGACGTCCGCGGGGATGCCGTCCTTCCCCTTGCCTCCGCCTTTGCCGCCTTCCCCGCCTTTGCCGCCTTGCGCGTACGAACGAAAATCCTGCACGATGCACCTCCGAAAAAAATCTTTCTGCAACAGTATATGCGGCGGGCCGCGCCGGTGCGCCGCGGGAGGTGACCATGCCCAACGACCGCAATGCGCTTTTGCCCGCGCTGCTCGCCCTGTTCGGGGGAAAGCGCTCCCCCGCCGGCCCGCCCGACGGGGCGCCCCCGCCCGCCGCGGACGCGAACGGAGCGGGCGGGGCAGGCCAACAAAACGGGGCGGACGCCCTGCTGCCGCTGCTTGCCCTGCTCGCGGGCGGGAACGGGCAGACGGGCGGGGCGAACAAACAAAGCGGGGCGGACGCCCTTGCCGCGCTGCTTGCCCTGCTTGCGGGCGGGAAGGGACAGACGGGCGGGGCGAACAAACAAAACGGAGCGGACGCCCTGCTGCCGCTGCTCGCCCTGCTTGCGGGCGGGAACGGACAGACGGACGGGGCAGGCAAACAAAACGGGGCGGACGCCCTGCTGCCGCTGCTCGGGGCGCTGTCCGCCGCCGCGCCGACCGCTCCTCCGCCGCCCGCCAAGGGGGCGGAAAACGGAGAACGCCCGCCCGCCGCGGCGGGCGGGGCGGGCGAACAAAACGGGGCACGCCCCGCCGCACGGCCGACCCCGCCGACCGCCGAACGCTTCCCCGCCCCGCCCGACGCCCTGGCGCCCGTCGAGGACATCGCGGACGAGGCGATCCTGCGGCGGCTGCTGGCGTATTTTTCCGCATAGCGCCGCGCCGCTTTGGCCCTCCGCGCGCCCTCCCGCGCCTTCCTCCGCGCCTTTCTCCGCGCCGCCGCGCGATCGAAAGCCGCTTCTTTCCCCGCCGGGCAGGCCGCCGCGCGGCGGGCCCCGCCTCAAAATGCGCGCCGTCCCAAAACGTGCGCGCCGCCCCAAAACGTGCCGCGCCCCCGCCCGCGGCGGTGCGCGCGGCACGAAAAAAGACGGGCGTCCGCCCGTCCGTGATCCGTCCTTATTTTCGTTTGTTCTTCGTTCGCTTTTCGGCCATCCCGCCCTCCGGAGGCGCTTGCAGGCCCGCTTCAAATGAAGTCGGCTCGGCTTCGGGCGAACTCGGCGACCCCGCTTCGGGCGGGACCTGCGCGGACGCATCCTTCGGCGCTTGCCCGGACGGCGCTTGCGTGCCCGGTTCGGGCGGGAACACGGCGAAGCGGTCGGCGGCCGTCGGACGCGCCGTCAGCAGCGCCCAGACGAAGTAGGCGATGGCGGCGACGCCGACGACGGCGGTCAGGATCACCTCCTCCGTACACCAGATGTCCGCAAAGGAGCCGAAGCCCAGCTCGCGCGCGCCGGTGACGAGGTTGCCGCCGAAGTTGAACAGGGCGTGGACGAAGGCGCAGTAGAGCGCGCCCGCGCCGCGGAACATACACACGGCGAGCATACAGCCGATGAGGAAGGAATAGCCGACCTGCAAAAAGACGCCCAGGCTGAACCCGCCCAGCAGGTTGACCAGGTGCAGCGCGCCGAACATTGCCGAAGAGAGGAGCACGGCGATCACCCTGCCGCGGCGGCCGGTGCCCGTCCTGCCCAGCAGGAAGGGGAAGATGAGCGCGCGGAAGGCGGCCTCTTCAAACAGCCCGACGCCGATACACTCGACGGCGAAGAGCAGGGCGCCGACGGGGTCGGTGACGCCCGCCGTGCCCGCGAAGAGGGCGACGAGCGGGAAGTTGTTGACGGCGATGACCAGCGCGGGCAGGCAGAGCAGCCGATCGGCGCGGCTGCCGCCCGGCAGCCAGACGCGGCGCACCCCCATCTGCCGCGCGAGCAGCGCGACCACGCCGAAAAAGACGAGCCGCAGGACGCCGACCCCCAGCATATAGGCGTAGTTGGCGCGATCGGGAAAAAACAGCTCGCCCAGCCAGCGGGTGGGCAGCAGCGCCAGCCCCGCCGCGAGCAGGTAGATGACGACCGCGCTCGAGGCGGGCTCGCGGCGCATATACAGCATCCTCTCTTTCATGCGTGTCGCTCCCTTCCTTCTTGCGGGGCGCAGCCCGCGCCCCTTTCGTCTATTATAAACGGAAGGGCCGCCCTTTGGCAAGGAAACGCCGCCCGTTTGCGCCTTTTTTGCGAAATTTCACCCGCCGCACAAAATGCGCGGTGGTGTCTCCTTCAAAATCACGAAAAAATGCGCCGTCATCTCGAAACAAACTCTCCGAACCAACTCTCTGCGCGTGCCAAAATCACACTTTTGGCTAAGCGCCCTCGATTTGCCGCATACCTGCGGCTTTTGCGGAAGGGGTGAATTGGCGGCATTTATCAAAAGCGTGCCCTGAAAAATGCCGCAAAAAGGGGAAACCGGCCGCCGAGCAATGCGAACGGCGGGTTTCCCCTCCGATCACGAAAAAATGCGCCGTCAGCTCGGCGCATTTTTTGTGAACCCTATTTCAAAAATTTCTCGAAAAATCCAAAATCACACTTTTGGATTTTTCCCCCCATTTGCCGCAAGGCTTGCGGGAAGAAGGTGAAGCCGCGCGATTTATCAAAGGTGTGCCCTTCCCTATCGCGCGGCGAGGGAGAAAACGCCGCCGAGCGAAGCGAACGGCGGTGTCTCCCTAAAAATCACGGAAAAAAGTTTTATCGGCTTAAAACTTTTTTCGTGAACCATTAGTTCAATTTCTTATGTTCCCCGGTCAGCATGAAGATGACCCACTCGGCGATGTTGGACGCGTGGTCGCCGATCTTTTCGAGGTATTTGGCGATCATCAAAAGGTCGAGCGCCTGCTCGCCGTTGTCGTCGTCGTCGATGTTCTTGTGGACGATGCCCGTCAGCTTGCGCTTGATCGTTTCGAACAGGTCGTCGACGGCGTCGTCCGCACGGCAGACCGCCTTGGCGAGCTCGCCGTCGCGGTCGACGAAGGACTTGGTCGCATTGTGGACCATCGCCTGCACGCGGTCGGCCATCTGCGGGATCTCGGCGAGGCTCTCGGCATAGGGAAGGCGGCTCATCTTGATGACCAGCTCGGAGATGTCCACCGCCTGGTCGGCGATGCGCTCCATATCCGTGATCATCTTCATCGCGGAGGTGACGAACAGCAGGTCGCTGGCGACGGGCTGCTGCTTCAAAATGAGTTTGAGGCAGAGGCGCTCGATCTCCTGCTCCTTTTCGTCCACCTTCGACTCGACGGCCTTCGTCTTTTTGGCGAGCTCGACGTCCTGCGTCTCGAGCGCGGTCACCGCGTCGGCGATCGCCTCGGTATTCAGCTGGCCCATCTTCACGAGCAGATCTTTGAGCTGCGCGATCTGCTCTTCAAACAATTTCCTGGTCATAGTATCAACCAAACCTCCCGGTGATGTAGTCTTCCGTCCTCTTGTCGCGCGGGCGCTCGAAGATATCGTCCGTGACGCCGAACTCGATGAGGTCGCCGAGCAGGAAGAACGCGGTCTTGTCCGAGATGCGCGCCGCCTGCTGCATGTTGTGCGTGACGATAACGATGGTGTACTTTTCCTTGAGTTCCTGCGCGAGGTCCTCGATCTTGGACGTGGAAATGGGGTCGAGCGCGGAGGTCGGCTCGTCCATGAGGATGACCTCGGGCTCGACGGCGAGGGTGCGCGCGATGCACAGGCGCTGCTGCTGCCCGCCCGACAGGCCGAGCGCGGACTTCTTTAACCGGTCTTTGAGCTCGTCCCAGATGGCGGCGGCGCGCAAGGAGCGCTCGACGATCTCGTCGAGGTCCGCCTTCTTGCGGATGCCGTGCGTGCGCGGGCCGTAGGCGATGTTGTCGTACACGCTCATGGGGAAGGGATTGGGCTTCTGGAAGACCATGCCGACCCGCTTGCGGAGCACGTTGATGTCCACCTTGCCGTAGAGGTCGACGCCGTCGATGAGCACCTCGCCCGTGATCTTGCAGTCGGCGATGAGGTCGTTCATGCGGTTGAGCGTCTTCAAAAAGGTGGACTTGCCGCAGCCGGAGGGGCCGATAAAAGCGGTGATCTCGTTCGCCTTGATGTCCATGGAGATGCCTTTGAGGGCATGGAAGTTGCCGTAATAGAGGTTGAGGTCCTTGACGTTGAATTTGTCGAACGCCTGCCCTGCCTGTATGGTGTTCTGCGTATCCACCGTTTAATACTCCTTTTTCAGTTTATTGCCGATCAGTTCCGCCGCGCCGTTGATGAGGATGGTGAGGAGGATGAGCACGACCGCGATCGCCCATGCGACGCCGGCGTATTCGCTCGGGTTTTCGCTGATGATCGAATACATATACACGGTCAGCGTGCAGCCCTGCGACATGGGCCCCGCAGGGCGCTTGATGTTGAAGGCGGAGCCGGCGGTAAAGACGAGCGCCATCGTCTCGCCGACGACGCGGCCGAGGCCGAGGATGACGCCCGAGATGATGCCCGGGATCGCCGAGGGGAGGATGATGACGAAGATGGTGCGCAGCTTGCCCGCGCCGAGGGCGTACGAGCCCTCGCGGAAGGATGCCGGAACGGCGAGCAGCGCCTCCTCCGTCGTGCGCATGATCAGCGGCATGATCATCATCGCCATCGTCAGCGAGCCGCCCAGGATGGTGAGACCCCAGCCGAAAGCGTCGGTGAACAGGATCATGCCGAAGATGCCGAAGACGATGGACGGGATGCCCGAGAGCGTCTCCGCCGCGACGCGCACGATCTTGACGAAGATGTTGGTCGATTTGGCGTACTCCACCATGAAGATGGCGGCGAAGATGCCGATGACGCCCGCGACGAGCAGCGACAAGCCCGCAATGGACAGCGTGTTGATCAGCGAGGGCATCATGGACATATTGTCCGACGTCCAGCGCCACGCAAACAGCTCGGGCTTGAGGTTGGGGATGCCACGGATGAGCACATACGCGAGGATCCACACGACGATCGCCGCCGTGATCAGCGTGGCGAGGCAGATCAACAGGAACAGCGCGAACGAAAAGGGCTTTTTCAGATAGGCTTGCAGCTTATCCGCAAAGCGCTGCCGGTTGATGGGGACGATGCCGCGCGCATCGACTTCTCCTTCTTTTAATACGAGTTCTTTCGCCATGGCTTATTTCTCCTTCCTGCGAAGCAGCATGACCAGCAGCGTGATGAGCAGGATGAACACGAACAGCACGACGGCGCAGGCGATGAGCGCCTCGCGGTGCAGGTGGCGCGCATACCCCATTTCCAGCGCGATGTTGGAAGAGAGGGTGCGGATGGGGTCGAGCAGACTGGTCGGGAACTGCGCGGAGTTGCCGCAGATGAACACGACGGCGGCCGTCTCGCCGAAGGCGCGGCCGAGGCCCAAAATGATGGACGTCATGACGCCCGACTTGGCCGCAGGGAACATGGTGCGGAAGATGGCGCGCTCCTTCGTCGCGCCCAGGGCGATGGTGCCCTCGTAATAGCTCTTGGGCACGGCGCGCAGCGAGTTCTCCGTGATGGAGATGATGGTCGGCATGATCATGATGCCGAGCACGATCGCCGTCGTCAGCAGCGTCGTGCCGCTGGCGGCATGGAACATCTGCTGGATCATCGGGACGATCAGCTGCAGGCCGAAATAGCCGTAGACGATGGAAGGGATGCCCGCTAAGATATTGGTGAGCGGCTTCAAAAAGCTGTATAAGGGCTTCGGGCAATAGAACGCCATGAATACGGCGACCAGAAGCCCGAGGGGGACGCCGACGACCAGCGCGCCCGCCGTGGCGCACGCCGTGCCGACGACCAGCGTGCCGACGCCGTAATAGCCGGCGCTGGGCAGCCAGCGGTCGCCGAACAGAAAGTCGATCCAGCCGATCTCGGTGATGGTGGGCACGGCGGTGACGAACAGATAGACGCAGATGACCAGCACCACGACGATAAAGACGGCCGCCGCGACGGCGAACAGGATGCGCATCAAAATCTCGCGGGCGGCCGCCGCCCTGTTCACGGACGGGATCGCCGCCGCTGCCGCGCCGCCCGTCCCCGCCTGCACTTGATTGTTTTTCATTTTGCACCTCGCACACGCAGAAGCGGGCTGCACTCGTCAACCCGCCGATCTCTGTTTTTTTGTTGGCTGTGCGCCGAATTACTCGGCTTCTTCCGTCGTTTCCGCGAGCGCCGCATTGAGGAGCTCGGTGTACGCCTCGGCGAGCTTCGTCATGAGCGGCTGCACGGAGGTGGAGCCGGCGACGTCGATCTCACCCGTCGTAGGCAGGGTCTCGGGAACCTTGTACTCAGGAGCGGAAGCGAGGCCGCTGACATAGCCCTCTTTGACGATGATGTCGTGCGCCTGGGAGCTCTTGAGGAAGGTGAAGAAGTCGGCGAGCAGGTCGTTGGACTCCATCGTCTCTTCCTGATACATCACGTTGAAGGGACGGGCAAGGGTGTAGGAACCCGCGAGCACGTTGTCGGTCGTCGCCTCGACGCCGGCGATCTTGACGGCGCTGACGGAATCGTCCAGAGAGCCGAGCGAGATGTAGCCGATCGCCTGCGGGTTGCCCGCGACGTATTCCATCAGCGCGCCGGTGGAGTTGGAGGTGTTCGCCGCATTGACGAGGGTCGTCGCGTCCTCGACGCCGATGAGTTCGAGGAAGGCGCTGCGCGTGCCCGAGCCGTCTTC
>DXFD01000013.1 GCA_019114625.1 Candidatus Borkfalkia faecigallinarum | reverse complement strand
CAGATCAAAGTCAACGTCATCCGCGAATTCCGCGGCGTCGAATACGCGAAATGATCGCAGCGAGCGGCGCGGGCCCGTTCCCGTGCCGAAAAAGGCGCCCCGCAAGGCAGATCTGCCTTGCGGGGCGTTTTGGCTGTGTCCGTCTCTTGTCGGGGCGCGTCTTTCTTTATCGGGGCGCGACCTTCTTTGTCCGGCGCGCGCGGCGCGCCTTGTCTTGCGGCTCAGCCGTCCGTTTCCGCGAGATAGGTGGGGGCGTTTTTGGCGGTATGCCCTTTGACGACCTCGTGGTAATAGGCGTAGGTCATCGGCCGGCGGCCGTCCGTCGCCTCCGCGCCGATCACTTCCCCCAAAAACAGGGTGTGCGTCGCGGTATCGACGGCCTGCGTCACGCGGCAGACGATGTAGGCGCAGCTGTCTTTGACGACGGGCAGCGCGCTGCGGATCTCATAGGGGATGCCGGAAAATTTGTCGGTATCCTTTCCGCTGCGGAACCCGAAGGTGCCGATCACGGCGGGGTCGGTATCCTCCGCCAGTACGGACACGGCAAAGTGCCCGCAGTCGGCGATGCAGCGGTTGGTGTAGTTGTCCTTGTGGATGCCGACCATCAGCACGGCGGGCTGCGCGGTGACCTGCACGGCGCAGTTGGCGGTGCAGCCGGTCGGGCGGCCTCGATCCCAGGTCGAAACGACGTAGACGCCGTAGGACAGGGTGCGGAACGCTTTCGGGTCCATCATCTTCCTCCTGCCGTCCGCTCGCCGCGGCCGATCAATAGTTCTCCGCGCGCAGCTGGAAGTAAGCCTTCGGATGCGCGCAGACGGGGCAGACTTCGGGCGCCTTTTTGCCGATCACGATATGCCCGCAGTTGGAGCACTGCCAGACGCAGTCCTCGTCGCGCGAGAACACCAGCCCGTTCTTCACGTTGTCGAGCAGGGCAAGATAGCGCTTTTCGTGTTCGCGCTCGATCTCGCCGACCTTTTCAAACAGGAAGGCGATGTGGTCGAACCCCTCTTCCCGCGCCTCTTGGGCGAAGCGCGCGTACATATCCGTCCATTCGTAGTTCTCGCCGGCAGCCGCGTCGATAAGGTTTTCCTCCGTCGAGGGGACGTTGCCGCCGTGCAGCAGCTTGAACCAGATCTTGGCGTGCTCCTTCTCGTTGTTGGCCGTCTCCTCAAACAGCGCCGCGATCTGCACGAAGCCGTCCTTTTTGGCCTTGCTCGCGTAGTAGGTGTACTTGTTGCGCGCCTGCGATTCGCCCGCAAAAGCCGCCTGCAGGTTTGCTTCCGTCTTGCTGCCCTTCAATTCTTTTGCCATGTTGTAAAGACCTCCCGTTTTAATGATTCTGCGCGGGCAAAGCCCGATCGGTCCGATCGGCTCCGGCCCTCAATGATATTATGAGGGCTGGGATAAATTTTGTCAAGCGAGTGGCGGAAGTTTTTCGGAAATATTGACAAAGCGGCCGGCTTGCATTATAATACATAGTAGAAAAGTCTTTGCAAGAAGGGATTGCCATGAACTACGAGGACACAGACTTATACTTTTTGCAGCGCGACGCGTGCCGTGCGTTCGGCGACGAGGAGGGGGGACGCATCTTCCGTCGCACGGTCAAACTCTGGGCGGAACTGGTCTGCACGACCGACTATCAGAACAGCCCGACCTACGAGAGCCAGCTGCAGCGGCTGGTCTATCCCGTGATCGCCTATTATAAGACGCTGCTCGCGTTCGGTTACCGCACGGACGCCGCCCTCGGGCACGTCCGCAGTGCGGCGGAAAAGGCGGCGGAGGAGTGCGCCGAGCGGCTGGCGAGCCAGATGCGCCCGATCTTCCCGTACCACGCCTTCCGCCGCAATATCAAAAACTTTATCGAATACCGCTTCCCTTCGCGCGGGTGGAAGAGCGAGGGCCTGCAGACGAAAGGCTCCCTCATTTCCTTCCGCATCGCGGGCTGCTTCTATTACAACATCACCCGCAAGTTCGGCTGCCCGGAGCTCTGCCCCGTGTTTTGCGAGTACGAGGCGCGCGCCTTTGCGGGCCTTTCGCCGCAGATCCTCTTCGAGTGCGGCGGCACGCTCGCCAACGGGCACGACTTCTGCGATTTCCGCTTCCGCAAGGGGAGGGGCGGGCGCCGGCAGAAGTGACGGCGGGCGGCCCTTCAAACCAAAAAGAGCAAAAAATAAGCCGACGGACTGTCCGTCGGCTTGTTTCTTGCCCTGCGGGCGGGTTAAGCCTTGTTTTCGCTGCCGAGCACGTCGATGATCTTGTGCTTGACGATCTCCTTGACGGCCGCGCGCGCATCGCCGAGATACTGGCGGGGGTCAAAGTGGTCGGGGTGCTCCGCGAAGTGCTTGCGGATCGCCGCGGTGCAGGCGACGCGCAGGTCGGAGTCGATGTTGATCTTGCACACGGCCATCGTAGCGGCCTGGCGCAGCATCTCTTCGGGGATGCCGATCGCGTCGGGCATCTTGCCGCCGAACTGGTTGATGATGGCGACGCGGTCCTGCGGAACGGAGGAAGCGCCGTGCAGGACGATCGGGAAGCCGGGCAGGCGCTTGCCGACCTCTTCGAGGATATCGAAGCGCAGCTGCGGCTTCTGGCCGGGCTTGAACTTATAAGCGCCGTGGCTGGTGCCGATGGCGATGGCGAGGGAGTCGCAGCCCGTCTTTTCGGTGAATTCGCAGACCTCGTCGGGCTGGGTGAAGCAGGCGTCCTCCGCCTTGACGTTGACGGCATCCTCGATGCCGGCGAGCTGGCCGAGCTCCGCCTCGACGACGACGCCGCGGTCATGCGCGTACTCGACGACCTTGCGGGTGATCTCGATATTTTCTTTGAAGGAGTGGTGCGAAGCGTCGATCATGACGGACGTGAAGCCGTCCTCGATCGCGGCCTTGCAGGACTCGAAGTCGGCGCCGTGGTCAAGGTGCATGACGATGGGCAGACCGGTCGTTTCGACGGCTGCCTGCACGAGATGGCGCAGGTACACGGGGTTCGCGTATTTTCTCGCGCCCGCAGAGACCTGCAGGATGAGGGGAGAGTTGCACTCCTTGCCCGCTTCGACGATACCCTGAATGGTTTCCATGTTGTTCACGTTGAACGCGCCGATCGCGTAACCGCCGGCATACGCTTTTTTGAACATTTCGGTAGAAGTTACCAAAGGCATACTGATGATCCTCCAAGAATGAATTTTCTTTTCGTGTACTATTTTACAACAAAACCACGCAAAAAGCAATATAATTTGAAAAAGTTCTCTCATTTGCTTCCTATATTTTTTGCGCAGAGCTATAATAATAGGAGAAAAAGCGCCGGCTCCCCGCCGCCGTGCGGGCGGGGCGGCGCCGTCACACAATAAAAAGGAGGGTACAGTCATGAAAGACAACAGGATCGATCGCCTGGCGGACGTGCTCGTCAACTATTCGGTGCGCTGCCAAAAGGGGGAAAAGGTCCTCATCGAGGCGCGCGGCGTCGACGCCGCGCCGGTCAACGCCTGCGTGGAGCGCGTCTTTGCGGCGGGCGGCTATCCGTTCGTGGAGATGACCGACCCGCGCGTCGAGCGGGCGCTGCTTTTGGGAACGGGCAGGGAGCACTGCCGCCTGCGCGCCAAATACGCCAAATACCGCATGGAGGACATGGACTGCTACATCGGCATCCGCGGCGGCGACAACAGCTTCGAGCTTTCGGACGTCCCCGCGGCGAACCTGCAGGTGTTCGACCGCAGCTATTCCTTCCCCGTTCACCACGAGACGCGGGTCAAAAAGACCAAGTGGGTGGTGCTGCGTTACCCCAACCCCGCGATGGCGCAGAACGCGGGCATGTCCACCGAGGCGTTTGAAAAATTCTATTTCGACGTCTGCACGCTGGACTATTCCGCGATGAGCCGCGCGATGGACGCCCTGAAAGCGCGCATGGAGCGCGCGGACAAGGTCCGCCTCGTCGCCGCGGGGACGGACCTGACTTTCTCCGTCAAGGGCATCCCCGCCGTCAAGTGCGCGGGGGAGATGAACATTCCCGACGGCGAGGTGTACACCGCGCCCGTCCGCGGGAGCGCGGAAGGGGTCATCACCTTCAACGCGCCCACGCTGGAAAACGGCGTCCGTCATGAAAACGTCCGCCTCGTCTTTCGCGGCGGCCGCATCGTCGAGGCGACTTCCTCGAACACGCGGGCGCTCAACGACGTGCTCGACACGGACGAGGGCGCGCGCTATGTCGGGGAGTTCGCGATCGGCGTCAATCCGTATGTGACCAGGCCGATGCTGGACATCCTCTTCGACGAAAAGATCGCCGGCTCCATCCATTTCACGCCCGGCTGCTGCTACGACGACGCCTACAACGGCAACAAGTCCGCCGTGCATTGGGACATGGTGCTCATCCAGACGCCCGAATACGGCGGCGGCGAGATCTGGTTTGACGGCGAGCTGATCCGCAAAGACGGCCGTTTCGTGACGGAAGATCTGCTCGCGCTCAATCCCGAAAACCTGAAATAGGGGCGAAGATCTGTCGGCGGGAAGCAAAATACGCGTATTTTGCGTCGGATTTTCATGACTTTTTGAAATTTGTCAGTAATTTGCACAAACCTATTGACTAAATTTGCCCGATTTGCTATAATAGTGATGCTGGTAAAAAAGCATAGCACAAGAATCTATAATTTTATGGAGGACTATTCAAATGGCTAATGTAAGAGTTGCGATCAACGGGTTTGGCCGTATCGGCCGCCTCGCGTTCCGCCAGATGTTCGGCGCAAAGGGCTATGAGGTCGTCGCGATCAACGACCTGACCAGCCCTGCCATGCTCGCGCACCTGCTCAAGTACGATTCCGCACAGGGCAGATATGCGTTGGCGGACAAGGTCTCCGCGACGGAGAACTCCATCATCGTCGACGGCAAAGAGATCAAGATCTATGCCGAGAAAGAGGCGAAGAACCTGCCTTGGGGCGAGATCGGCGTAGACGTCGTCCTCGAGTGCACGGGCTTCTACTGCTCGAAGGCGAAGAGCCAGGCTCATATCGATGCCGGCGCCAAGAAGGTCGTCATTTCCGCTCCCGCGGGCAACGATCTGCCGACCATCGTTTACAGCGTCAACGAAAAGACGCTCAATCCTTCCGACACCATCATCTCCGCGGCTTCCTGCACGACCAACTGCCTCGCGCCGATGGCCAACGCGCTCAACAAGTTTGCGAAGATCAAGAAGGGCTACATGACCACCATCCACGCCTACACGGGCGACCAGATGACGTTGGACGGCCCGCACCGCAAGGGCGACCTGCGCCGTGCTCGCGCCGCTGCCGTCAACATCACCCCGAACAGCACCGGCGCCGCCAAGGCGATCGGCCTGGTCATCCCCGAACTCAACGGCGTTCTGGACGGCTGCGCGCAGCGCGTTCCCGTTCCCACCGGCTCCCTGACCCAGCTCATCGCGATCTGCGAAGGCGAGATCGATAAGGACGGCGTCAATGCCGCGATGAAGGCTGCCGCTTCCGAATCCTTCGGCTACACCGAGGACGAGATCGTCTCCTCCGATATCGTCGGCATCACCTATGGTTCGCTGTTCGACGCTACGCAGACCAAGTGCATGCCCATGGGCGACGGTTCCACGCTCGTCAAGGTCGTGTCCTGGTACGATAACGAGAACTCTTACACCAGCCAGATGGTCCGTACCATCAAATATTTCGCTGAACTCAACTAATCTTCGGTTGGATCGGCAGGAGGGCTGTCCCGCAGCGGGGCGGCCCTCTTTTTTATGTCCGCGCGGCGAATACATGTTTGTCCGCGCCCTGCCGTGCCCTGCCGCGCCCCGCTCCGCTCCGCCGCGCCGCGCCCTGCCGCGCCCCGCTCCGCCGCGCCCCGCCTGAGCCCCGTCCGCGCCCCGCTCCGCCGCGCCCCGCCTGAGCCCCGTCTCGCCCCGTCTCGCCCGCGCCCCGCTCGCTTCGATATTTCCCGGTTTTGGAAAATTGGGTCTTGACGGGGCGGCGGATCGGTGGTATAATAATAAGAGGGCTGCGGCCCTTCAATACGAAAGCAGGAGAATTGCCGGAAATGTGGTTTGACGAAAGCGTCTTTTATCAGATCTATCCGCTCGGCTATTGCGGCGCCGAGCGGGAAAACGACTTTGGCGAAGTGCGCCACCGCCTTGCGCGGATCGAGGAGCAGATCCCGTACATCCGCGACTGCGGCTTCAACGCCGTGCTGTTCAACCCGCTCTTCGAGAGCGAGCGGCACGGCTATGACACGGTGGATTTTTTCCGCATCGACCGCCGCCTCGGCGACAACGAGGATCTCAAGCGGCTGGTCGCCAAGTTTCACGAGGCGGGCATCCGCGTCGTGCTGGACGGCGTGTTCAACCACGTCGGCCGCCGCTTTTTCGCCTTTGAAGAAGTGCGCGAAAAGCGGGAAAATTCGGACAAAAAGGACTGGTTCCACATCAACTTCGGCGGCAACACCGCCTACAACGACGGCTTTTGGTACGAGGGCTGGGAGGGGCATATGGAGCTCGTCAAGCTCAACCTCCAAAACGAAGCCGTGCTCGGTTACATCGGCCGCGCGGTGGAGTATTGGATGGATGAATTCGGCATCGACGGCCTCCGCCTGGACGTCTCCTATTTGCTGCCCGAATGGTTCTTCGAGTGGCTGCGCCGCATCGTCCGCGGCCGCCGCGACGACTTCTTCCTGATGGGGGAGGTCATCCACAACCAAAATTTCCAAAAGAATCTGACCCGCGACCGCCTGGATTCCATCACCAACTACGAGTGCTATAAGGGCCTCACTTCCGCCCTCAATTCGGACAACCTGTTCGAGATCGAGCATTCCCTCGAACGCCTGTTCGGCAGTCAGCCGTGGTGTTTGTACACGGGCAAGAACCTGTTCAGCTTCGTCGACAATCACGACGTGCCGCGCGCCTGCACCGCGCTGAAAGACAGGCGCAAACTTCCCGCCATGTACGGCATCCTGTACGGGATGCCGGGCATCCCGTGCGTCTATTACGGCTCGGAATGCGGCGCGGAAGGGGACAAGTCGGACAACGACTACAAGCTGCGCCCCGCCGTCGGGGAGATCGACAAGGACAAAGATCCCGCCCTGCGCGCGCTCATCGGCAAGCTCAACGCCGTCCGCAAGGCCGAACCCGCCCTGCAATACGGCACCTATGAAAAATGCGTCCTCTCCAATAAATATATGTGTTTCAAGCGCGAGAAGGGCGGCGACCGTATCTACTGCGCCTATAACATCTCGGACGGCGACGTCACCGTCCGCGTGGAAGAGGCGGAGGGGACCGACCTTCTGACGGGCGAGGTGCGCAACCTCAACGACATCTATCTCCCGCCCTTCGCGGTCAAGCTGTTCAAAAAGAATCACTGACCGCGCAGCGGGCTCCGCTTCGCCGTCCGGCTCTTCCCCAAGAGCGGCCGGCGGCGGGAGAAGGGGAACGCTCCGCGATGTGCGGGTTTTTCGGCGCGGCCTTCGGCCGCGCCGTATTTGTAATATCTTGTCATATAAATACATGATATAGTTGACAAATTTCGCGGCAGAGGGTATAATGGTGGCTGAAAGACAAGGGGCGAACGCCCCGCAGAACGGAGGCTTGCATATGCAGAAGAAGAACATCGGCCGCTTGATTTTATCCGCCGCGTTGACGGCGGCGCTCGCGCTGGGCGCCCTCGCCGGGTGCTCTGCGTTCGGGGGCGAAGGAGGCGACGGCGGGAGTGAGGGAGGCGGCGGCGTGCTTGTCCCCGCGCCCTCCGAACCGACGCGGCCCACCCTTCCCGACTACGGCTTCCCCGCCAGCCCGTCCGTCCTCGCCCTGCCCCCGCAGGACGGCAGCACGCCCGAGGACTACACCGCGCTGGAAAATTACGCCTTTGCGGCGGGCGCCCTCGCGCTGCGCGAGGCGTTCCATGTGGAGAGCGACAGCACGGCCAATGCCGTCTCGCTCGGCATCATCAAGGTGGAGCAGAAGGTGCACGGCACCAAAGATTTCCGCGGCGGCGTCCTGCTCACGTCCACCGTCAGCACGAGCAGCATGGCGCTCGCGCCCTCCAAGGCGATCCAGAAGTACTACGGCAAGGGCGAAGTGATCGTGCGTGCGGCCGCGTCCGACGAGCCCGAGGACTGGGCGGCGGACGTCGTCTGGGCGGACGGCGAACCCGCCGAGACGCTGGACGAGGCGGCGTACGAGGCGCGCTACGGCCTGTGGGGCAGCGAACTGTGCGACTTTATCGTCACCGAGGACACCGTCCTCTCCGCTTCCGATCTGCAAAAGGAAGGGGAGAACTATGCGCTCACCTTCGAGCTGTGTACGGAGGAGGGGAAGGACGCGGCGGCAGGCTACAAGAAGCAGATGGTCACGATGGGCGAGCTGGACGAGGAACCCGTCTTTACCGTCCTGCGCCTGACCCTGCGCTTTGCGCCCGATTGGACGGTGCTCTCGCTCACGACCGAGGAGGAGTATTCTTCCAAAAAGATCGTGACGGCGCAGGTGAGCGGCAGGACGGAGATCTCCTTCTCGTACGACGAGGCGGACGTCGACGTCTCCGATTACGAGTCGTATTTCCGCGCCTGGGCGCGCGGATAAGCGCCGTATATCCTCCCGCTGCGGCAGCGCCGCCGCGCTTTTTGCCCGGCGCCGCCCTTCGTCCGGCGAAGCGCCGCCGCATCTTTTCCCGTTGCCGCGCTGCCGCGCCGCACATTTTTCCGAAGCCCGTTACCGCGCCCGGGCGCGCGGGTGAAGCGTTTGACAGGGTAGAAACGGCGGGAAGGAGGCTTTTGTTCCGATATCCCGCCGCAAACGCTTTACAAGCGCGCCGTTGTATGGTATAATAACGGTGATCAGTTCATACAACGCAGTGAAGCGGAACAGTAATCCGGATTTGCAGAGTGCAGAGAGCCGCCGGCAGGTGCGAGGCGGTCGACGCAGCCGGGCGAACTCGCCGCCGAGCGGCCCGCTCGAAAGGATCCGAGTAGAAGCGGGACGGGGGCTTCCCGTTACAGGAGAGGGATATGCGCCGATGCGGCAAGTATCTTGCAGAGTGCGCGCGGCAGGCCCGCGCGAACGAGAGTGGTACCGCGAAACCTGTTTTCGTCTCTTCGGAGAGGGAAACGGGCTGTTTTTTTATTCGGAAACAATAGGAGGAACGCCGTTATGAAAAATTATGAAAAGTATACCAAACAATACTTTCTCCCCCCCGTGCGCTGCATGGACTGGGCGGAAAAGGACAGCATCGACCGCGCGCCCGTCTGGTGCAGCGTCGACCTGCGCGACGGCAACCAGGCGCTGATTGAGCCGATGACCCTGGAGCAGAAGGTCGAGTTCTTCAAATTGCTCGTCAAGGTCGGCTTTAAGGAGATCGAGGTCGGCTTCCCCGCCGCCAGCGATACCGAATACACCTTCCTGCGCACCCTCATCGACAACGGGCTCATCCCCGACGACGTGACGGTGCAGGTGCTCACGCAGGCGCGCGAGCACATCATCCGCAAGACCTTTGACGCCGTCCGCGGCGCCAAGAACGCGATCGTCCACGTCTATAATTCGACGTCCGTCGCCCAGCGCGAACAGGTGTTCCGCAAAAACAAGGCGGACATCTGCAAGATCGCGGTGGACGGCGCGCGCCTCTTGAAGCAGCTGGCGGACGAGGCGGGCGCGCAGTACCGCTTCGAGTACAGCCCCGAGTCCTTTACGGGCACGGAGCCGGAGTACGCGCTGGAAGTGTGCAACGCGGTGCTCGACGTCTGGCAGCCCACGCCCGAGCGCAAGGCGGTCATCAACCTGCCCGCCACGGTGGAGAACGCGATCCCGCACGTCTTTGCGCAGCAGGTGGAATATCTCTCCAAAAACATGCTCCACCGCGAGAACGTCGTGCTCAGCCTGCACCCGCACAACGACCGCGGCTGCACCGTCGCCGCGTCCGAGATGGGCCTTTTGGCGGGCGCCGACCGCGTGGAGGGCACGCTCTTCGGCAACGGCGAGCGCACGGGCAACGCCGACATCGTCACCATCGCCATGAATATGTATTCGCAGGGCGTCGACCCGCAGCTGGACTTCTCGTCCATGCCCGCGATCTGCGAAAAGTACACCGAATACACGCAGATGTCCGTCTCCCCCCGCCAGCCGTACGCGGGCTCGCTGGTGTTCGCGGCGTTCTCCGGTTCCCATCAGGACGCCATCGCCAAGGGGATGCAGTGGCGCAAGGAGCACAAGATGCCCCATTGGAACGTCCCGTACCTTCCCATCGACCCGCAGGACGTCGGCCGCGAATACCAGACGGACGTCATCCGCATCAACAGCCAGTCGGGCAAGGGCGGCGTCGGCTATATCCTGCAGGAAAACTTCGGCTTGAACCTGCCCGCCAAGTTCAAGGAGGCGATGGGCTACGCCGCCAAGGGCGTCTCCGACCGCACCCACAAGGAGCTCAAACCCGACGAGGTCTATCAGATCTTTTTGGATGAATTTGTCGCGAACCGCGCCGCCTTCTCCATTCCCGAGTGCCATTACCGCCAGCTCGCGGACGGCATCGAAGCGACGGTCACCGTCGAGGCGCACGGCGAACGCACGGTCGTCGCGGCGGACGGCAACGGCCGCTTGGACGCCGTCACCAACGCCCTCAAAAAGCATTTCGGGCTGGATTTCATGCTCACCACCTACGAGCAGCACGCGCTGAGCGAAAAGTCGGATTCGAAGGCGCTCTCCTTCGTCGGGCTGGAAAAGGACGGCAAATCCTATTGGGGCGCGGGCATCAACGAGGACATCATCCGCTCCTCGGTGGATGCGCTCGCCTCGGCGATGAACAACCTCATGCGGGGCTGAAAGCAGATATTGCGGGCGGGGCGCCGGTCGGGCGCCCCGCCTTTCTCGTGCGCCGCCGATCGCTTGCCGCGTGCCGCCCGTTTTTTGCCGCGCGGCCGAGAACTTCGGCGGGCGTCGGGGCGCCCCGCCGTTTCCGCGCGCAGGGGAGCGCGGCGGAGCGCCGGTCAAATCTCGTTTTTGGGCGCAAATTTCGTTTTGCGGGCGCAAAATGCTTGAAAAAACGCCGCCCGTCGTTTATACTATAAAGGTATGATTTTTTAAGAAGGAACGAAAATCACCCCAAAAAAGGACGGTCAGGTCAGATGTACAAGATTTTGAAGAAGAGAGAACTCAATCCCACCGTCACGCTCATGGAGGTCGAGGCCCCCTTCGTCGCCCGCAAGGCGGAACCGGGGCAGTTCATCATCCTGCGCGTGGACGAGGAAGGGGAGCGCATCCCCCTCACGGTCGCCGATTATGACAGAGAGCGGGGTACCGTCACCATTATATTCCAGATCGTGGGCGGCACGACCGAGCGCCTCAACCATCTCGGCGAGGGCGACTGCATCCGTGATTTCGTCGGCCCGCTGGGCGAGCCCTCGCATACGGAAGGGCTGAAAAAGGTCGCCGTGATCGGCGGCGGCGTCGGCTGCGCCATCGCCTACCCGGTCGCCAAAAAGCTGCACGCGCAGGGCGCCGAGGTCCATGCGGTCGTCGGCTTCCGCAACCGGGATCTCGTGATCCTCGAGGAGGAGTTCCGCGCCGCGTCCGACCTTTGCAAGGTGATGACGGACGACGGCAGCTACGGCGAAAAGGGCCTCGTCACAGACGCGCTCCGGGCGCTGATCGAGGCGGGCAACGCCTATGACGAAGTCATCGCCATCGGCCCGGTCGTCATGATGAAGTTCGTCTCCCTGCTCACCAAACAGTACGGCATCAAGACGGTGGTCAGCATGAACCCGATCATGATCGACGGCACCGGCATGTGCGGCTGCTGCCGCGTGACGGTGGACGGCAAGATGAAGTTCGCCTGCGTCGACGGGCCGGACTTCGACGGCCACGCCGTCGACTTTGACGAGCTGCTCAAGCGCTCGTCCACCTATAAAGAGTTTGAAAAGCGCGAGCGCGAGCTCGCTTGCAACCTCTTCCGAAAGGAGGTCAAGTGATATGCCGAACATGTCCCTGAAAAAGCACGAGATGCCCACGCAGGAGCCCTCCGTGCGCAGCCGCAACTTTGCGGAAGTGGCGCTCGGCTATACGGCGGAGACCGCCGTCGAAGAGGCGCAGCGCTGCCTGCATTGCAAGAACAAGCCGTGCGTCGGCGGCTGCCCCGTCCGCATCCACATCCCCGATTTTATCGCCAAAGTCGCCGAGGGCGCGTTTGAGGAGGCGTATCAGATCATCCAGCAGACGAGCAGCCTTCCCGCCGTGTGCGGCAGGGTCTGCCCGCAGGAGACGCAGTGCGAGAGCAAATGCGTGCGCGGCATCAATGGCGAGCCGGTCGCCATCGGCAGGCTGGAGCGCTTCGTCGCCGACTGGCACAACGCGCACAGCTGCGACCTCCCCGCCGTGGCGCAGCCGAACGGCCACAAGGTCGCCGTCGTCGGCAGCGGCCCCGCGGGGCTGACCTGCGCGGGCGATTTGGCCAAGCGCGGGTACGACGTCACCGTCTTTGAGGCGCTGCACCTCGCGGGCGGCGTGCTCACCTACGGCATCCCCGAATTCCGCCTGCCCAAATCCATCGTGCAGAAGGAGATCGACAACCTGAAGGCGCTCGGCGTCAAGGTGGAGACCAACATGGTCATCGGCCGCGTCCTGTCCGTGGACGAGCTGAAGGAGGAATACGGCTTCGAGGCGGTGTTCATCGGCAGCGGCGCCGGGCTCCCCCGCTTTATGAACATCCCGGGCGAGAGTCTCAAAAGCGTCTATTCCGCCAACGAGTTTCTGACCCGCGTCAATTTGATGAAGGCGTATCGGGAGGATTCCCGCACCCCCGTCCTGCGCGCACATAAAGTGTGCGTGGTGGGCGGCGGCAACGTCGCGATGGACGCGGCGCGCTGCGCCAAGCGCCTGGGGGCGGAGGAAGTGACCATCGTCTACCGCCGCAGCGAGGCAGAGCTCCCCGCGCGCGCGGAGGAGGTCGAACACGCCAAGGAGGAGGGGATCGTATTCCGCTTCCTCACCAACCCGACCCGCATCGTGGAAGGGGAAAACGGCATGGCGGGGGGCATGACCTGCGTCCGCATGGAGCTGGGCGAACCGGACGCTTCCGGCCGCCGCCGCCCCGTCGTCGTGGAGGGGAGCGAGTTCGAGATCGAGTGCGACTGCGTCATCATGGCGCTCGGCACCTCGCCCAACCCCCTCATCAAGAACACGACCCGCGGGCTGGATACGCAGAAGTGGGGCGGCATCGTCACCGACGAGCACGGCCTGACCTCGCGCGAGGGCGTCTACGCGGGCGGCGACGCCGTGACCGGCGCGGCGACCGTCATCCTCGCCATGGGCGCGGGCAAGACCGCCGCCGAGGCGATCGACGAATACATCCGCAGCAAAAATTGAGGGCGGCAGCGCCCTGAGATGCAAGGGCGCCGCAAACGGCGCCCTTCCCGGTTTGCAGGCCGGTTTTTACGGAGGAAACGACCCATGTCCATGTATAAAAATTCCGAGCTCCCCGTCCCCGACGCGTTAAAGGCGCAGTTCCCCCTCTCGGCGCAGCTCGCCCAAGTCAAAGCGCGGCGCGACGCCGCCATCCGCGACGTCTTTACGGGCGCATCCGACAAGTTCCTCGTCATCGTCGGGCCCTGTTCGGCGGACAGCGAGGATTCCGTCTGCGAATACATCTCCCGCCTCGTCCCCGTGCAGGAGCGGCTCGCGGACAAGCTCATCATCATCCCGCGCATCTACACCAACAAGCCGCGCACGACGGGGGAGGGCTACAAGGGGATGCTGCACCAGCCCAGCCCCGACAAGGCGCCCGATCTTTTGCACGGCATCATCGCCATCCGCAAGCTGCACATCCGCGCCATCGCCGAGAGCGGCCTGACCGCGGCGGACGAGATGCTCTATCCCGAAAACCGCAGCTACCTCGACGACCTCCTCTCCTATGAGGCGGTGGGCGCGCGCTCGGTGGAGAACCAGCAGCACCGCCTGACGGCGAGCAGCATGGATATCCCCGTCGGCATGAAGAACCCGACCAGCGGCGACCTCGCCGTCATGCTCAACTCGGTGCAGGCGGCGCAGGCGGGGCATCGCTTCCTGTACCGCGGCTGCGACGTCACGACGAGCGGCAACCCGCTCGCCCACTGCATCCTGCGCGGCGGCGTGGACAAGTACGGCACCTGCATCCCCAACTACCACTATGAGGATCTCGTCCGCCTGTTCGAGCTGTACGGCAAGCGCGACTTGCTTAACCCCGCCGCGATCGTCGACTGCAACCATTCCAATTCGAACAAGAAGTTCCGCGAGCAGATCCGCATCGCGGGCGAAGTGATGCACAGCCGCAAGTACAACCCCGACCTGAAAAAGATGATCAAGGGCTTGATGATCGAGAGTTACCTCGTCGAGGGCAACCAGCCCATCACGGCCGACCGCGTCTACGGCAAGTCCATCACCGACCCCTGCCTGGGCTGGGCGGATACCGAAAAGCTCTTATATACCATCGCCGAGCAGGCGTAAACGACGCCCCGTTTCAAAAGCCCCGCATCGCGGGGCTTTGTTTGTTTGCAAGGGAAAAGGAAAATTTTTGCAAAATCTTGCTTTTTTCTTTCGGGTGTGTTATATTGGATACGGCACAAAACCGGATTTAGAAAGTCACACGGGATACGGATGGGCATTTCGTATCTCTTATTTCCCGTGTGCGGAAAGTTTTGTGCCAACGATCGGAGATACTGCAATGCAGGGCGTGTCTTCGACCGAAGGCACGCTTTTTTGGAACGGAACAATTTTTGAAAATTTTGCAAAGGAGAAAGAGAGATGAAAAAGTTTTTGGTTTTCGTGCTTTCTGTGTTGCTGACGTTCTGCTGTGCGATCGGCTTTGCCGCCTGCGACGAAACGCCGCCGGACGACGAGATGGGCGGCACCGTGCAGCCCGACGACCCCGGCAAGCCGCACGAACATGACTTCGGCGAATGGACGGTGACTATCCCCGCGACGTGCACGGAAGAAGGGGAAGAGCAGCGCACCTGCTCCTGCGGCGAGACGGAGACACGCCCGATCGCGGCGAAAGGTCACACCGAAGCGATCGACGCCGCCGTCGCGCCGACCTGCACGGAGACGGGCTTGACCGAAGGCAAGCATTGTTCCGTCTGCAACGAAGTTCTTGTCGAGCAGGAAGTGCTTCAGACCATTCCTCACAATTATGTAGACGGCATCTGTACCCGCTGCGGAGGCACGATCGCGGCGACGGACGATTCTTATTTTATCTTTACGGAATTGGAGGACGGAACCTATTCGGTTGCTTGGGATCGGAATACAGACCTCCCCGCCGAAGTCGTGATCCCTCGGGAATACAACGGAAAGTCCGTCACGCAGGTCGAACGTTATGCGTTTTATGATTGCAACGGTCTTACGGACATCACAATTCCAGAGAGCGTCACTTCCATAGGGGATTATGTGTTCAATAGTTGTCTCAAATTGAAGAGCATCACTGTTTCAGAGGAGAATCCGGTCTATCATAGTGACGGAAATTGCCTGATCGAGACGGAGAGTAAAACTTTGATTGCCGGTTGCAAAAATAGCGTCATTCCGGACGACGGAAGCGTCACTTCCATAGGGTATAGTGCGTTCGGTGGTTGTGAAAGCCTTACAAGCATCGACATCCCGGACAGCGTCACTTCCATCGGGACGGCAGCGTTCCATCATTGCTACTGGCTTACGAGCATCACCATTCCCGACAGCGTCACTTCCATTGGGGAGGAGGCGTTCAGAGGTTGTGATGGTGTATGTGAAGTAGAAAACGGAGTAACCTATGTCGACCGATGGGGCGTGGACTGTGATGAAGGCGTCACAAATGTTTCGCTCCGTTCCGATACGATCGGTATCGCCGACAAATTGTTCGAACATTGCTCCGGTCTTGCGAGCATCGCCATCCCGGACAGCGTCACTTCTATCGGGGATCGAGCGTTCGCTTATTGTGACAGTCTTACGAACGTGACGATCGGCGGCAGCGTCATCTCTATTGGGGAGAATGCGTTTTATAGTTGCGACGGCCTGACGAGCGTGACGATTCCGGACAGCGTCATCTCTATAGGGGAGAAGGCGTTTTATAGCTGCGAGGGCCTTACGAGCGTAACGATCGGCGACGGCGTCACTTCCATCGGAAGGTTTGCGTTCGCTTATTGCGACAGCCTTGCGAGCGTGACGATCGGCGATGGCGTGACTTCGCTCGGAGGGTATGCGTTCTATGATTGCAATAGCTTGAAGAGCATCGTTATCCCCGACAGCGTAACTTCGATCGGGGATTGGGCATTCGCTCATTGCGGCCTTACGAGCATCAATATCCCGGGCAGCGTCACCTTCATCGGGAGTTCTGCGTTCTCCTGTTGCAGCAGCTTTGAGAGGATTACTGTTTCTGCGGAAAATTCCGTCTATCACAGCGCAGGGAATTGCCTGATCGAGACGGAAAGTAAAACGTTGATCGTCGGCTGCAAAAACAGCATCATTCCGGATGACGGCAGCGTCACATCCATCGGGCAAACAGCGTTCGCCAATTGTTACAGCCTGACAAGCATCATCATCCCGAACAGCGTTATTTCCATCGGGGATAATGCGTTTGACTGTTGCACTAGCCTTACGAGCATCACCATCCCCGACAGCGTCACTTCCATTGGGGATTGGGCGTTCGATTCTTGCAGGGGCTTGGCAAGCATCACGATCGGCGGCGGCGTCATTTCCATCGGGAGTTCGGCGTTCTATCGTTGCGACAGCCTGACGAGCATCTCTGTTACTACAGGAAATCCGGTCTATCACAGCGCAGGGAATTGTCTGATCGAAACGGAAAGCAAAACGTTGATCGTCGGCTGCAAAAACAGCATCATTCCGGACGACGGCAGCGTCACTTCCATCGGGGATTGGGCGTTTGTCGGTTACTGCAGCCTGACAAGTATCACCATCCCGAACGATGTTACTTCCATCGGGAAGGGGGCGTTTCAAGATTGCATCGGTCTTACGAGCATCACCATCCCCGACAGCGTCACTTATATCGGGGATAGCGCGTTCTCCAGCTGCAAAAGGCTTACGAGCGTCGTGATCGGCAACGGCGTCACGTCTATCGGGGATTCTGCATTCTCCAGTTGCTCCCGCCTTACGAGCGTGACGATCCCCGACAGCGTCACATCCATCGGAAATGGGGCGTTCTCCGGTTGCGACAGCTTGACGAGCATTACGATCCCCGACAGCGTCACTTTCATTGGAGAGTACGCGTTCAATGGTTGTGAGAGCCTTACGGGCATCACGCTCCCGAACGACGTCACTTCCATCGGGGAGTCTACGTTCAGCGGTTGCAAGAGCCTTACGAGCATCACGATCCCGGACAGCGTCACATCCATCGGGAGTCATGCGTTTTATAGTTGCGACAGTCTTGCGAGTGCGACCTTTGTAAACCCGAACGGGTGGAGCGCGGACAGCGCAGCGCTTTCGGCGGAAGACCTCTCCGATCCTGCGACGGCGGCCAAATATCTGTCGGATACTTATTATCGGGACGCTTGGACCCGCGCATAAGTCACCCAAACTCGCGCATAAGTCAAAAATAAAATTGCAGGCTTCCGCCGAATGGCGGAAGCCTGCTTTTCTATGAGGGTTGTAAAAGCCGAGATCACAAAAAATCGCAGGCGTCAGCTCGCCGAGATTTTCGTGAACGCTATCTTAAACCTTACTGCGCGTGCCAAAATCGCACTTTTGGCAAAGCGCACCCCATTTGTCGCATACCTGCGACCTCAGCGGGTGAATGCGCCGCGCGTTTTCAAAGGCGTGCCCTTCTGAGCGCGGCGCAGAGGGCAGCGCCCTCCATTCACGGAAAATCGCAGGCGTCAGCTCGCCGAGATTTTCGTGAACCACCCGCGACGGCCCAAAGTGGACCATGTCGCTTGCGCGAAAAGCGGGCTCCCTTGCGGGAACCCGCTTCTGCTTTCAATTTTTTCGCAAAAGCCAAAATCACACTTTTGGCTTTTGCCCTATGCGCCGCGTGGGCGGCGAACGGGGAAAGGTGAAGGGGCGGCATTTATGGGTGGTGTGCCCTGAAAAATGCCGCCCCGAGGAAAACCCCCGCGGTCAGCGCTTGCGCGTGCCCGCGGGGTTGTCTTTTACTCACGGAAAAAAGTTTTAACAGCTTAAAACTTTTTTCGTGAACTTACTTTGTCGTCCCTTCCTGCACAGCGACTGCGCAAGCGACGGTCCAAAGTTGGACCATGTCGCTTGCGCTAAAAAACGGGCTCCCTGTCGGGAACCCGTTTTCACTTTCAGATAAGCCAAATTATTTGGTCATCCCTTCCTGCACAGCGACTGCGCAAGCGACGGTCATGCCGACCATCGGGTTGTTGCCGGCGCCGATCAGACCCATCATCTCGACGTGTGCAGGGACGGACGAGGAGCCTGCAAACTGCGCATCCGAGTGCATGCGGCCCATCGTGTCCGTCATGCCGTAGCTGGCAGGGCCTGCCGCCATGTTGTCCGGGTGCAGGGTACGGCCCGTGCCGCCGCCGGACGCCACGGAGAAGTACTTCTTGCCGTTGTCCCAGGCCCACTTTTTATAGGTGCCCGCGACGGGGTGCTGGAAGCGGGTCGGGTTGGT
>DXFD01000012.1 GCA_019114625.1 Candidatus Borkfalkia faecigallinarum | reverse complement strand
GATCATGAGGCGGCCGGTGAACTCGTCGACGATGATGACCTCGCCGTCGTTGACGATGTAGTCCTCGTCGCGGTGGAAGAGCTTGTGCGCTTTGAGCGCCTGCTGGATGTGATGGTTGAGGTCGGCGTTGTCGATGTCGCCGAGGTTTTCGATGTTGAAGAAGCGCTCCGCCTTCGCCGCGCCCTTTTCGGTGATCTGCACCGTGCGGTTCTTGCGGTCGATGACGTAGTCCCAGTCGCCGTACTTGGCGCCCTTGGCGATGTCGTCGTAATCGCCGTACTTGGACTCCGCCTCTTCTTCCGCCGCCTCGTCCGCGTCCTTCTTCTTTTTGCCCTTCGTGTCCGACTCGCCCATGCTGCCGTCCTCGTCGAAGCCGCCTTCCAGCGTGCGGACGAAGCGGTCCACCCGCTCGTACAGCTCGCTCGACTTATCCCCCTTGCCCGAAATGATGAGCGGGGTGCGCGCTTCGTCGATGAGGATGGAGTCCACCTCGTCGACGATGGCAAATTCGAGGTCGCGCTGGACCATGCGGCGGATGTCCGATTTGAGGTTGTCGCGCAGGTAGTCGAAGCCGAGCTCGTTGTTGGTGGCGTAGGTGATGTCGCACTTATAGGCTTCCTGCTTGGCGGCGTCGTCCATGCCGGGGACGACCACGCCCACGGTCAGGCCGAGGAAGCGGTGTACCTTGCCCATCCATTCCGCGTCGCGGCGGGCGAGGTAGTCGTTGACGGTGACGATGTGCACGCCCTTGCCGGTGAGGGCGTTGAGGTAGGCGGGCAGCGTGGCGACGAGCGTCTTGCCTTCGCCCGTCTTCATCTCGGCGATGCGGCCCTGGTGCAGGCAGATGCCGCCGATGATCTGTACATGATAGTGTTTGAGTTTGAGTACCCGCCATGCGGCCTCGCGCACGACGGCGAAGGCATCGTACAGGATGTCGTCCAGCGTCTCGCCCTGTGCGAGGCGGCCTTTGAGCACGTCCGTCTGCGCGCGCAGCTCCGCGTCCGTCATCGCGGCGTATTTGGGTTCGAGCGCCTCGACCTGCGCCGCCATCTTTTCCATGCGGCGCATATTGCGGCGGCTTTCACCGTTGAAGAAAAAATTGATCAACCCCATTCCGGTCCTCCTTCGGGCGGCGGCTCGCCTGCCCGCTATGATATTGCCGTCCCGCGCGGGCGGGAACGGAAAAATTTGTGCGTATTGTTTTTATTATACCGTATTTTGCGCAAAAAGTAAAAGGGTTTTCCCTGATTTTCCCAAATTCACGGGCGATCCGCTGGATTTTTCAGCGCCTCCTCGGCGGAACGCTGCCGCTCGCGGAAGGGCACGCTCGCCGCGGTGAGCGCATACACCCGCGCGGCGCCCGCGCCGCGCAGCGCGCGTGCGATCGCGTTCGCCGTGGAGCCGGTCGTCAGGACGTCGTCCACGATGACGATGTGCCGGCCGCGGCAGAGGGCGCGCTCGTGCACGCGGAAGCTGCCGTGCAGGTTCTTGGCGCGTTCGGCGGCGGAAAGCCCCTTCTGCTCGGCGGTGTCGCGCAGCTTGACGAGGGTGTCCGGCGCGTACGCGACCCCGCTGCGGCGGGAGAGCGCGGAGGCGAGCAGGTCGGACTGGTTGTAGCCCCGCTTTCTGCGGGCGGCGTCCGTCATCGGCACGCAGACGAGCAGGTCGGCGTCGGGGAAGGCGCGGGCGAGCAGCGGCGCCAGGCGCTCGGCAAACGCCTCCGCGAGGTACCGCCCGCCCGTCTTGCACTTTTTGACCAGGCCGACCACCCCGCCCTCATAGCGGAAGGCGCTGCGCGCGGCGTCGAACAGGGGCATGTTCGCCTTGCATTCGAGGCAGACGGGGTAATCCGCGCCGATCGCGCGGCCGCACTTGGAACAGACGTACCCCGCGTTGGCGGGCAGCGCGGCGAGGCAGCGCTCGCAGAAGAGCGCATCCGAAAACACGTCCTCGCCGCAGGCCGCGCACACGCAGTTTTTGCCGAAGACCGCCTCGTGCGCGAGCTCGAAGACGCGGCGCCATCCTTCTCTGTCCATACTCCCCCCCTCGGGCGCAGAGGGCGGCGGTGCGCCACGCGCACCGCCGCCCTCCTCGTTTACAGATATTTTCGGAGCGTTTCCGCCATGTCCGTGCGTTCCCACGGGAACTGCGGGCGGCCGAAGTGGCCGTAGGCCGCCGTCTCGCGGAACACGGGGCGGCGCAGGCCGAGCTTTTCAATGATCGCCTGCGGGCGCAGGTCGAAGTTCTCGCGCACGATGCGCACGAGCGTCTCTTCCGGCACGCGGCCGGTGCCGAAGGTGTCGATGAACAGCGAGACGGGCCGCGCGACGCCGATCGCATAGGCGAGCTGCAGCTCGCACTCGTCGGCGAGCCCCGCCGCGACGATGTTCTTGCAGACGTAGCGCGCCATGTACGCCGCGCTGCGGTCCACTTTGGTCGCGTCCTTGCCCGAGAACGCCCCGCCGCCGTGCGCGCAGCGGCCGCCGTAGGTGTCCACGATGATCTTGCGGCCGGTCAGCCCGCTGTCCCCCTCCGGCCCGCCGATCTCGAAGCGGCCGGTCGGGTTGATGTAGTATTTGGTATCCCCGTCCAGCAGGGCGGGGTCGATAATTTCGTCGATGACGTATTGGCGGATATCCGCGTGCAGCTGCTCCTGCGAGACGAACTCGTCGTGCTGGGCGGAGACGACCACCGTGTCCACGCGCACCGGCTTCTTGCCCTCATACTCGACGGTGACCTGCGTCTTCCCGTCCGGGCGCAGATAGGGCAGCAGCCCGCTCTTGCGCACCTGCGCCAGGCGGCGGGCGAGCTTATGCGCGAGGACGGCGGTCAGCGGCATCAGCTCCTCCGTCTCGTTGACGGCGTAGCCGAACATCATGCCCTGGTCGCCCGCGCCGATGCGGTCGAACGCGTCGCCGCCCGCGCGGCTCTCCACCGAGGCGTCCACGCCCATCGCGATGTCCGCGCTCTGCCCGTGGATGGCGGTGATGACGGCGAGGGAGTTATACGAGAACCCCTGCCCCTGCGTGTAGCCGATCTCTTTGACCGTGTCGCGGACGATCTTGGAGATGTCGACGTAGCAGTCGGTGGACAGCTCGCCCATGACCAGGACCATGCCCGTCGTGGCGCAGCACTCGATGGCGGCGCGCGACGCGGGGTCGTGCGAGAGCACGGCGTCGAGCACGGCGTCCGAGATCTGGTCGCACACTTTGTCCGGATGCCCTTCCGTCACGCTTTCACTGGTAAAAAATCTTCGCATATGCCCTCCTCCGCGCGCCCCGCCCGCGGCGGACGCTCCGTTTTTTCCGTTCGTTACGTCCTACAATTATATATTTTTTCCCCGGAAAAGTCAATGCTTTGTGCGATCGCTTTGCTTTCGTGCCCGAAATATGGTACAATTTTTTCATGACTGCACATTGTACGCTCTGCCCCGTCGAGTGCGGGGCGGACAGAGAAGAACGGGCGGGCGCCTGCGGCGGCGGAAAATACGCGCGCGTCGTCAAATACGGGCTGCACCCCTATGAGGAGCCGTGCATCTCCGTCGGCAAAGGTTCGGGCACCCTCTTTTTCGGCGGGTGCGCGCTGCGCTGCGTCTTTTGCCAGAATTACGAGATCTCCCACGCCGCCGCGGGGGAAGAGACGGACGCGAAGGGGCTCGCCGCCGCCTTCCGCGCGCTGGAAGAGATGGGCGCGGCGAACATCAACCTCGTGACCGCCTCCCACTACATCCCGCAGCTGCTGGAAGCCTTCCGCCTGTACCGGCCCAAGATCCCCGTCGTGTACAACACCCATTCCTATGAAAAGGAAGAGGCGCTGCGGGCGATCGACCCCTACATCGACGTGTATCTGCCCGACCTCAAATTCTGCGACGGGCGCATCGCGCGGCGGTACACGGGGCGGGCGGATTACTTCGACTACGCCTTCCCCGCCGTCGCCTTCATGGCGCGGCGCAAAGCGGAGTTCGAGGGGGAGAAGATGGTGCGCGGGTGCATCGTGCGCCACCTCGTGCTGCCGCTGTGTACGGACGACAGCGTCGCGATCGTCGAAAAATTCGCACGGCTGGACACGGACGCGCGCTTCTCGCTGATGGGGCAGTACCTCCCCTGCGGCGAGGCGGACGCCTTCCCCGAGCTGCGGCGGCGCATCACCCCGCGCGAATATAAAAAGGTGCTGCGCGCGCTGCTCGACGCCCTGCCCGCCGAGCGCATCTTCGCGCAGGAGCTTTCGTCGGCGGACGAAAAATTCATCCCCGACTTCGCGCCGAACGGAAAAAAGCTCTTTTGACGCCCCGCGGGCGGAAAAGTTTATCCGCCGCCGTATGACCGCGAGCGAAGGCGCCCCTTTGGCTGCCCGCCCCGCGGGCGGAAAAGTTTATCCGCCGCCCGGCGATCCCCTTATCCGCCGCCCGGCGGGCGGAGGAGGCGGCGGCGCAGGCGGACGAGCCTGCGCACCAGCGGCGCGACCTCGGGCGGGGAAGCCGCCGCGAGGCGGGCTTCCAGCTGTGCGATGCGGCGGGAAAGGGCTTGCTTCATGCCCCCAGTATGTGAGAACGGAAAGAGATTATGTTATTGACCTTAGAAAACGTGAGCTTCGGCTATGACGACAAGCGCATCCTCGAAGAGGTGAACTTCACCGTATCGGAGGGGGAGCGCATCGGCCTGATCGGCCCCAACGGCGAGGGGAAGACGACGCTGCTGCGCCTGATGGCGGGCACGCTCGACCCCGACGGGGGGAAAATCCTCAAAAAGAGCGGGCTGAAGATCGGGTACCTCGAACAGAACGGCGGGCTGGAGAGCGAGCGCACCGTCTTTGCGGAGATGCAGGCGGTGTTTGCGGACGTGCAGCGGGCGATGGACGCCCAGCGGGAGATCGCCGCGCAGATGGCGGCGGAGCGGGAAGGGAGCGACGCGTTCCGCGCCCTCGCCGCGCGCTACGAGCAGCTGGACAAGCTGATCGCCGCGCGGGACGGGTACAACGCGGACGTGCGCATCCGCACCGTGCTCGGCGGCATGGGGTTCGCGTCGATGTACGAGCAGAAGATCAGCGCCATGAGCGGCGGGGAAAAGACGCGCCTCAAGCTGTGCCGCCTACTGCTCGAACAGCCGGACATCCTCTTCCTCGACGAACCGACCAACCACCTGGATGTGCCCACCCTGTTCTGGCTGGAAAGCTACCTGAAAAGTTACCGCGGCGCGATCTTCACCGTCTCGCACGACCGCTATTTCCTGGACGCGACGGTCGGGAAGATCTTCGAACTGGAAAACCGCCGCGTGCGCGCCTTCCGCGGGAATTATTCCAAATACAAACAGCTCAAAGCGGAGCAGTACGAGCACGACCTGCGCGAATACGAGAAGCAGCAGGAGGAGATCGCCGCGCTCGAGGACTATGTGGCGCGCAACATCGTGCGGGCGACCACCGCGCGCAGCGCGCAGTCGCGCGTGAAAAAGCTGGAGAGCATGGAGCGGCTGGAAAAGCCCGTTCCGCCCCCGACGCCGCCCGTCTTTGCCTTTGAAACGGAGGAAAAGAGCGAGGAGCGCACCCTCGCGGTGGAGGGGCTGGAGCTGTCGGCGGGGGAAAAGAAGCTGCTCTCGAACGCCTCCTTCGAGGTGCGGCGGGGGGACAAGATCGCCGTCGTCGGCGAGAACGGCGCGGGCAAGTCCACCCTCATCCGCGCGCTGGTCGGCCGCCGCTCCCCCGCCGTGCGCTGGGGGCGGTACACCCGCATCGGCTACTACGACCAGGAAAACGCCGACCTCGACCCGGACGAGACGGTGCTCGGCGCGCTGTGGCACCGCCACACCGCGATGAGCCAGACGCAGGCGCGCGCCCTGCTCGCCCGCGCGAAGCTGGGCGCGGAGGACATGGAAAAGAAGGTGCGTTCCCTCTCGGGCGGCGAGCGCGCCAAGCTGGCGCTGGTGCTGCTGGAAGCGCAGCGCGCCAACGTGCTCGTGCTGGACGAGCCGACCAACCACCTCGACCTGCAGGCGCGCGAGAGCCTGGAAGCGGCGCTGCGCGCCTTTGCGGGGACGCTGCTCTTCGTCTCCCACGACCGCTACTTCATCGCCGCGCTGGCGGACAAGATCGTGGAGCTGGAAGGCGGGGCGCTGACCGTATATCCCTTCGGCTACGCGGCGTACACCGACGCCAAGCAGGCCGCCGCCGTGCAGGCGGAGGCGCAGGCGAAGGCGGAGAAGGCGGAGGAACGCGCCGCCCGCAGGGAAAGCTCGTACCGCTCGAAGGCGGAGCGCGCGGAAGAAGCGAAGCGCAAGCAGCTGCTGAAACAGACGGAAGCGGACATCGCGGCGGCGGAGGAACAGATCGAGGCGCTCAATGCCGAGATCGCCCGCCCGGAAGTGGCCGCCGATTACCGGCGCATGAACGAGGCGTGCGCCGCGCTGGACGCGCTGCACGCCCGCCTGGACGCGCTGTACGAACAATACGAAAAGCTGATCTGACCGAGCTGGACGCGCTGCACGCCCGCCTGGACGCGCTGTACGAACAATACGAAAAGCTGATCTGACCGAAAAGCGGCGCGCCCGTTCGGGCGCGCCGAAAATAACGCGGCGGGGCGCCTTCCGGCGCCCCGCACAAGAAAAGCGGCGGCGCGCCCGTCCGGGCGCGCCGCCGCGCGTTTTTGCGTCATTCCAGCCGCACTTCGGCAAGTTCCTTGGGCGGGAGCTGCTCGGTGGAGGATGCGACCGTCTTTTTGACGAGGCCTGCCGCGCGGTTGACGGCGATGTTCGTGCCCGCGCCCGCGACGCAGCCGCCCGGGCAGCCCATCCCCTCGATGAGGGAGCCGTTCAGCTTGCCCAGCTTTGCCAAAAGCAGGATCTTGCGGCAGTCCTCCAGCCCCTCGACGTGCTGAATGTTGACCTGCGTGTCCGGATAGTAGGCGCGGATGCACTTTTCGATCGCGCCCGCGACGCCGCCGGAGACCGCGTAGCCGCGGCCCGCGCCCGTCGCGTCGTGCATTCCCGCGCGCCGCTCGACGCTTTCGGGGTCGATGCCCTTCGCCTCGAACATGGCGGACAGCTCTTCAAAGGTGATGACGAAGTCGACGTCGCTGCGGACGGTGCGGCGGGAGGCTTCCAGCTTTTTCGCCGCGCACGGGCCGATGAACACGACGCGCGCTTCGGGGTATTTCTGTTTGATGGTGCGCGCCGTGGCGACCATCGGGGTCAGCGTGCGCGAGATCTTATCGGCGGACTCGGGGAAATAGCGCTTGACCAGCATCGCCCACGCCGGGCAGCAGGAGGTCAGCATGAAGGGCTGTTTGCCCGTCGCGACCTGCGCCGCATAATGTTCCGCCTCGATCGCGGCGCCCATGTCCGCGCCGAGCGCGACCTCGAACACGTCGGCAAAGCCCATTTCGAGCAGCGCCGCCTTCAGTTTGCCGGGCGTCACCTGCTCGCCGAACTGCCCCACATAGGAGGGCGCGACCTCCGCGATGATCTTGTCGCCGCGGCGCAGCGCGCGGATGAGCTGGAGGATCTGCGACTTGTCGGCGATCGCCCCGAAGGGGCAGCTGACCATGCACATCCCGCAGGAGACGCACTTGTCGGCGTTGATCTTGGCGCGGCCGAGGTCGTCCGTTTCGATCGCCTTGACGCCGCACGCCTCCGCGCAGGGGCGGGTACGGTGCGCGATGGCGTCGTACGGGCAGGCGGCCTTGCACTTGCCGCACTTGATGCACTTGGACTGGTCGATGACCGACCGGCCGTTCACGATGGAGACGGCGCCCTTCGGGCAGACGGTCGTGCAGGGATGCGCGACGCAGCCGCGGCAGTTGTCCGTGACCTTGTACATGTTCGGCTCGCAGGCGGCGCAGGCGGAGGGGATGACCTGCATCAGCGGCGGCTCGTAATACTTGTCCGCGATGTCGCTGCCGCGCAGGCCGCTCGTCAGGTGGACGGGCGCGTCCTCCGGGCGCAGCGACAGCCCGAGCGCCAGGCGCACCCGCTCCGAGCAGATGGCGCGCTCCCGCCAGATGCTCTCGCGGTACAGCGGCTTGTCGCCCGGGGTGATCTTGTACGGGATCGCCTCGATGGCATCCTTGATGTCGTCGTGGTCCGTTTCGAACGCGACGCGGGCGACCTCGACAAAGACCTGCCGGCGCAGCGTCTTTAAGGGAGTCAAAAGACCTCTTTCCATACTTCTCTTTTCCTCTTTATAATCGAAAGATTTTTTCGGCACTATTATAGCGGATTTACTCCCCGTTTGTCAAACACAACCGCGCGATCGCGCCGCAAACGCGGGCGGAAATGACCGCGCGTCGGCAAGCAGACCGCACGCCCCCCGCGCAGCTGCCGCGGAACATACAAAAAGGGCGCGAACGCCTCGGCCCTTCCTATCCTTTCCCTCCTATCGTTACGCAGGTCTTTTTTCAATTCGTTGCCTTATAGCGTTTCCTCGGTATCGATAAAATAGCCGTATTCGTCCCCCATCTGTAAAACATTTCCGGCCGTAAAAAAATACTCTTTCGGAACGATGTGAACGATGGGGTCGTCTTCGCTTAAACCGTCTAACATAAACCCCGATGCGCTGTTTACAGTTGCCTTGACCGAAGCTTGCGTCGCATGTAGCCGCTCAGGATAATCCCTGATCGTCCAACTGCTTCCCATAATTACATCGGTATCGAGAGCAGCCCCCTCCGCCGCCGTCTCTGCATTCGCGCCGTGCGCTGATGCTAAAACGAAGTAGTTATTCCCCAAAGTGCCGCATAATAACATCGCTAACACACAGAGAAAAAATATTGCACTAAGCACAACTTTCTTCACACTCTTATTCATGTTGATCATGTTCGTTCTCCTCTTTCGATTCACTATTTTTCAAAGCCTGCTCTGCCTCTTTTAATTCGCTGTTTTTCAACGCTTGTTCCGCCTCCAATAACTCTTTTGTAAACCTTTTAATCTTTTTTTCTGCTGATTTAACGTAACGATAATTCATTATACCTAACAGAATAACTACACCTCCCATTATTAAACTATACACCCAAGCGCTCGGATTTAACACAACAATAACAATCGCAGCAATCAATAACATCAATGTCAATATTAATCCTGTAAGAGAATTAACCCCCACTTGCAATCGATAAGTTTCGAGCATCTGCCTTCTTAACTCTATATCCTTCATATTAAAATATGCCTCCCTATTTTTAATACCGCCCTAAAATAATAGCAAAAAAGTATAAACAAAGCCATAGCAGACTTTATTCATGCTTACAACAAAAATTTATTCATTGGAGCTCACCTCCTTTCCATTTTTCCCGCATTGTTTATGATAGAAAAGGCAAACACCCTCCTGCTTGTTGTTTTTGTTCCCCTCTTTATCACGATTCTATTGTATCACCGCTGCCAATATCTGTCAATACTTATTTTTAAGTTCCATGCTTCGGCCGCAAAAAACGGGAGGGCTGCAAAAGCTCTCCCGCTCGATATTTTTCGATAAGACCGATCTATACCCGCCCCGAACCTTCCGCCGGGCTTTCCGCCGAACTTTCCGCCGCTTCTTCCGGCAGGCTCTGCGCCCGCGCGTTGGCGCGGATGGCAAAGACGAACAGCACCAATCCGATCAAAAAGAGCACCGCCAGGGCGGCGACGCCCAGGTTCTCCCGCCCGGTCAGGTCGGCGACGAGCGCGACGAGGAAGGTGCCCATAAAGGACGCGCCCTTGCCGAAAATATCATAGATGCCGAAATATTCGCTCGCCTTGTTCTGCGGGATGATCTTGGCAAAATAGGAGCGGGACATCGCCTGGATGGTGCCCTGGAACAGCCCGACGCACACGGCGAGGATCCAGAACTCGTACGCCCGGTCGAGGAACACGGCATAGACGGTGATGGCAAAGTAGGCGACGATGCAGGCGAGGATGAGGTACTGCGGCCTGACCTTGCGCGAGAGCATCCCCAACAGGATCGCCGAGGGGAAGGCGACGATCTGCGTGACGAGCAGCGCCAGAACGAGGCTTGTGTCCGCCAGCCCGAGGTCGCGCCCGTAGGCGACGGCGAGGTCGATGATGGTGTACACGCCGTCGATAAAGAAGAAGAACGCGACCAAAAAGAGCAGGATGTGCTTTTTTGTGACGATCTCCCGAAAGGTCCTGCCCAGGCTGCGCAAGCCCTCGCGCACGGGGCGGTCGCCCCGCTCGACGTAGTTGACCTGCTTGTAGCTGCGCCACAGCGGGAGGGTGCAGGCGACCCACCACACCGCCGTGATGAGAAAGACGAGGATCATCGCCGCCTGTAAGGAGAGGATGGTCTGCCCCTCCCCCACGAACAGGTCGGGCATCGCGTACAGAACATAGACGACGACGGTGACGACGAAGGGAAGGCAGCTGCCGATGTACCCCCACGCATAGCCGCGGGAGGAGACTTCGTCCATCCGCTCCCGCTGCGTCACGTCGCACAGCATCGAGTCGTAGACGACGAGGCTGAGTTGGTAGGCGGACTTGGCGAGGACGAACAGCACGAGGAACCAGAGCCAGTGCTGCATGAAGCCGAGCACGACGCAGCCGAGCGCGCCGACGAGCACGGACGCCGAGAAGATGAGTTTTCGCATCCCGCGCAGGTCGGACAGGGAGCCGAGGACGGGGCCGAGGATGGCGACTGCGGCGGTGGCGATGCTCGTCGCATAGCCGAGGGCGACGGTCGCGGACTTTTCTTCACTCCCGGCGACGGCCGAGAAGAAGATGGGGATGAGCGTGGAGACGAGCAGGGTGAACGCCGAGTTGCCGACGTCGTACCAGACCCATTTGCGCTCGAGCGGGGTCATCTTAAATTTCATATCTCTCTTCCTCCTGTAAGGAAAGCACGGGGATCTCCCGCCAGTTTTTCGGGGGGCCGAAGGTGCGGCCGAACGCGGCGCCCAGGGCGTTTTCCCCGTGCAGATAGCCGAGCAGCTCGCGCGTCAGGGAGAGGCAATCCCCTTTGGCGCGTTCAAACAGCTTGCAAAGGCGCAGGTTGCTGTCCGCGCAGGCGGGGATGGGGCGGCGGGCGATCATCATGCCGTGCATCTCCTTGTAATTGCCGCTCAGGCGCAGCACCGTCTCCACCAAAAAGCGCTTGGGCAGGTGCGGCGCGCGCAGCAGGCCGTTGTAAAAGACCATCGAGCGCAGCGCCTTATACACCTGCTTCTCGCTCACCCCCGCAAAGAAGGGGGCGATGACGGCGGCGTTCTCCGCCGTGGGGCGGATGTGCCCGACCAGCCGCGCCGACAGCGGCTCGATCCCCTGCTTTTCGAGCAGGAAGCGGTCGAACTCGCTCTCGATCGCGGTATGGGTGACGTGCGAGCGGGCGATCTTGTTCTCGATGTAGCCGTGGCAGGCGGAATCCAGCGCGAAATGGCAGACGAACCCCAAAAGATAGGCGAGGGCGCCGCCGCGGTCGGGCGAGGCCTCCCATACCCCCTTGGCGGGGCCGAAAAAGTCGCGGCCGGGCAGCCCGTGCAGCCGGTATCCGACCGCGTTGACGGGATCCGCCTTCAAAACTTTGTAATAGAAGAGCAGGTCGGGGCCGTGCAGGCCGATGTCGAACAGCGCGCGGCGGGCGCGCGCCGCCTCCGCGACGGCCGCGGGATACAGGGGAAGCATCTCTTCCCCGAAGAGACGATGTGCATACGTGGAAGGCATAACTTGATTTCTCCATCCCCTATTATAACACGGCGGCGGGCGGAAACGCCACAAAAATATTCATAAAGATGTAAAAAAATTGTAAAATCGCCCGAAAACCGCGCCGCCCTGCGGGAAAACGGCGCCCCCTAAGGGAAGCCGCCTTATAGGAAAACGCTGTCCCGCAAGGGGGAACGGCGCAAAAATTGCAATACGCCGCAAAGGCGCGCCGCAAAAATTGCGGCGCGCCCGTCTGCGGCCGGGGCGCCCATGCGCCCCGGCTCTCCTCGGCCCGATCCCGGGATACGGATCCGTATCGTCAGTTTTCGGTGCAGGCGCCCTTTCCGCAGGCGTCCGCCTTGTCCATCGCGGCGAGCTTCTCGTCGATATACGCGTCCACGCGCGCTTTCAGCTCTTCCTGCCCGCGCTGCAAGAGGGCGCGCGTCTTGCGGCTGTTGGCGATGAGCAGCGCGCCCATCACCGAACCGACTGCCAGCCCTGCAATAAACTTTTCCATTTCTTTTTCCTCCGTTTGCGGCAGACCCGCAGCGACAGTATGTGCCGCCTTGCCGCTTTTATGCGGAACCCGCCTCCCTTCGTACTGCAAGGCGGCGCGCGGCGGCTCTGCCCGCCCGCGGCGGACGGCGCGCGCGAAACTTTATCCTTTCCCCTCCTCGTCGGGGCGATTTTGCCCGCCCGCGGCGCGGCGGAGGATCTCGTTCTCCTCGCACAGCCGCCCGATCTCCTCGCGCAGGCGCTCGTTTTCGGCGCGCAGGGCGGCGCCGATGCGCTCGTACAGGGCGTCGATCTCCCCTTCGAGGCGGCGGCACAGCAGGCGGGGCGGGCGGGCGGCGGGCGGTTCCGCCGGGACGCCGAGGCGCCTTGCCGCCGCGCGCACCGTCTCCGGCTGTTTTTTGAGCAGGTTGCGGTATTTGTTCTGGTAGCGGAGCATCTTCTTCTCGTCGCCGTCGCAGACGTTGGCGATGGCGCGGCGCACGGACACCCCCTTGCCCCGTTCGGTCAGGATGAGGCGGAGCATCTCCTCCTGCTCCGCCTCCGTGAAGGGGCGCACCGCCTCCGCGCGCAGCCGCGTCCCCTCCAGGATCCCGCGCGCGGCGGGGCTGTCCGTCTTTAACAGGCGGTAATAATAGTTGCGCACGCTGCCGCCCGCCCGGCCGTGGGCGCGGCCGTAGCCCGCGAACAGGGCGGTCAGCGTCTTGCCCGCGCGCCGCCCCTCCGCGATGTACCCGACCAGCTCTTCCGCTTCCGATCTCGCATAGCCGTTGATCTTTTCCATCTTCTTGCTCCTCCCTTTCGGATGATCTTGCATTCCGTTATCGACATATTTTCATTGTTTTATTCATACAATGAACGGATGGATCCAAAACGGGAGGGAAGGGGCGATGCGAGTGCATTTTTCCGCCGCGATCCCCTGCGCGCTGCGGCTGGGCGGCGCGCCTGCGGGGATGTGCGGCGAAGCGGAAAAGTTTGCGGACCTGCCGGAAGACGAGGAGGTCCTCGTCGAATTTCTGCCCGCCGACGGCGACTATTTTCCGCTCGGCTTTCTCTGGAACGCCCGCCGCGCGGCTGCGCCGCGCGGCGTCGAGTACTGCCTGTACGGCTGCGGGGCGGACGTGCGCGCCGCGCGCTTTACTCCCCGCTCCCGCACGCTGCGCGTGCTCGCGCAGGCGCGCGCCGCGGGGATGCTGCTGACCGCCTTCGACTGCGGCGGGCCGCACCTCTGCGCGGACGGGGCGCGCTTTGCGGCGTACGACCTGCCGGGCGAGCCGATCGGGCTGAGCGAGGAACGCATCGGCGGCGAGCGCTTCGCGCGGGCGCTCTGCCGCGGCGGGCGGACGGACCGCCTGCTGCTGCTCGCGCCGGACGGAGAGGCGGCCTTTGACGGGGACGCGGACGAATACGAATGCGGCGCCGCCCTCCGGGTGCGGGCGCGGCTGTTCGACCTGTGCGGGCATACGCTGGCGCGCACCTTCCGCGCGCAGGGGGGCAAACTTGTCGAAACGGAGCGGGAACTGACCGTGCGGGAGGAATTTTCCCCCGAAAACGCGGACGAGCGGCGGCTTCCCTTCGCGCTGTTCGAGACGATCGCGGCGGGCGGGGACCCGACCCCCTACCTCGCGCCGTCGCTCACGGGGCAGGCGGAGAAACTGCGCGGCTACCTCGGCGACTTCTGCGCCGTGCGCCCTCCCAAAGAGATCTTCTACCGCGTCTGCGGGGAGGTCAACGCGGCGGGGCTCGTCTACCGCCGCGCCGACAACGTCTTCGATATGCGCTTCTTCCTCGCCGACACGGAGGGGAACAAGGTCGTCAACGTGCGCCCGGTCAAAATGCCGCGATAAAATCGGGAGGCGCGCCGCCCGCCGCATCCGCGGGCGGACCTTTGCCGCAGGCGGCCGATCGCGCGGCAGCGTTCGGCGCGGGCGGACCTTTGCCGCCGCCCGCCGTATCCGCGACAGATCTTCGATGCGCGCCGCCGATCGTACCCGCGATAAAATTTGGATGCGGGCAGTTGATTGCGGGGCAAAAATGTGGTATACTGTTCTCAAAGAGCGGGCAGTGCCCGCCGGGAGGAAACCATGTTTTTCAGCGACCCCTATCTGATCTACCTCGCATCCGGCATCCTGATCCTGCCCTGCCTGCTGCTCGCCGCCTGGGCGAGCGCGCGCGTGCATTCGGTGTTCGGAAAGTACAGCCGCATGCCCACCTCGACCGACTGGACGGGCAGCGACGCCGCGCGCATGCTGCTGGAAAGAAACGGCATCCGCGACGTGCGCGTCGCCGCGGGAGCAGGCAGATTGACGGACAACTTCAACCCCCGCACCATGACGGTGACGCTCTCCGAGAGCACTTACGCGTCCAACTCGGTCGCGGCGGTGGCGGTGAGCGCGCACGAGATCGGCCACGTCGTGCAGCGGCAGCGCGGGTATGCCCTGTACAAGCTGCGCGCCGCCCTCGTGCCGGCGGCCAACATCGGCTCCGTGCTCGCCTTCCCGCTCGTCATCCTCGGCGTGATCCTCGAATGGACGCTCGCGACGACGACGGTGGGCAACGTCATCGTGTTCGCGGGCGTGTGCCTGTACGCGCTGTCCACCCTGTTCACGCTGGTGACGCTGCCCGTGGAGCTGAACGCCTCGTCGCGCGCCAAGCGGATGCTCGCCGAGACGGGCGTGCTGGTGACGCAGGAGGAAAAGGCCGCCGCCGCCAAAGTGCTTTCCGCCGCCGCGATGACCTACTTCGCCGCGCTGCTGACCTCGCTCGTCTACTTCCTGCGCTTTTTGCTCTATGTGATGCTGCTCCGCCGCCGCAACGACTGAGCCTCGGATAACGCGCCGCCGGGCGGCCGAACCGCCGCAGGACGCCGCCGAGCGGCGGAAGTCGGGCCGTCGCAGTCGCCGCCCCGCGGCGACCTCGATCCGGATAAAAACGAGAGAGAGCGTCCGTAAAAAACCGCGGGCGCGCCGCTTGCTAAGCGGCGCGCCCTTTTTTGCGCATCCTTCCCCCGCCAAAAAACGAGGGGCGCCCGCAGCGCGGGCGCCCCTTCCGGCGTCAAAATGCGGCCGGTGCGATCAATATTTGTCGACCGTGACCTCTTCGATGACGATCTTTTCGACGGGGACTTCGAACTCCGCCTCATAGGAGCCGCCGTCCGCATAGGCATCGGCGATGGTGACGTCCTTGATCTCGGTGAACTTCCCGCCGTCCTCGAGGGCGGCCTCGTAGTCGCCGATGGCGTCGAGCAGGTCGTTGAGCGCGTCCTTCGATTCGTCGTCCGCCAGTTCCGCGAACACGCACAGGTTGCTGTCCGTCGAGCTGCTCGTGGAGGTATAGATGTAGAACATGCTGGTGAAGCTGTTCTTGTAATACTCGCTCTTCCCGTAGCCGTCGTCGCTGCTCTTGGCGTAGTAGACGATGTTGCGTTCGCGCGCGCTGACGTAGGTGTACATGCCCAGCACGCCGAAGCGGTTGCGCAGGCCCGCGCCGCTCTCGATGCTGAACCCGTTGGCGCTCGTCTCGCCGTGCAGGCGGTTGGTCGCGTGCTCGCGCGCTTCATCCTCCCAGACGGTGATGTTTTTCAGCGTGACTTCGCCGTTTTCGTCCGTGGTGGCGGCGTCGTAGTCCTTCGCGGTCAGATCTTCGATCGCGTCGCCGTTCTCCATATCCTCATAGGTGTAGCCGCCGCCGACCATGCGGTCGATCTGGTAGTCGTGGAAGACGGTGCCGTTAAAGTAGCCGAGGTCGACCAGCTCGAGATAGTGTGCGACCGTCTGCGAATACAGGTCGCGGGAAAGTTTATAGTGCAGTTCATACGTCTCGCCGTTGAAGGAGATGCGCATGGTGATCTCCGGATTGCGGCTCTCGCACCCGGTGAACAGGAGCGCGCAGCCGAGCATGAACACGGCCGAGAGCGCCACCGCGACGATCTTTGCGAGCTTTTTGCCCAATGTCTTGATCATATTGCCTCCTGAATTTGTCTGCACGGCTCACCCGCCCATAGGCCGACGCGCCGCCGCAGCAGAATCGTTTACGTTTACCCTCTTATTTTAACGGGAAAGGGGCGGCTCGTCAAGTACTTTTGCCGATTCTCGCAAATTTCGCACAGAATTCCCGCGTTTTATCACATTTTCGCTCGGCGGCGGCGCCCCGCAAAAGAAAAACGCGCCGCCCGCCGATGCTATACGTCGCGGCGGCGGGGCACGAGCAGGCGGATGCGCCCGGGGACGACGTCCACCGTCACGTTGCCCGCGATGCCCTTCTCGCCGTCAAAATTCCACACGACGCTCTCGTCCGCCGCGATCTCGAAATGCGAGCCTTCTAAACGGGTGATCTGCTTCTCGCGCACGCGGTAGCCGAGCAAAAACAGCCGCGCGAGGGCGAGAAAGGCGCGGATCTTCCCGAAAAATCCCGGATTTTTGCGCTGGTGGATGAGGGCGGCCTCGATCTTGCCGTCCGCCATGCTGCTGCCGCGGTTGAGCGGGATGCCCGCCACATACTGCCCGTTCATGAGCACGACGAAGACGCTGTCCGTGCGCACCGTGCGCCGCCCGTCCGAGAGGGTGACGCCGAACACGTCGAAGCGGAGGTTCTTTTTCAGCCCCTCGATGCCGTAGGCGATGAAGCCCATCTGCTTTTTCAGGCTCTGGGGGGTGGTGTACGGCGCGCTGGTGAAGGCGCCCGCCGCCACGATGTACATGGCGTAGCGGTCGTTGATCTTCATGCAGTCGAGCGCGGCGGGGCGGCCGGTGCGGATGACGCGCAGCGCGCCGCGCAGCCGCTTGGGGATGCCGAGGGAATGGGCGACGTCGTTGACGGTGCCGCTCGGGATGTAGCCGAGCTCGGGCGAGCAGCCCGACTCGCACACCCCCTGCAGCGCCTCGTTGAAGGTGCCGTCCCCGCCCGAAAAGACGATGGCGTCGAACAGCGGCGCCGACGCGCGCACGATGCGCGTCATGTCCCCCCGCTCGCTCGTGGCGGCAACGCAGACATCCCCGTACCGCTCGCGCAGGGCGCGGACGATCTTGGACAGGCGCTTCCCCGTCCTGCCCCGGCCGCTGACCGGATTGTAGACAAACAGACATTTCATGGCGATGCCCCTCTCCTTTCCCCTATTATACCCGAAACGCGGACTTTTTGCAACCGTTCGGCGCGCGGGCGGCGCGCTCCCCCGCCCGAAAGCCGGCGGCGCGTGCCGAAGGGGCGGAAAACGGGCACGTCCGCGACAAATTTGCACGGATCGCCGCATAGGCGGCACGGTATCTCGACGTTTGTCGCGTAAATTGCCGCATTCCCATTGACAGGCGGGATGAAATTTTGTATAATGACAATGATATCCTTGAAAGTTCGGAGCCGTTATGAACAAGAAAGACAAGCGAAGCCGCAAGACGGCGCGCGCGGTGCAGAACGCGCTGCTGCAGCTGCTGTGCGAGCGCCGCATCGACGAGATCAAGATCGTGGACCTGTGCACGGCCGCGGACATCAACCGCACCACCTTTTACCTGCACTACACGCGCATCGGCGACGTACTGGACGAACTGCGCGACGAGATCACCGAGCGCATCTGCAGCGAGAGCGACGCGCGGTTTGATTTTGCCGTCCCGTCCGACCCGCTTCCCTTTCTGAAAGTCTGCACGAAGGTGCTGGAATCGTACGAAAATTTAGGGGATTTCGTCGAACAGTCCGCCGACGCGGATATGTTCCTGACGGGACTGAAAAACGAATTCGCAAAAAACCTGTTCGAGCGCTATAAGGTCTGCTGCGGCCGCAATTCGGAGACGGCGCGGTATGTGCTGCGCTTCCTCGTTGGCGGGGTGCTCGACTCCTATACCGAATGGCTGAAGACGCGGCGGCTGACCCCCTTCTCTTCGGTCATGTATCACTGCTCGCCCATGGTCCGCGCGGGGCTGGACATCCTGTCCAAGATCATCCGCGACCCCCTGCCCACCGTGCGCTGAACATACGGGCGCCGGAAAATTTTGGAGAAAGCCATATCTATGAAGATCACGATCATCGCGGATGTCCTCGGGGAAGAAAACAACGGAACGTCCATCACCGCCACGCGCCTGATCGCCAACCTCAAAAAGCGCGGGCACGAAGTGTACGTCGTTTCTTCCGGGAAGGGAGATGAAGAGGGCTATTACGCCGTCGGCAAACGCGATTTCAAAATTTTTAACGAATATTTCAAGAAAAACGGCATTTCCCTCGCCAAACCCAACGAGGCAGTGCTGCACGCCTGCATCGAAAAGAGCGACGTCGTCCATATCCTGATGCCTTTTTCGCTGGGCAAGGCGGCGATCAAACTGTGCGCCGAGCTGCACAAGCCGGTCACGACCGCCTTCCACGTCCAGCCCGAAAACGTGAGCAGCCACTTCGGCCTGCTGCGCAGCCGGCACATCAACAACTTCCTGTATGCCTACTTCCTCAACGGGTTTTACCGCTATGCCGACTACATCCACTGCCCCACGCAGTTCATCGCCCGGCAGCTGCGCGAACACGGCTACACGCAGGACCTG
>DXFD01000011.1 GCA_019114625.1 Candidatus Borkfalkia faecigallinarum | reverse complement strand
TGCGCTATGCGGGGGAAGAGACAAACGGGTTCGTGGTCGCCATCTTCCTGCTGCTGCTCTTCGATTGCTTCCTCACCTGGTTCGCGCACCGCAGGAACATCCTCGCGCTGCTCGCGGGGGAGGAGCACCGCACCTCCGTCAAAAAGCTCTCGCACGGCAAAAAGGAGGCGCGCGGCTGAGCGGCGAGCGGCAGGGTATAAAAAAACGACAACGGGCGTCCGCCTTTGGCGGGCGCCCGTTTGCGCGCGTACGCGCGGCACCGTGCGCGGCAGCGTGCGGATCCAACTTTCGGCGGGCGCCCGTTTGCGCGCGCGGATCTTTTGCGGGCAAGAGGCATTTTTCGGGGCGGCGGCACATATATTGAACTGTACCGCGGCGGGCGGGCGCAAGCGCCCCGCATCCCTGTTCCATGCCGCGGCGCTCGGAGGCTGTGCATATGGAGATGCGGATCTTGGAAAGTATCGTCGCCCGCGCGGGCGGGAGTTGTGCCGTGGCGGTCGCGGGGCCGCCGCAATGCGGCAAGAGCGCCGTCCTGCGCGCCCTGGCGTCCGGCTGCGGCGGAGCGGCGGGGGAGGACGGCGGGTTTGCCGTCCGCCTCGACGGGGGCGAAGTCTCCGCCGCAGAGGGAAGGCCGGCGGGGTGCCGCGCGGCGCTGCTCGTCACGACGGACGGCTCTTTCGGCGTGCCGCGCGCGCCGGCGGAGGAGGAGAGGATCGCGCAGGCGCTGGAGGCGGAGGGGATCCCCTTTCTCGTCCTCGTCAACGCCGCCGATCCCGCGTCCGCCGCCTGCGAGGGGGTGCGCGCGGAGCTGGAAGGACGATGGGGCGCCGCGCTCGCGTTGAATGCGGAGGCGGGCTGCGACGGAGAGGAGATATTCTCCGCGCTCCTGCTCTGCTTCCCGCCCGTGCGGCTGGACCTGTTTTTGCCCGACTGGCTGGCGGTCCTGCCCGAGGACAGCAAGAGCGCGGCGGATATTCTGGCGCGCGTGCGTGCCGCCGCGCCCGCCATCCGCACGCTGCGCGGCTGTGCTTCGATCGCGGACGCCTTTGCGGACGGCGACCTGTTCTGCGAGTCGTGCGAGACGGACGCGGAGACGGGCCGCGCGGTCTGCCGTTTGGCGGCGAAGGAGGGCGCCTTCTATCGCGCCTTATCCGAGGAGTGCGGCGCGGAGATCGCGGGCGACCTGGACCTGATGGCGTACGTCCGCTCGCTGCGGGAGGCGAAGGGCTTTTATGACAAATTCGGCAAGGCGTTCGCGGCGGCGGAGTCCTCCGGCTACGCGGTGGTGCAGCCGGACGCCGAGGCGCGCCTGCTCCCGCCCGAACTGTTGCGGCGGGGCGCCAAGTGCGGCGTGCGCCTGCGCGCGGACGCGCCGTCCTATCACGTCGTGCGGGTGGACGTACACAGCGACGTCAGCCCCATCACGGGCGAGGGGGAGCAGGGGGAGCAGCTCGCGCGCAACATGCTCGACTGTTACGGGCGGGACGCGGACGCCTTCTGGAACACGGATATGTTCGGCCGCACCTTCCGCGACATGGTCTGCGACGGCCTGCGCGAAAAGACGGTCCCCCTCGACGCGCGCGACAAACTGCGCCGCGCGCTGGTGCGCATCGTCAACGAGGGCAAGGGCGGCGTGCTCTGCATCTTGTTATAAAGGGGAAGGGCTCTCCCCGCGGCGGGGCGCCTGCGGCAGGGCGCCGGCGGGTCGGCGTCCGTTTTCCCGAAAAAAGGGAGGCGGCGCCGCGCACGGATGTGCGCGGCGCCGCTTTCGCTGCCGAAAATCTTGCTTTTTGCGGGAAAAAGCTGCCGAAAAGCCAGCTTTTTGCAAAAAAGACGCTGCCGAAAAACCCCGTTTTTCGCTTGCGGGGCGCCGCTTTGTGCGCCGCGCGGGATGCCTCCTTTCCCGCGGCGCTTCGTTTTGCGCGGGCAGGCGCGCCCTTTATACGGGGGCGCTCAGCGGATGCGGTAGCGTTCAAAACATTCGGCGTCGCTCCCGCATTCCCGGCACAGGCGCAGCAGGGCGGACACGGCCGCCTCCAAGCTGCCGTAAAGGGCTTCCGCCTCCGGCGAGCAGGCGAGGGCGAGCAGCGCCTCGGCGCGCACCGCGTCGTAGCCCTCTTCCTGCGCCGTCTGCCGATATTCGCGGATGAGTTCCTCCGTCTTGTCCATGTCCGTTCTCCTTCGGTTTTGAAGATATTGTATCACAAAAGCGGGCGGCTGTCAATGCCGCGCCGTAAAACGGCGGGGGAGGGGAGAGCCTGTCTTTTTACCGCAAATTTCCGTGCGCGCGCGCAAACGCTTGCTTTTGCGCGGCGGATTTTTTATAATGAAGAAAAACCTGTCGGCGAGAGAAAGATCGTGAAGCGTTATCTGCAATATCTGAAAAATTACAAAGTGCAGTGCATCCTCGGCCCGCTGTTCAAGTGGATCGAGGCGGCGCTGGAGCTGCTCGTCCCCCTCGTGATGGCGGACATCATCGACGTGGGCGTCGCGGCGGGGGACGTGGGCTATGTGCTGCGCGGCGGCGGGGTCATGCTCGCGATGGGCGCGGTCGGCTTTGCCTGCGCCCTCTTCTGTCAGCGCAGCGCCTCCATCGCCTCGCAGGGGTTCGGCACCAACGTGCGCAACGCCCTCTTCCGCCACATCAACACCTTGTCCTACCGCGAGCTCGACCGCATCGGCTCGGCGTCCCTCGTCAACCGCGTCGTCAACGACGTCAACCAGATGCAGAGCGCCGTCGCCATGATCATCCGCCTCGTGGTGCGCGCTCCCTTCATCGTCGTCGGCTCCGTCATTTTAAGCCTGCTCATCGACTGGCAGATCGGCCTGATCGTCACCGCGGCGTCCGTGCTGGTGGGGCTCGTGCTCTGGATCATCATGCAAAAGACGGTGCCCTATTATGCGCGCAACCAGAAGATGCTCGACCGCCTCGCGCAGATCACGGGGGAGAACCTCGAGGGCGCGCGCGTGGTGCGCGCCTTCTCCAACCGCGAGAACGAGCGCGCCCGCTTTGACGCGGCCGCGCGGGATATGCTGGATAATTCGGTGCGCGTCGGCCGCATCTCCGCGTGGATCAACCCGCTCACCTATGCCGTGGTCAACTTCGGCGTCGCCGTCATCCTGCTCCTGAGCGGGCGGAAGGTGTTTGACGGCGTGCTCACCGACGGCGAGATCATCGCGCTCATCAACTATATGACGCAGATCCTCAACGCGATGATCGTCATCTCCAACCTCGTCTCCCTCTTCACGAAGGCGCACGCCTCGATGAACCGCGTCAGCGACCTCTTCGACACCCGCTCGTCGATGGACGCGGGCGGCAGCGCGCAGTTCGACTTTACCGCCCCCGCGTTTGAATTGCAGGACGTCAGCTTCTCGTACGCGGGGACGCAGCAGTATTCCCTGACCGACGTCACGCTGCGCGTGCCGGCGGGCTCGACGGTCGGCATTATCGGCGGAACGGGCAGCGGCAAGACGACGCTGGTCAGCCTGCTGCCCCGCCTCTACGACGCGGGGCGGGGGAGCGTGCGCGTGTTCGGGCATGACGTGAAGGAGTACCCCGTGCGCGCGCTGCGTTCGCTCATCGGCACCGTGCCGCAGAGCGCCGCCCTCTTTTCGGGGACGGTGCGCTCCAACCTCTGCTGGGGCAACGAGGGGGCGACGGATGCCGAATTGGAAGAGGCGCTGCGCGCCGCCTGTGCGGACGCCTTCGTGGCGGAAAAGGGCGGGCTGGACCAGCCCGTCACCGAGGGCGGGAAGAACTTTTCGGGCGGGCAGCGGCAGCGCCTGACCATCGCCCGCGCGTTGGCGGCGCACCCGCGCATCCTCGTGCTGGACGACAGCTGTTCCGCGCTCGATTTCCGCACGGACGCGCAGGTGCGCGCGAACATCGCCGCCCTGCGGGACGTGACGACGGTCATCATCTCGCAGCGCGCCTCGTCGCTGCAAAACGCGGACGTCATCTATGTGCTGGAGGACGGCCGCATCGTCGGGCAGGGCACGCACGCGCAGCTGTATGAAGGCTGCCCGCTGTACCGGGAGATCTGCGATTCGCAGTCGAGGGCGGAAGAATGAAAGGGAAAGCAAACGAGAGCCGCGCGCTCCAACAGAATATCGTGCGCCGCCTGCTGCGCTATGTGCGCCCGTACGGCGGCTATGTGGCGGGCGTGCTCGTCACCAGCCTCCTGTACGTCGGGTTCGTCCTGCTCGGGCCCGTCCTGTACGGCAGGGCGATCGACGCCATGATCGGCGCGGGAGAGGTCGACTTTGCCGCCGTCTATCGGATGGTGATCGGGTTCGCGCTGTGCGTCCTTTTGGCGTTCGTTTCCCAAAAGATCCAGGGCAACCTCGTCAACGTGCTCTGCTATCGGCTGGTGCGCGACCTGCGGCGCGACGCCTTCGAGAGCCTGACCGCCGCGCGCGTGCGGTATGTGGACACGCACGCGCAGGGGGACGTCATCGCGCGCGTCGTCAACGACGTCGACATCGTCTCCGACGGCCTGCTGCAGGGCGTCTCGCAGCTGTTCACGGGCGTGATGACCATTCTGGCGACCCTCGTCGTCATGTTCGTGATCAACTACATCGTCGCCCTGGTCGTGGTCGTGCTGACCCCGCTCTCCCTGTTCGCGGCGGCGTTCATCACCAAGCGCACCTTCAAGAGCTTCTCGCGGCAGGTGCGCGTGCAGGGCAAGCTCGCCGCGCACGCCAAGGAGATGATCGGCGGGCAGAAGACGGTCGTCCTCTTCGGGCAGGAGGAAAATTCCTGCCGCAAATTTGAAGAGATCGACGCGCACCTGTACGAGATCGGCTGGCGCGCGCAGTACTTTTCCGCGCTGACCAACCCGTCCACCCGCTTCGTCAACGCGGTCATCTATGCCTTTGTCGGGGTGCTGGGCGCGGTGTTCTGCATCCTCAGCACGGGCGGCGAGCTCACCCTCGGCGCGGTCACGCTCGGCGGCTTCACGCCCGGTATGCTCTCCGTGTTCCTCAGCTACGCAAACCAGTACACCAAGCCCTTCAACGAGGTCTCCAACGTCGTCACGCAGATGCAGAACGCCTTTGCCTCCGCCGAGCGCGTCTTCGCGGTGGCAGACGAGCCGGGCGAGGACCTTTCGGGGGATCGGAGCCTCGGCAAGGTGCGCGGGGATATCTGTTTCGAGGACGTCACCTTCTCCTATTCCCCCGAGAAGAAGCTGATCGAGCATCTCAACGTGGAGGTGAAGGCGGGCAGCAAGGTCGCCATCGTCGGCCCGACCGGCTGCGGCAAGACCACCCTCATCAACCTGCTCATGCGCTTTTATCAGTTGCGCGGCGGGCGCATCACGGTCGACGGCGTCGACGTGCGCGAGATCCCCCTCGACGAGTACCGCCGCCTGTTCGGCATGGTCTTGCAGGAAAGTTTTCTGGCGCAGGAGACGGTCGCCTGGAACATCGCCTACGGCAACGAGGACGCTTCCCGCGCGCAGGTCGAGGCGGCCGCCAAAGCCGCCTATTGCGACTACTTCATCCGCAACCTGCCGGACGGGTACGACACGGTGCTCACGGGCAGCGTCAGCATCTCGCAGGGCGAGCGGCAGCTGCTCTGCATCGCGCGGGTCATGCTCGCCGACCCGCCCATGCTCATCCTCGACGAGGCGACGAGCAACATCGACACGATGACCGAAATGCGCATCCAGAAGGCGTTCCGCAAGATGATGCGCGGCCGCACCTCCTTCATCGTCGCGCACAGGCTCTCGACCATCCTCGACGCCGACCTCATTTTAGTGATGAATGCGGGCAGCGTCATCGAGCAGGGCACGCACGCGCAGCTGATGGAAAAGCGCGGGTTCTATTACGACCTGTACAACGCGCAGTTCGCGCAGTAGTTTGTCCTTTGCGGGCGCCCCGTGCGGGGCGCCCGTTTGTCTTTTTGTCGGCGGAAGGATACGCGGGCGCGAATACGCGGGCGCGAATATGCGGGCGCGAATATGCGGGCGCGAACATGTGGGCTCGAACGTGTAGGGCGCGGGGCGCTCGGTTACTGTTTTGCGTTTGCCGCGTGCAAACGCTTTCGGCGGCGTTCGGAGCAAAAAGAAGGGTAAAAAGAAGGGGCGGCCTCGCGTTCGGCCGCCTCGTTTGATAAATTTTGCGTTATGCAGAGTACTATGCGTGGCACAGATCGCCGTCCGTTTCGTGCGCGGCGCGCAGGATGGCGGCGACGATGGCGCGGTTCCCGTCGGTGAAGTCCGCTTCCGCCAGCCTGCGTTTGAGCGCGGCGTCCGCCGCGAGGGCGCGCAGCGCGCCGCTCAGGCGGGCGGGCGTCAGGTCGCGCTCGTGCAGCACGCGGCACAGTCCCTGCCGCTCGAAGTAAGCGGCGTTCTGCGCCTGATCCCCGCGCGAGCGCCTGTTTTCCAGCGGGACGAACAGCGCGCACTTGCGCAGGGCGAGCACTTCAAATACGGTATTGGAGCCCGCGCGCGCCAGCACATAGTCGGCGCAGGCATAGGCGGACGCCATGTCCGGTTCGTAGGCGAGGGGGACGTAACCCGCCCGCCGTCCCTCCGACTCTGACGCGCGGCCGCGGATGTGCAGCACGTCGCAGCGGGGGAGCAGCGCGGGCAGGGCGCCTTCCAGCGCGCGGTTGAGCGCGGCGCTGCCGCTCCCGCCGCCGAACGCGAGCAGGACGGGTTTTTCGCCCGAAAATCCGTACTTATACAGCGCTTGCGCGCGGTTGCCCGCGAACAGTTCGCGGCGGATGGGCGGGCCGGTAAAGACGCCGCCGCGCAGCAGCTTCGCCGTCTCGGGGAAGCTGGTCAGCGCCGCCGCGCAGCGGCGGGCGATGAGCTTGTTCGCCAGCCCCGGCGTGCGGTCGGATTCGTGCGTGACGGCGGGGATGCCCAGCGCCGCCGCCGCCCACACCACGGGCAGGGCGACGTAGCCGCCCTTGGAAAAGACGACGTCCGCGCCCGCCTCGCGCAGCGCCTGTTTGGCGGCGCGCACGCTCGCGCGGAAGCGGAGGGGCAGCGACAGGTTGGCGCGGACGCTGCCGCGGATCAGTTTGGCGGCGGGGATGGCATAAAAGGGGATGCCCGCCCGTTCCGCCAGCTTTTTCTCGATGCCGTCCGTGCCGATGTAGGCGAGGCGGAAATGTTTGCGCAGTTCGGGCGCGAGCGCCAGGTTGGGGACGACGTGTCCCGCGCTCCCGCCGCCGGTCAGGATGAGCGTCTGCACGGCAAAAACCTCCATACGTTTTCTTTTTAGTATATCGGCGCGCCAGCCCGTTTATGAACGGGCGCAAAAATTTTTTGTCGCGCCTCTCGCTCCCGGGTCGGCGCGGAAAATTTTGTCTTTAAGACCGTCCGAACATGGATCGGCGAAAAAAATTTTGTCTTTACGCCAGCCCGTTTATGAACGGGCGCGGAAAATTTTCGCCGTCCGCTTTACACCCGCGCCGAAATGCGGTACAATGGAAGGGATCAAAGCGCCCGCAGGGGCAGGGGAGGAAAGGAATGCAGTTTCAGTCTTTTGACGGGAAGATGATCTCCGTCCGCGAATGGGCGGATGTGCCGCAGGTGCGCGGCGTCGTGCAGATCGCGCACGGCATGAACGAATACGTCGCCCGCTACGACGCCTTTGCGCGCCGCCTGAACGAGCTCGGCTACGTCGTGGTGGGGGACGACCACCGCGGCCACGGCGAAACGGACGCGGGCTCGCTCGGCTATGCGCCGGGGGACATGTTCGCGGACACGGTGGAGGACATGGCGTGCCTCGCCCGCCTCACCCGCGCGCGTTGGCCGGGGGTGCCGTATGTGCTGTTCGGGTTTTCGTACGGATCCTTCCTCACGCAGGCCTTTGTGCGCAAGTACGGGGCGGAGATCGACGGCGCGATCGTCGCGGGCAGTTCGCGGCAGAACGCGCTCGCCGTGCGCGCGGGGCGGCTGCTCGCCCTGCTCGGCGGGGCGGTGCGCGGCAAGGACGCGCCCGCGCGCCTCGTCCACAAGATCGTGTTCGGCGGCTACCGCAAGAAGTTCAAGGGCGGGGATTGGCTTTCCGTCGACGAGGACAACAACGCCCGCTATCACGCTGACCCGTATTGCGAGTTCGTGTGCAGCAACAACTTCTTCGCCTCCTTCTTCAAGGGGCTCGCGGGGCTGTACAAAGGGGACGCCTGCCCGCCCGCCGACCTGCCCGTCCTGCTCCTTTCCGGCAAGCAGGATCCGGTGGGCGACATGGGCGCGGGCGTGGAGCGGCTCGCGAAGTACTATCGCGCGGCGGGCGTGCGCGATCTCTCCGTCCGCCTCATCGACGGCGCGCGCCACGAGTTTTTGAACGAGCGGGAAAATCGCGAGGCAGGTATCGCCGCCGTCGCCGCATTCCTGCAAAAAGTGCAGGATGCATAGTACTATGTCAGACATAAAGTATAAAAAATTCGGCTGGGCGTTCATCGGGGCGGGCAGCATCGCGCGCAAAGTCGCGGTGGAGATCGTCCGCGAGGGGAGCTGCCGCATCGTGTCCGTCTGGAACCGCACGCCTTCGCGCGCGCAGTCCTTCGCGTCGCAGTTCGGCGCGGCCGCCTGCCGCACGCCGGAGGCGGCGCTCGCGGCGCCGGGCGTGGAAGGCGCCTATGTGTGCGTCGAACCCGCTTTTCACGCGGACTACGTCCGCCGCTGCCTCGCGGCGGGCGCGCCCGTGCTGTGCGAAAAGCCGTTCACCCTCAACGCGGCGGAGGCGGCTTCCCTCTTCCGTCTGGCGCGGGAGAAGGGGCTGTATCTGTCCGAGGCGATGTGGACGTGGCACAACGCGGCGGCGCAGAAGGTGCGTTCCTGGGTGCGCGGCGGCGCGGTCGGGCGCGTGCGCTCCCTGCGCGCGGTGTACGCCTATCCGCTCACGCTCATGCCGTGCCGCAGGCGGCTCCTCTCGGCGGAAGGGGGCGGCGGCGCCCTGCTCGACATCGGCGTCTATCCCGTGCGCTATGTCTATGAATTATTCGGTATGCCGGACTCCGTTGCCTGCACGGGCAGGCTGCGCGGCGGGGTGGACCTCGGCGAGAAGATCGCGATGCGTTACCCTTCCTTCACCGCCGAGATCGCCGTGTCCATGACCTCTTTCGGCGGGGAAAAACTTGTCATCCGCGGCGCGGAGGGCAAGATCGTCGTCCCGGAATTTCACGCCGCGCGCCGCGCCGTGCTCATCCGCGGCGGGAAGAGAGAGGTGTTTCGCGACGGCGCCCTGCTGTACGCGCGGCAGTTCGCGCAGGCCGCGGACGAGATCCGCACCGGGCGCCGGGAGGGGGCGCGCATCCCCGCGCAGGGCACGCTGGATGTGCTGCGCCTGACGGACGAATGCCGCCGTCAGATGGGCCAGCGCTATCCGCGGGAAAGTTAGCCGCTCGCAGACGGCGCGTTTGCGCCTCGTCCGCAGGCAGATACATTTTGTTTGTAATGATGGAGGTGTCAGCGCCGCGCATGGTCTGGAGCATCCGTGTTTGGTTTGTTTTGCGGTAATTGCAAACTTGTATTGTTTTTGATGAAAACTCTTGCAAATTTGTTTTTGGTATGATACAATAAAGTTATAATTATAATATAGTTCCAATAGGATAGAGATAGAATGACTAACATTGGAAATGCCAGCGGGGAGCTTTATTTGGAAAGCGCAAAACGTAAAATAAATGCAGAGAGCAGAAACGTATTTATTTGTTATCGCGGAATGTATGGAGTCGGCGGCTTTTTTGCGCAGAGTTTATATTATGTATCGTTGTGCAGCAATTTTCATGATGTAATTTTATACTGTGCGCCGCAGGTCAATAAGAATGTAGATTTTCAACAAAAATCCATAGAGGAAATGAAAAACTGTAAAGTGTTCGTTCCTATTCTTACGGAGGAATTTTGCAACTGCGATAAGCCGGATGACGATCAGGTTCGAAAAGAATTGATCATGTTTGCTCATGAAAATAAGAAGAGCGAAGATAATATTACGGTAATTCCGGTTTATGTCATGGTTTCCGATAAAAATGGTTTGGCGGACAGGATCTGCCAATGGTTTTTTGGGGAAGAAAATGCCGAGCATTCCTTAAATATTAGGATTTGGCGGGAGATCTACTCTTCGGGGGAGACGGATGATCAAATTCAAAGCGCCCTTCAGTGCGCGATGAATAAAATCAAAAGGGCATCTAATTATGTTGAATATAGGCCGGACGGAGAGATCCTTTCGGACAAGTTTATGAGGATTCTCGCTGATGCAGAGACGGCACTACATAAACGTCCGAAAATCAACGGCGGGATGGTATGGATCGGAACGCGCTATTCGGATATTGAAGGCCTGGAATCGGAAAAAACAGGTGATGATTCTTTGTTTGCCGGCGCGATTACTTTGTTTGGGGAACAGGATGAATCCAAGAATCGTTCGGCAATGTGTTATTCGGGGAAGCCGGAATATCGTGTGGATCATAATGCGATCGATGAATCTCAGGATCGCTTTATCTTTGATGAGGCGGTAAAATTTGCGGCAAAAGAGCCCGAGGCACAATTCTATTTTTATAATCAGCTTTCTTATTATGATGTAAAAAAAGAAGGGAAGAGCCTTTGTGATGTGTTGGGCAATCGTTGTGTTGCCGTAAACGATAAAGAGTTGCTTCACGACTTGAGTAATAAGAGCTGTTTCCACAAAAACTTTGATTCCACGATCGATGGCAAACAAAGACTTCTCAATGTAAAACCAGTTCCCTACGCTGAGATCGGGTATGAAGTTTTGTGCCGGATGTTCGACGCGAAAAAGGATGATATTCAATTCATCGTACAGGATCCGATAGCGAGCGGCGGGAACGGCACATATATTATGACAAAGGAGAATGAGAATACTCTGCGTGAGAAATGTCTCATGCAAGGGAAAACGTATCTTTGTTCTGTTTATCAGGAGTTTAATGTGCCCGTCAATTTGCATGCCATCATTTTCCGGGATGGGGTCGTGCTGTGCCCGGGCTCCATTCAGGTTATGCGCACCGATTATGACACGATCGACGGAAGGAGCGAGGTGCGCAGGTTAATGTACCGCGGAGCTGATTTTTTGGAATATGCCCGTATAGCAAAACTCCCCGATAGTGAAGAGAATAAGGTAAACAAGGCGCATATTGAAAAATTCAAATCCCTTTGCAGGGGATTATGCGAAGAGATACAGAAGAAAGGATACCGAGGCGTGATCGGTATTGACGGTATGATTTATGGGGGCGAAGTTCGGTTGTTGGAAGTAAATTGCCGGTTCCAGGCCTCGACTGCATTGCTGAACCGAGCCTTGAAGGGCATAGCCCGTCCTTCGCTGCAGAAGATTAACCTCGAGGCATGGAATGGGGCGCGTGCCGACGATTATTCTTATTTGGAAGAGGTGGAGGTTAAATATTCCAACTATTCCTATAATCATATTGGGGAAAACAGCCATGTTTCTCGAGTCCTTGCCGCCTGTGAAGAAAACCTCGCTTTGCCCGGTAAGGAAGGACATACGGTCTGTTGCGTGGAAAGCGATGGTTTTGTAGATTCTGGGAAACGCGGGTATCAGGATTATGCGCATCTTTTCAGGGTCGTATTTAATACAAATATCTGCTGGGTTAATGAAGACGGAGGGATTAATCTTGACGAGTGTATCAGCGAACCGGTCAAAGCATTCCGCCAAAAGATCGAGAGCCTCGGCGGTTTAGAAAAGGGTGAAAAAGCAAAGGATGAGGAACTGCTCGCGTTGAAGATCGCTTTGCTCACGCAGGGTGTCAAGATCTCGCAGCAGGCGAGTCAGTTTTTGGAAAAGAGGGGCGGACTGCGGCCGGCCACCAATGATGCGGTCGATATCCGTTTCGGGAAGAGCTTTTATGACGTAGTCATCAATGCTCCTATTGATAATAAGTTTAAAGAATTCAGTCCTTTTGATATCGATTTGGAGGGGGATTCTTTATATTTATTTTATTATGGGATCAAGATAACAAAAATCGACCTTTTTAATACGGATCCCTTGGAAAATAGAAAAACCCATAAAGGATTCCTCTACTCGGAAGTTGCGTATCTGTCTACAGATCGGCTGCGCGTGCATGTTACGAACAGTTGTATTTATAAAAAGGGAAATGGAAGAGGAGAAAACTATTCTTGCAAATTCTGCAATATTCAGAAAGGTCGTGATAAAGAGATCGACGATGATTCTTTAAGAGAAGTCGTACAAGCACACTGGGACGAACGAGAGCAGAACGGTCTTAAACATTTCTTGATCGGCGGGCAGTCTCCGGAACAGACAAAAAGTACGATCGATAAAGTTTGCCGCATTGTAAAGACCATTTGCGAGGTTGTGGGGAGGGACAGTACGCAAATTTATGCCATGATCTTGCCTCCTCGCGTGAAAGATGAGACCGGTCAGGATGTGCCCGATGAGGAAGGCCTTAAAAGGCTGTGTGGTGCCGGGCTTGATCAAATTTCCTTTAATATTGAAATTTTTGATGAAAGGTGTGCTAAAAAGTATATGCCCGGCAAGGGAGGGATCGCCCGCAAGACTTATCAGGATTGTTTGCTTGCCGCAAAAGATGTTTGGAGAAAATCGCTGGCTCGGCAAGGGCTGGAACAGGCTGCCTGGGTTGTTCGGTGCGTTCGCTCGATGATCATTTTAGGGTTGGAGTCGCAGGATAGCTTCCGTAAGGGCATGCAGTGGATGCTCGACAACGGGATCCAGCCCATCATTTCATTGTTTCGCCCGCTAAAGGAGACCCCTTTGCAGGATGCTGTGGCGTCGTCCATGATCTATGTGTATAAAACCTATTTCTATCTGCGGCGCGAGATTTCTAAACGGTATGAAAGGTATAAAGGCATATATATACTTGGGCCTGATTGTACCTGTTGCCAAAATAATACGCTGAGCCTGCCCGAGAATCTTTTGTAGCTTTTTTCAATCATTAAAAAACGAAGGAGGATTAGGATGAGAACAAGTTATATTGAACAGATGAATGTCATTGAGCGGAACAACTCTCTGCGCGGTTATCATATTCAATTAAATAAGTACTATACAGATTATACAACAAAGCAAAGCACAAAAGAGGATGGGAAAACAGAGGAGGAGGAAACAAGCAAGCAGAATTTTTCGTTTTCGTTTCATAGTATTTTGCAAGGGATTGAGGAATCGCACAAGGGGCGGAAAACCGATAAGGTGAAATTTAACACCTTTAAGTTTCAGCTTGCAAAAAATATCAATCTGATCAAGCGATTGCTCTATAAACTTTGTCACGATACCGTTGACAGTTCCATCGTGGACGATGAGACCGGGATCGAAACGATCAATCAGGCGGTCGTATGGCAATTTGTAGAGTGCGTCGATGAAAATGAACTGGATTATCAGGACAGAGAGCGTATCCGGCTGATCCTTTCAAATGAGGAGAAAAAAAATTCTTTGGACAGCGACAAGGATGAGCGGGTAAAGATCGTAAAAGAATATAAAAGTGTGCTGAGAGATGTTTTAAAAGCGACTTTTAAGGTTTTAGGAGATTTGGTCAATTTCAGCCAGTATCTTTCCGTAGTGGAAAATTTGTCAAGTTTCAACGAAGATAAGCCTGATGGAGATAAAACTAAATCCGGCGAGTTGAGTTTCTTATATGATTCGGAGGCAATGGAGCATATTCTTAGTTTGACTGAATGCGTCAAAAGGATCATTCTCGACTATCTTGTTTCGTTTGTAAAAGTGCAGCGGCTAAACCTGCCGCACAGCTTTCTTAAGGAAGCTCGGTTTAGTCATTCGATCCTCAATGAAAGCAATTTGATGGGGTCGGACCTGACAGGGGCGAATTTTGAAAGGGCAGCCATGCGCGATTGCGATTTGTCAATGTGCGCGATGAACGGAGTCAAGGCGGAAGGAGCTGATCTTACCCGTTCGGCATTGAATTATGTCAATTTGACGGGGGCGGATCTCTCCAACGTCGTTTTAAATGAAGCAAAGCTCAATGCCGTTACCTTCTTTGACAAGAGGATCGTGTTAACTGAAAATTATAGCAGGGGTGATATTCAACCGTCTTTGCCGAGTACAGAATATAATAGCTTTACCAATAAGGCTCAAAATGTCGATTTGCAGCAGGATATACTGGAAAAAATCAGTAGGAATTCAGAGGATTCTCTTAAAGAGAAGATAACAGCGAAAGGAGAGAGTGTCCCTGCCTTATATGAGGTGGATCTTACAAAGGAGATTGACGAGAAGATAAAAGGAGTTTTGGATGGCTATGTGCAAAACGCAAAAATAAAGTGTCCTTGTCCTGAATTAATAGCAGAAGCGAATCAGTGGTATGTACAAAAAGGGAAAAAATACGGGTTGAATTTCGATCTCGCCGATCTCACCAACGCCAGCGTCAAGAGTTCGGCTCTTCCGAACAGCAACTTCTCCTATCTTTCGCTTGCCGGTGCATCTTTTGATGATACCGACCTGAACGAAAGCATATTTTATTATAATAATGCGGTCGGTGCGCGCTTCAGCAATGCGAACCTGAGTAAATGTAAAATGTTCCACAGCGATTTTCAGGATGCTGCGCTTGTGAATGCCAATGCGGTACAGACGGAGTTTTTGGATTGCCGGTTCGCTTCGGCAAGTTTTGAGCGCACGCTTCTTATCGGTGCTTATTTTTTTAATTCTGAGAGAGCGACTTCCTATCTTACAGACCTTATCGAAAAATATGGAGAGTCCCAGGCATGGAAGAGAATAGTCGATAAGTCTCATCTGCAGGACAAAGAATGTCCCGGCGTTCTGACGGAGAAAGGTGTTTGGGGAAAGAGTGTCGTTGCTCATGCGGATATGGAGGACTGCAATTTTCAACGCTGTATTGCTTCCAGGGTGGCATTTATTAACATAAACCTCGACAGGTCCATGTGTGCCTTCGCGGATATGAAGAAGAGCTTTTTCAGTAACTGCCTGCTACGCTGGGTTGATATGTTCAAAATCAATTTTTCCTATGCTTTGTTTATAGGGACGGTTTTTGATCATTCTTCGCTCAATAATAGTCTTTTTTCCAACGCTCGCCTTTTTGCTTGTGTTTTTGCCGAGAGTAATCTCGCAAATGCAAACTTTATCAGCAGCCGCATGGATTGTGTTTCTTTCAATAACTGCGATTTGAGCGGGGCGAATTTGTCCAATGCAAAATTTTATAATTGCAGTTTTACCGATGTTAATTTTTTAAATGTGAACATTTCAAATTCAAAATTTGAAAACTGCAAATTTTATAAAACAAACCTCGGGACGGCAAGAGGGTTCGAAAGTTCTTCACATAAAAATAGCGAACTCAAAGAGATGGAGTACATGGATTATATGAAACGAATTCAAGAAAAAGGTGAGACATATAAGGCAAGCTACTCCAACGGGACGCTGAGTTTTACTTCAGTAGATAAGTAAGGAAACGGAAAGAGGGTAAAGGCAAGTGGCTGCGGGCGTGTGACGGAAGGGAGGTTGAATAAAGATAAGAGATTTTCGGGGATAACTCTTGTGATGTGAGAGAATGCAAAATATTAAAGGCCCGATGCTGATCCACATCGGGCCTTCTTGCGGGATATGCTTTCGTCTTTTCCCCTCCCCGCGGGCGGGGAGGGGGAGAAAGGTATGAACGGACGAAAAAGCGCCCCGCGTAAAACGCGGGGCGTCGATCGCTGTTTGCTCGGTGCGCGGATTTATGCGCGCTCGACTTTGTCGCTCTTGAGGCAGCGGGCGCAGACGTAAGCGGACTCCACCTTGCCGTCGCGGACGATCTTGACCTTCTGCACATTGGCTTTGAACGTTCTTCTCGTCTTGCGGTTGCTGTGGCTCACGTTATTGCCGGAATTCTGGCCCTTATTGCAGACACTGCATACTCTCGACATATTTTCACACCTCCACGGTCATAATCAATGTATGAGCGCATAGGCGCTCCGCTCAAAGCGAGCATGGATACTATATCAAAAACCTGAAAAAAAAGCAATCGATTTTGCCCGCCTTTCCGCAAAAAATCACGAAAAACAAAAAAATCGCGTTCGATGTGAAAATTTTCCTTGCAAAATGCGGCAAAATGGTATAGAATATGGTTGATACGGGAGACAGCTTTTATGTCAGTAAATACGAGTAATGCCTACGGCAAAATTACAATTTCGGATATCGCGATCGCGAAGGTCGCATCCCTGGCGGCGATGGAATGTTACGGCATCGTCGAAACCGTTTCGCGCCGTTTTACCGACAGCCTCAGCGAGCTGTTCAAAAAAGATTCGCACGGCAAGGGGATCAAAGTCATCACCGACGGCGACCGCATCTTTATCGACGTGTACGTCGTCATCAAATTCGGCGTATCCATCAACGCCGTCGCCGAGTCGCTCAAAGAGAGCGTCAAATACCGTGTGGAAAAGTTCACGGGCATGATCGTGGATACGGTCAACGTCAACATCGTCGGCGTCAAGCTCTGACCGGGCGCCCGTTTTCGAGAGAGAGAAGGAGAAACCAATGCCTAAAACGATCGGCGGCACCGAATTCCGGAAGATGATCGTATCCGGTGCCAAATTTCTGGAAATAAACAGGGCGAAAGTAGACTCGCTCAACGTGTTCCCCGTACCGGACGGCGATACGGGCACCAACATGTCTTTGACCATACAGTCGGCGGTGAAGGAACTGTCCCTCTGTTCTTCCAACCGCCTGTCCGAACTGTGCGATTCCGTTTCCAAAGGCGCGCTCAAAGGCGCGCGCGGCAATTCGGGCGTCATCTTGTCGCAGCTGTTCCGCGGCATCTGCGCGGAGATCAAGAACAGCGACCCCATTACGGTCAAGGCCTTCGCCAAAGCGATGGAGAACGGCACCAAGGTCGCCTATTCGGCGGTATCCAAGCCGAAGGAAGGCACCATGCTCACCGTCGCGCGCATGATGAGCGAATTTGCGCGGCAGGCGGCCCCCAAGTATAAAGATTTCGCCGCCTTCCTCGCCGACGTGATCCAAAAGGGCGAGGAAGCGCTCGCCAAGACGCCCGAGATGCTGCCCGTGCTCAAAAAGGCGGGCGTCGTCGACTCGGGCGGCATGGGCCTTCTCTGCATCTACCGCGGGTTCCTCGCCGTGCTCAACGGCGAAGAGGTGGCGGAGGACTACACCCTGCCCGAGGCGTCCAAGACGGACGACGAGGTGTTCGGCGACAATTCCGACATCATCAACCTCGACCTGGGCGAGATCGAATTTGCCTACTGCACCGAGTTTTTCATCATCAACCTCAAAAAGTCCACGACCCTCGCCGACATCGACCGCCTGAAAGAGAAGCTGCTCGCCATCGGCGACTGCGTCATCTGCATCGGCGATTTGGAGCTGGTCAAGGTACACGTCCACACCAATACCCCCGGGCTGGCGCTGCAATACGCCGTCGAGCTGGGCGAGCTGGACCGCGTCAAGATCGAGAACATGCTCGAACAGAACCGCGCCCTGCGCGCCAAGCGCGAGGCGGAGAAGAAGGAGATGGGGATGCTCGCCATCTGCGCGGGGCAGGGCCTGGCGGACATCTTCAAGGATCTGCTCGTCGACCGCGTCATCGAGGGCGGCCAGACGATGAACCCGAGCGCCAGCGACATCGCGACCGCCGTGCAGAAGATCAACGCCGAACATATCTTCGTGTTCCCGAACAACAAGAACATCATCCTGGCGGCGGAGCAGGCGAAGGCGCTGGTCGAGAACCGTACCATCCACGTCATCCCCACCAAGAACGTGCCGCAGGGCTTTGCGGCCGCCCTCGCCTTCAACCCGGAGTCGAGCGCGGAAGAGAACAAGACGGATATGATCCACGCCATCGACAACGTGCGCGCGGGGCAGGTCACCTATGCGGTGCGCTCGACGAACGTCAACGGGTTCAGCCTCAAGGAGGGGGACATCATTGGCCTGGACGACAAGAAGATCCTCGCCAAGGGCGACGACATCGAGAGCACGATGCTCGACCTCGTCGATCGGCTCAAGGACGGCGCGCACGAGATCATCACCCTCTATTACGGGCAGGACGTCTCGGAGGAGGACGCGGAGGCGCTCGCCGGCAAGCTCGCCGAAAAGTATCCCGACTGCGACGTCGACTTCCACTTCGGCGGGCAGCCCATCTATTATTATATCGTGTCGCTCGAATAAATCCGGAAAGATCTGCGGCGGGAAAATTTCCCGCCGTTTTATGTTATCGGCGCGGGAGCCGCCTGTGCCGCGCGGGGCGGCAAGTTCGGAAAAGAAGAAGCGCCGTTCGGGCGGCGGCTTTTGCAGGGGATGCGGGGCGCCGCGCGGGCGGCGTCTGCGGCAAGAAGGGCGGAAGAAGCGCCGCGCGGGCGGCGTCGGCGGAGGAACAGAGTGAAACTGACGGACATCCGGGGCATTTCCGAAAAGCGGGAAAAGGACCTCAACAAACTGAACATCTTCACGCCGGAGGACCTGGTGCGCGACTTTCCGCGCGCCTATCTCGACCTGACGCAGCAGCAGAAGATCTCCTCCTGCTATCACAACGACGTCGCGCTCGTCGCCTGCCGCGTCGTCTCCCCGCCGCAGGCGGTCTATGCGGGCAGGCGTCCCTTCGTCAAGGTCTGGTGCGAGCAGGAGGGCGAGCGCTTTTCCGCCATCTGGTTCAACGCGCCCTATGTGAAGCAGCATCTGCGCGCGGGGGAGGAATATCTCTTCTACGGCCGCGTGAGCAACCGATGGGGGACGGGCGTCCCGTCGATGGTCAATCCCTCCTTCGAGCCGCGCGAACGCAGCGTCCGTTTGAAGGGCATCGTGCCCGTGTACAGCCTCAAGGGCACGCTCACCCAGCGCGCGGTGCGCGACGCCGTGCGCGAGGCGCTGCGCTTTGTCCCGATCGCCTCCGCGATTCCGCCCTCCCTCGCCCGCCGTTACGCGCTGACGCCGCTGGGCGAGGCGTACCGCCGCATCCATGCGCCCGCCTCGCAGGAGGAGATCGCCGAAGCGTCCGCGCGCATCGCGCTGGAAGAGTATTTCCTGCTCATCACCGCCTTCCGCTGCTGCAAGGGGGGCAAGGAGGAGGCGCGCGCCTTCCGTTACACCTGTACGGAGGCGGACATGGCGGCGTTCACGGCGCGCTTTCCCTTCCCCTTTACCGAGGGGCAGAAGAAGGCGGTCCGCGAGATCATGGCGGACTGCGGCGGCCCGCACCGCATGAACCGCCTGCTGCAGGGGGACGTCGGATGCGGCAAGACGGCGGTGGCGCTGTGCGGGGTGTACATGGCCGCCAAAAGCGGCTTGCAGGCGGCGATGATCGCGCCGACCGAGGTGCTCGCCGCGCAGAATTTCGAGCTGGCACGCCGCTATCTGCCCGAGTACAACGTCGTTTTCCTCGCCGGCTCCACGCCCGCGAAGGAGAAGCGGGAGATCAAGCGCGCGCTCGCGGCGGGGGAGGCGGCCGTCGTCTGCGGCACGCACGCCGTCCTGCAGGAGGACGTGCAGCCCGCATCGCTCGCCTTCTGCGTGTGCGACGAGCAGCACCGCTTCGGCGTGGCGCAGCGCAGCGCGCTGAGCGAGAAGGGGGCGGGGGCGGATATGCTGGTCATGTCGGCGACGCCCATCCCGCGCACCCTCTCCCTCATCTTCTACGGCGACCTCGACATCTCCGAGATCCGCGACAAGCCGAAGGCGCGCGCGGAGATCGTCACGGCGCTCATCCCCCGCCACAAATACGACGATATGCTCGCTTACATCGCGGGCGAGGCGGCAAAGGGCAACCAGAGCTACTTCGTCTGCCCCAAGATCGAGGGGGACGAGGAAGGCTCCCTCATGAGCGTGACCGAGCTGTACGACGAGCTGCGCGCCCGCCTGCCCCGCGTGCGCTTCGCGCTGCTGCACGGGAAGATGAAGGAGAAGGACAAGGCGCAGGTCATGGCGGACTTCAAAGCCAAAAAATTCGACTGCCTCGTGTCGACCACCGTCATCGAGGTGGGGGTGGACGTGCCGGACGCGACCATCATGGTCATTTACAATGCGGAGCGGTTCGGCCTGTCCCAGCTGCACCAGCTGCGCGGCCGCGTCGGGCGGGGGGATAAAAAGAGCTACTGCTTCCTGCTGCCCGGCATCGACACGCCGGAATCGCGCGAGCGGCTGTCCGCCATCAAGCACAGCGCGGACGGCTTCGCCATCGCGGAAAAGGACCTCGAGATGCGGGGCGGCGGCGACTTTTTCGGCACCCGCCAGAGCGGGAAGATGCTCTCGGACATCAAAAACCTGCGCTATCCCGCGTCCGTCATCTTCCAGGCGAAGAAGCTCGCGGACGAAGCGCCGCTGTGCCCGGACATCGGCGACCTGCACGCGCTCGCCATGCGCCGGTATGAGGGGCTGCGGGAGGTCGTGCTGAACTGACCTCTTTGCCGATCGCTTGCGGATCGTATCCGCGCCGCGTCGCATCTCCATTGCCGCGGCGGCGTGCGCCCGTGTGCGCTCTTGCGCGGTTTTCGCCCGCTCCGCGGCCTGTCCGCATCATTTTGCCGCGTCGGCATATGTTTGGGGGGGAGGCGGCGTACAGTTCCGCCCGGCGGCGTATGTTTTTGGGCGGCGGCGTATGTTTTTCGGCGCAATCATTGACAAAAATTGCGCAAACATGGTACAATAAAAACGTATCAAGAGAAACGGGAAGAGCGGGCCGCGGCCCGCCGTCCGCCCGCGGCGATCGGGCGGAGGAGAAGGAGGACTGATATGGAACACTTCAAGCTGCCCGCCGGCGTGCGCGACGTGCTGCCCGAAGAGAGCGCCGCGCTGGACGGGATGGAGGCGCTGCTGCGCGCCAAATTCGCGCAGGCGGGGTTTTGCTCGGTGCGGACCGCCGGCCTCGAATATTACGACACGTTCACCCAGGTCGACAGCCCCGTCCGCCGGAACAAGATGTTCAAGATGACGGACAGGGAGGGCGAGCTGATCGTCCTGCGGCCGGACATGACCCTCGCGTGCGCGCGCATCGCCGCGACCAAACTGCACGCCGACCGGGCGCGGCTGAGCTATTTTTCCAACATCTACGACTTTGCGGGCGGCGGAAGTTCGGACCGCGAGGTCGCCCAGGCGGGCGTCGAGATCTTCGGCGAGCCGGGCGCGGAGGCGGACGCCTACGCCGTCGCCTTCGCGATCGACTGCCTGCGCGCCGTCGGGCTGGAAAATTTCGTCGTCGACATCGGCCACATCGGGTTTTATAAGGGCCTGCTGGAAGAGAGCGGGCTTTCCGCCGCGCAGGCGGAGGAGCTGCGCGGTTACAGCAACGCCAAAGATTCCGTCAATATGGAGATCGCGCTGCGCGCGAGCGGCGCGCCCGCGCGCGTGCAGGCCGCTATCCTCGCCCTTCCCTCGCTGTTCGGCGGGGTGGAGGTCTTGGACCGTGCGGAAAAGCTCACCGACAACGCGCAGGCGCTCGCCTCCCTCGCTCACCTCAAGCGGGTGTACGCGCATCTGTGCGAGGCGGGCGTGCAGAACTATGTCTCGTTCGACCTGGGCACGGTCAAGAGCCTTTCGTACTACTCGGGCATGGTCTTTACCGGCCTCGCCGCCGGGGTGGGCGCGCCCGTGCTCTCGGGCGGCCGCTATGACGGGCTCTGCGCCCGGTTCGGCCGCGATCTGTCCGCCGTCGGGTTCGCCGTCGGCATGATGCGCGCCCTGCGCGCGCGGGAAGCGTGCGCTTCCGCCGTCCGCGACACGGACGTGGTCAACGTCGCCCTCGCGAAGGGCAGGCTGGCGGACGAATGCGCGGACACCTTCATCCGCTGCGGCATCCGCGCGCAAGTCCTCAAAGAAGAGACGCGCAAGCTTGTTTTGGAAACGCCGGACAAAAAATTCCGCTTCTTCTTCGTCAAGCCTTCCGACGTCCCCACCTACGTCGAGTACGGCGTGGCGGACATCGGCATCGTCGGCAAGGACACGCTGCTCGAAGCGGACGCCGAACTGTACGAGATGCTCGACCTCGGCTTCGAGAAGTGCCGCCTCTGCCTGGCGGGCTTCCCCGAAAAGAAGGAGAAGCTGGACAAGCCGCACCTGCGCGTCGCGACCAAGTACGTCCATACGGCGAAAAAGCTGTTCGCCTCCCGCGGGGAGGACGCGGAGATCATCCCGCTGCACGGCTCCATCGAGCTCGCCCCCCTCACCGGGCTGTCCGACGTCATCTTTGACATCGTGCAGTCGGGCGGCACGCTGCGCGCCAACGGGCTGGTCGTGCTCGAAGAGGTGTTCGACATCTCCGCGCGGCTCGTCGCGAACAAAGTCAGCTTAAAGACCAAGCCCGCGATCCTCTCGCTCATCCGCGAGATCGGGAACTATATCGGAGAATGATCATGAAATTGAAATTATATGCAGACGCCGAGGCCGCCGCGGGCATTTTGCAGCGGCGCAAGGAGGACGACGCCGCCATCGGCGAGAGCGTCCGCTCCATCCTGCGCGACGTGCGCGAGGACGGCGACCGCGCCCTGTTCGTCTACAGCGAGCGGTTTGACGGCACGGTGCTCGACCGCGGCACGATGTTCGTCTCCCCCGCGGAGATCCGCGCCGCCTACGAGGCGCTCGATCCCGACCTCCTCTCTTCCATCCGCAAGGCGGCCGCCAACGTGCTCGCCTATCACGAGCGCGACCCCATGCGCGACGTCGTCCGCACCGAGGACGGCCGCACGACCGGCTACGTCGTGCGGCCCGTTGAGCGCGCGGGCATCTATGTGCCGGGCGGCACCGCGCCCCTGTTCAGTTCGGTCCTGATGGGGGTGCTCCCCGCGAAGGCGGCGGGCGTGCCGCATATCTGGGTGGCGACGCCCGCCAAGGACGGGAAGGTGCATCCCGCCGTCATCGCGGCGGCGGACATCTGCGGCGCGGAAAAGATCCTGAAGGTGGGCGGCGCGCAGGCGATCGCGGCCTTCGCCTACGGCACCGAGAGCGTCCCGAAGGCGGACGTCATCGCGGGCCCGGGCAACATCTACGTCACCCTCGCCAAAAAGGAAGTGTACGGGCAGGTGGGCATCGATATGCTCGCGGGCCCGTCCGAGATCCTCATCATCGCCGACGGAAAGCAGGACCCCGCCTTCGTGGCGGCGGACGTGCTGTCGCAGGCGGAACACGACCGCCGCGCCCGCGCCATCCTGCTCACCGACGACGCCGGCTTTGCCGTGCGCGTGCAGGCGGAAGTGGAGGCGCAGCTGGAGCGCCTGCCCCGCCGCGAGATCGCGGAGTATTCCCTGCGCACGGCGGGCGGCATCATCCTGGTCCGCAGCCTGGACGAGGCGTGCGCCCTCGCCAACGAGATCGCGCCCGAACACCTCGAGCTGGCGGCGGAGGACTGCGAGGCGCTGCTCCCCAAGATCCGCAACGCGGGCGCCGTGTTCCTCGGCAAATGGACGAGCGAGCCGATCGGCGACTACTTCGCCGGACCCAACCACACGCTGCCCACGGGCGGCACGGCGCGCTTTTTCCAGGTCCTCAACCAGAACACCTTCCTGCGCAAGATGAGCGTCATCCGCTATACGAAAGAGGCCGTGCGCGCGGACGCGGCGGACATCGTCCGCCTCGCCGAGGCGGAGGGGCTTTCCGCCCACGCCAACGCCGTGCGCCTGCGCGCGAAGGAGGAATGATATGCGTATCGGAGTCATCTCCCGCGACACGCGGGAAACCAAGATCTATCTCAAACTCGAGCTGGACGGGCAGGGGCTGCACGCCGTCGATACGGGCGTCGGCTTTCTCAACCACATGCTCGAGCTGTTTGCCGTCCATGCGGGCGTCGACCTGACGGTGCGCTGCCAGGGGGACACGGACGTGGATTTCCACCACAGCGTGGAGGACGTCGGCATCTGCCTCGGCCAGGCCTTCAAGGCGGCGCTGGGGGACAAGAAGGGCATCGCCCGCTTTGCCGACCGCACCGTTCCGATGGACGACACCGCCGCACTGGTCGCGCTGGACATCGGCGGCAGGCCCTATCTCAACTTCCGCAAGAAGATCGCCGGCAAGATCGGCGCCTTCGACGGCGAGCTGGTCGAAGAATTTCTGCGCGCCTTCGCCTTCAACGCGGGGGTCAACCTGTACGTCGACCTGCTCTGCGAGGGGAACCTGCACCACGAGGCGGAGGCCGTGTTCAAGGCGCTCGCCCGCTGCGTGCGCGACGCGGTGAAGATCGTCTCCGACGCCGTTCCCTCCTCGAAAGGGGTATTGTGAGATGGTCGGCATCGTCGACTACGGCGCCGGCAACCTGCGTTCGGTGCAGAAGGCGCTGGAAGCGATCGGCGAGCGCGCCCTGATCGCGGGGGACGCCGCCGCGCTGGATGGGTGCGAGCGGCTCATCCTGCCCGGCGTCGGGTCCTTCGGCGCGGGCATGGCGGAATTGCGCGCGCGGGGGCTGGACAAGTATGTCCTCGGCCGCGTCGCGGCGGGGACCAAGCTGCTCGGCATCTGCCTGGGGATGCAGTTCTTGCTCGAAATGAGCTATGAAGAGGGGGAATGGGAAGGCCTCGGCATCGTCCCCGGCAGGGTCGTGCGCTTTGCCGAAGGCAAGATCCCGCAGATCGGCTGGAACCGCGTATTCCGCCTGCGCACGCCGCTGTTCGACGGCATCGCGGAGGATACCCGCTTCTATTTCGTGCACAGCTACCGCGCCGACTGCGAGGAAAGATACGCCGCCGCCATGACCGATTATTGCGTCGACTATCCGTCGGCCGTTTGGTCCGGCAGCGCCTACGGCGTGCAGTTCCACCCCGAAAAGAGCGGGGCGGCGGGGCTGCGCCTGCTGCAAAACTTCTGCCGCCTTTGAGCGGCACGGCTGTAAAATATCGGCCGCCCGTGCGCGGCTGTATGATTTGGTAAATTTTGCCGCCGCAAAGGCGGCTCGCGGAAAAACCGCCAAGGAGAAATATTATGATTTTGTTTCCTGCGATCGACATCCTGAACGGCAAGGCGGTCCGCCTGTATAGGGGGGATAAAAATCAGGTCACCGAATACGGCGACCCCATCGAATTTGCCGCCAAATGGGTGGAGGCGGGCGCCGAATGGCTGCACGTCGTCGACCTCGCCGGTGCGTTCTCGGGGGAGAGCGGCATCGACGACATCCTGACCGAGATCAAAAAGCGCTTCCACGTCCGCGTGCAGAGCGGGGGCGGGCTGCGCCGCATCGTCGACATCCGCCGCAGGCTGGACGCGGGCGCGGACCGCGTCGTGCTCGGCACGATGGCGGCGCTGCACCCGGACGACTTCGCCCTCGCGACCTATCAGTTCCCCGAGAAGATCGTCGCCGGCATTGACGCCAAGGAGGGACGCTTCGCCGTGCAGGGCTGGACGCAGATGACGGACATCTCCGCCATCGACTTCGGCAAGAAGTGCCATTGCATGGGCATCCGCTGCGCGCTGTTCACGGACATCGACAAGGACGGCGCCATGCAGGGCGCCAACGTGGAGGAGACGGTGCGGATGCAGGAGGAGACGGGCCTGTCCGTCATCGCCAGCGGCGGCATCTCTTCCATGCAGGACGTGCGCGCGCTGCAGGAGAAGGGCGTGTACGGCGCGGTGCTCGGCAAGGCGTTGTACGAGGGCACGATCGACCTGAAAGAAGCGCTCGCCGCCTGCGGGGAGAACTGAGCCAAGCGCGGGCAGATCGTCCCGCGAGCGACATACAGGAGGAAGCCGCGTGCTTGCCAAACGCATCATTCCCTGCCTGGACATCGACCGCGGCAGGGTCGTCAAGGGCGTCAATTTCGTCAACCTGATCGACGCCGGCGACCCCGTCGAGATCGCCAAGGCATACGACAAGATCGGCGCGGACGAGATCGTCTTTCTCGACATCACCGCGTCCAGCGACGGGCGGGAGACCGCCGTCGACATATTGTCCCGCGCGAGCGAGCAGGTGTTTATCCCGCTCACCGTGGGCGGCGGCATCCGCCGCGTGGAGGACTTCCGCCGCCTGCTCGCCGCGGGCGCGGACAAGATCGCCGTCAATTCCGCCGCCATCCGCGACCCCTCCCTCATCGGCGAGGCGGCGCGGCGGTTCGGCTCGCAGTGCGTCGTGCTGGCGGTGGACGCCAAGCGCAGCGGGAGCGGCTTGTGGGAGGTCTATCTCAACGGCGGCCGCGTGAACACGGGGCTGGACGCGATCGAGTGGATCCGCCGCGCGGTCGGGCTGGGCGCGGGGGAGGTGCTGCTCACCAGCATGGACCGCGACGGCACGAAGGCGGGCTACGACCTCGAACTGACCCGTCGGGCGGCGGAGGCGGTCAACGTGCCCGTCATCGCTTCGGGCGGGGCGGGCTGTATGCAGGATTTTGCCGACGTCCTCACCGAGGGCGGCGCGGACGCGGCGCTCGCCGCGTCCCTCTTCCATTTCGGCGAGATCGACATGGGGGAGCTGAAAGAATATCTTGCGGGGCAGGGCATCCCCGTGCGGAGGATCTGACATGGAAGAACTCAAATTCGACGGCCGCGGGCTGGTCTGCGCGATCGCGCAGGACTATGAGAGCGGCGAAGTGCTCATGCAGGCGTACATGAACGAGGAGGCGTACCGCCTGACCCTGGAGACGGGCTACGCCCATTATTGGAGCCGTTCCCGCCAGAAGCTGTGGAAGAAAGGGGAGGAGAGCGGGCATCTGCAGCGGGTGCGCGGCGTCTATCTCGACTGCGACCGCGACTGCGTCCTCCTCAAAGTGGAGCAGACGGGCGCCGCCTGCCACACGGGCAATTATTCCTGCTTCTTCACCCCCGTGCGGGAATGCGGCGCGGGCGCGGAGATGCTGGGCGAGCTGCAGCGCATCGTCGAGGATCGGCGCGACCACCCCGCGGAGGGGAGCTACACCACTTACCTCTTTGAAAAAGGGGTGGACAAGATCGCCAAAAAGGCGGGCGAGGAGGCGGTCGAGCTGGCCATCGCCGCCAAGGGCGGCAAGCGCGAGGAGATCGTGGGCGAGTGCGCCGACCTCTTCTATCACGTCCTGGTGCTGCTCGCCGACGCGGACATCAAACTTTCGGACGTCTGCACGGAGCTGAAAGACCGCCATTGACAGAATTTGCCGCGCAAGGGCGGGCCGCCTTCCGCACATACTGATCGCGGAGGGAAGCGATGGCTCGTTTTATCAAGGATGACGACACGGCGGAGATCGCGTGGAAGCTCTTCCGCCGCACGGGCAGCCTGTCTTACTATATGCTGTACCGTCAACTGAAAAAATGAGAGGAGGGGGCGGCTGCGCCCCTTCCGCATTTTGCCGCCCGCGGGCGGCGGGAGGAGCGGAATGGAGATCAAAGTGGATGCGCTCGTGCTGCGCACGGCCGATTACGGGGAGAGCGACCGGATGCTCACCCTGTTCACGCTGCAGCGCGGCAAGCTGTCCGCCGCCTGCAAGGGGGTGCGCAAAGCGGGGGCAAAGCTGCGCTTCGCGGCGCAGCCCTTCTGTTTTGCGGAGTATGTGCTCGCCGTGCGCGGCGAGCGCGCCACCGTCATCTCCGCCGCCAATACCGACGGTTTTTACGGGCTGCGTTCGAGTGTGGAAAAGCTGTACGCCGCCGCTTCGCTGGCGGCGGTGTGCGACGCGCTGCTCTTCGACGGCATCGTCAACGAGGCGCTCTTTCTCTACGCGGTGGATGCGCTGCGCTCGATGTGCGAGGGGAACGAGGCGGAGATCCTCATCTCTTTCCTCTGGCGGGCGCTCGATCTGTCCGGCTATCGGTTCGATCTCTGCCGGTGCGCGGGCTGCGGCGCGCCCGTCGAGGGGCGGGCGTATTTCGACGTCGCGGGCGGCGGCTTCTACTGCGCGGAATGCGCGCGCGGCGCGGGCGTGAGCGAGGGGACGCTGCAGCTTCTGCGCAAGTGCGCGGGAATGTCCTACCGCGCGGAGGCGATCGCGCCCGACTCGGCCAGGCGGGCGCTCAAACTGCTGTACGCGGGCTTTCGCGCCCGCACGGAGGCGGACGCGAAAGCGCTGGGCGAGTACATCGATATTCTTTGAAGGCCGCGCGCCTTTTTATGCACCCTGCGCCTTTGCCGCGGCTTTTTTGAGGGCGCCGCGCTTTTGCCGCGGCTTTTTGAGGACGGCGTGGTTTTTGGATGACGCCGCGCCTCTGTCGCAAGCGCCCGCCCGGGGCGTTTGTTCGCCGCGCGCCTCGGTCGGAAGCGCCCGCGCGGGGGCCGTTTGCGGACGGCGGGTGCCCGCCGCGGCGGCAAAAGCGGTCCGCTTGCAAAAACATTGCAAAAAATTCCAAAAATGTCGGCGTTTCACTTGAAATTTGCCGGAAAGTGTATTAAAATAGAAGCGTTGGAACAGACTTAAAATTCCGAAATCTTATCAGGAGGAAAAATTTTCTATGGCAAAGAAGTATTGCTACCTCTTTACGGAGGGCAACGCGAAGATGCGCGAGCTGCTCGGCGGTAAGGGCGCGAACCTCGCGGAAATGACCAACATCGGTCTCCCCGTTCCGCAGGGCTTTACCATCTCCACCGAAGCCTGCACGCAGTATTATGAGGACGGCCGTCAGATCAACCCTGACATCCAGGCCGAGATCATGGACTACATCGACAAGATGGAACAGGTCTGCGGCAAAAAATTCGGCGACAAGGAAAACCCGCTGCTCGTCTCCGTTCGTTCGGGTGCGCGCGCTTCCATGCCGGGCATGATGGACACCATCCTCAACCTCGGTCTCAACGAAGAAGTCGTCGAAGTCATCGCCAAAAAGTCGGGCAATCCCCGCTGGGCGTACGACTGCTA
>DXFD01000010.1 GCA_019114625.1 Candidatus Borkfalkia faecigallinarum | reverse complement strand
TCTTGTCGTGCCGGGCGTCCCGCTGCGCCGCTCCCTCCGCCATTGTCGCCGCGCGGCGCGCCTCGATGCCCGCCGTCAGCGCGTACGCCGCCAGCGCGCACAGCAGCAGCGCGCCCGCCGTCAGCGTGCCTCCCAATAAATTGTTGCCTCCCGCGAGCAGCAGCAGGAAGAAGAGGGCGCTCTCCGCCAAAAGGCAGGTCAGGATGACGCGCAGCGCGCGGAAGAATTTTTGTTCGGCGGCGAGGGCGAAGCGGGGATCCTCCGCCGCGTCCGCCAGCCCCGCGCGCAGGGCGAGCAGCAGGACGGCCGCCGCGACGTACGCCGCCGCGCCCGCCGCCAGCAGCACGAAGGAGGCGATCTTTCCGTCGGGCAGCGTGAAGAGGAGCGCCGCGATCAGTACGAGCAGCAGCCCGCCCGCCGCGACGCCGTAGGCGATGTACGTCTTCGCGGAGAAGGAGGCGAGGCGGCGCCGCTGCAGAGCCCGCTTTGCCCGCTGCGCCTGTTCCTCCTTTTTGGCCTGTTCTTCGGGCGAGAGGGGGATTTCTTCCCGTTTTGTCCGTTCGCCGCGCAGGATCTCGTCCACCGTCACGCCGTACAGGTCGGCGAGTGCGGGCAGGTATAAAATATCGGGCGAGGAGCGATCCGTCTCCCATTTGGATAAGGTGCGGTTAGAGATGCCGAGCTTGTCGGCGACCTCCTCCTGCGTATAGCCGTGCGCCTTGCGCTGCGTGGCGAGGAAGGCGCCGATGGTCTGTCTGTTCATAGGTGCAAGTGTCTCCTTTTTCGGTGTTTGCGCCCTTATTCTACTCCGCGCCGAGCGGAAAGGCAAGGAATTTTTTGCAGAATCGCTCTCCGCGGCGGAGAATTTGCTCCTTTTGCGCAACGCTCGCGCAGCAGTTGACAAACGCCGCCCGCGCGTCTATAATAAATAAGGAACAAGCGGCGGTCCTGCGGGCCTTTGGCGCGCGGCCGGCCGCATCGGAGGTTTTTTATGGAAGAAATGAAAAAGTATCTGGCGGAGGCGGTCGGCACCATGCTGCTGGTCGTGTTCGGCTGCGGCGTCGCGGTCGCGACGGGCTGCACGGGCAACGACGGCATCGTCGCCACCGCGCTCGCCTTCGGCCTGGTCATCGTGGCGCTCGCCTATTCGATCGGCAACGTGTCCGGCTGTCACGTCAACCCCGCCGTCTCGCTCGCGATGCTCATCAATAAGAAGATCACGCTGCGCGAGTTCCTCGGGTATGTGATCGGTCAGGTGATCGGCGCGATCGTGGGCGCTGCCGTCGTGGGGCTGCTGTTCGGGTCGTTTGCAAACCTCGGCGGCAACGCGGTGCAGAGCGACGTGGTCGCGGCGTACGGCGAAGGCGGCGGGCTCGTCATCGGCCTCGTCGCGGAGATCGTCCTCTCCTTTGCCTTCGTGCTCGCCATCCTCGGCGTCACGTCCAAGACGGAGAACAAGGCGGTCACGGGCGTGGTGATCGGGCTTTCGCTCACCCTCGTACATCTTCTGGGGATCCGCCTGACGGGTACGTCGGTCAACCCCGCGCGCTCGCTGGGTCCGGCGCTGCTGCAGATGATCGGCGGAGACTTTACCGCGATCTCGCAGATCTGGATCTTCATCGTCGGCCCTCTGGCTGGCGCGGCGCTCGCGGCGGTGCTGTACCGCTGGCTCGCCTCCCGTAAGGAAGGGGAAGAACAGGCATAAACGCGTTCTCGCAAAGAGCGGGGCGACAGAGTTTTCTCTGTCGCCCCGTTTGTCGCTTATGGCGGGTTTTTCTTCGGGTGTGCCGCGGGGCGGGCGCCGATGCCGCGCCGGCGGCACGCGGTTTGTCGGCCTCAGTGTTTGCCGTTCCAGCAATAGGTGCAGCACTTGCAGGCGGGCATACCCGTCGCGCCCAGCATATCGTCCAGGCGGTGGTAGCGCAGCGAGGTGAAGTGCAGGTCCGCGCGGATCTTTTCCACCATCGCGGCGTACTCGGCGGAATCGGGGTCGGTATAGACCGCCAGCCGTTCGGGCGTGACCTCGCCCTCCAGCTCGGCGATCTTGCGCCGCGCGATCAGCTCCATCTCGGTGGTGGAGCGGGAGAAGTTCAGATACGGGCAGCCGTAGAGCAGGGGCGGGCAGGCGAGGCGGATGTGCAGCTCTTTGGCGCCCGTTCCGTACAGGAACTGCGCCGTGCCGCGCAGCTGGGTGCCGCGCACGAGAGAGTCGTCGATGAGCACCAGCCGCTTGCCGCGGATGAGGGAGGCGATGGGCACCAGCTTCATGTGCGCGATCAGATCGCGCTTGCTCTGCGTGGGCGGCATGAAGGAACGCGGCCAGGTCGGCGTATATTTGACGAAGGGCCGCGCGAGGTGGATCCCCGAGCGGTTGGCGTAGCCCACGGCGTGCGCCGAGCCGGAGTCGGGCAGGCCCGCCACGCTGTCGGCGGAGACGTCGTCCCGGCGGGCGAGCGCGTCGCCGCAGCGGTAGCGCATCTCCTCCACGTTCAGCCCCTCGTAGCAGGAGGCGGGGTAGCCGTAATAGATCCAGAGGAAGGTGCAGATCTTCGTCTCGCCTTCGGGCGGGCAGATGACCTGCGCGCCCTCGGGCGTCAGAAACACGATCTCGCCCGGGCCGAGCTCGCGGTCGGGCTCGTAGCCGAGGTTGAGGTAGGCAAAGGATTCAAAGGTGACGCAGCACGCGTCCGCCTTTTTCCCCAGCACGGCGGGGGTGCGGCCCATGCGGTCGCGCGCGACGTAGATGCCGTTCGGGACGAGGATGAGGATGGACATCGAGCCGTCGATCACGCTCTGCGCGTAGCGGATGCCGTCGGGGATGTTGTCCCGCCGGTTGATGAGCGCCGCCACCAGTTCGGTCGCGTTGATGCTGCCGCCGCTCATTTCGAGGAAGTGCGTCGTGCCCGCGTCAAACTCGTCGCGCACGAGCGCGTCCATGTTGTTGATGCGCCCGACCGTCGCGATGGCGAAGTTGCCCAGGTGCGAGCGCACCAGCAGGGGCTGCGGCTCGCTGTCGGAGATACAGCCGATGCCGACGTTCCCGTGCATTTCTAAAAAGTCGCGCTCGAATTTGGTGCGGAAGGGGGAGTTTTCGATGTTGTGGATGGCGCGGTCGAAGCCCTTCTCGCCGTAGACGGCCATGCCGCCGCGGCGGGTGCCGAGGTGTGAATGATAATCGGTGCCGAAAAACAGGTCAAACACGCAGTCTTGTTTGGAAGCTACGCCGAAGAAACCGCTCAAAGTTGTTGCCTCCCGGTAAGTTTTTCTTTGGTGTCCCGTCCGCCGCAGGGGGCGAAAGGATACGCTTTCAGTATATCATAAACGCGCGCGATTGTCAGCAGTTTTGCGCCGCTTCGCGCAAAAACGCCCGCCGCGGCGAAAAATTTTTTCGCCGCGGCGGCGGGAAACAAAGATCGGCCCCTCCCGCCCCTGCGCGGCGGCGGGAAACAAAGATCGGCCCCTCCCGCCCCTGCGCGGCGGCGGGAAACAAAGATCGGCCCCC
>DXFD01000009.1 GCA_019114625.1 Candidatus Borkfalkia faecigallinarum | reverse complement strand
GCATCGTCATGTTCCGCGTTCCGTGGGTAGACGATGCGGGCAAAACGCAGGTCAACAAGGGCTACCGCGTGCAGTTCAACAGCGCCATCGGGCCTTATAAGGGCGGCCTGCGCTTCCATCCTTCCGTCAACCTGTCCATCATCAAGTTTCTGGGCTTTGAACAGATCTTCAAAAACAGCCTGACCGGCCTGCCCATCGGCGGCGGCAAGGGCGGCTCCAACTTCGACCCGAAGGGCAAGAGCGACAACGAGATCATGCACTTCTGCCAGAGCTTCATGACCGAATTGCAGCGCCACATCGGCGCGGATACCGACGTCCCCGCCGGCGACATCGGCGTCGGCGGCCGTGAGATCGGCTACCTGTTCGGCCAGTACAAGCGCATCCGCGACGAGCACGTCGGCGTCCTCACCGGCCGCGGCCTCACCTACGGCGGCTCGCTCGTCCGCACCGAGGCGACCGGTTACGGCCTCGTCTACATCACCGAAGAGGCGCTCAAGAGCAAGGGCGACGACCTGCAGGGCAAGACGGTCGTCATCAGTGGCTCGGGCAACGTCGCGATCTACGCCTGCCAGAAGGCGCAGCAGCTGGGCGCGAAGGTCGTCACCATGAGCGATTCCAACGGCTATGTCTATGACCCGAAGGGCATCGACCTGGCCGTCGTCAAGCAGATCAAAGAGGTCGAGCGCGGCCGTATCAAGGAGTATGCGGCGCGCGTTTCCGGCGCGGAATATCACGAAGGCTGCAAGGGCGTCTGGACGGTCAAGTGCGACGTCGCCCTCCCTTGCGCGACGCAGAACGAGCTGGACGAAGAGTCCGCCAAGATTCTCGTCGCGAACGGCGTGCAGCTCGTGGGCGAAGGCGCCAACATGCCGACCACGCTCGCGGGCACCGAAGTGTTCCAGAAGAGCGGCGTCGTGTTCCTGCCCGGCAAGGCGGCGAACGCGGGCGGCGTCGCCACTTCCGCGCTCGAGATGGCGCAGTCCAGCGGCCGCCTGTTCTGGTCGTTTGAAGAAGTGGACGCAAAGCTGAAAAACATCATGGTCAACATCTTCCACAACATCGACGCCGCGGCAAAGAAGTACGGCTTCGAGGGCAACTACGTCGTCGGCGCGAACATCGCGGGCTTCGAGAAGGTCGCCAACGCGATGATGGCGCAGGGCGTGGTGTAATCGTTTCGGGAAAAGCCGCCCGCGCGGGCGGACAGGCAAGGGCGCGCACCGGAAGGTGCGCGCCCGTTTTCTTTTTTGCCGCCTTTTGCCGTTCGTCCGTTTTTCCGCGCCGTTTGCGGTCCGCGCCGCGCCGTTTGCGGTCCGCGCCGCGCCGTTTGCGGTCCGCGCCGCGCCGTTCGCCGCTCGCGCCGCGCCGTTTGCGGGCGGCGATGTGCCGTTCGCCGCTCGCGTCGCGCCGTTTGCGGGCGGCGATGTGCCGTTCGCCGCTCGCGCCGCGCCGTTTGCGGGCGGCGATGCGCCGTTTGCGCACCAAAACCGCCCGATCCTGCAACGCCTCTTGCTTTTTTCGGCGCGGTGTGGTATAATAAAGCAAATTGCGGGCCGCCGCGAAGGAGGGGAACCGTTTGCCGAATCGTTTGCCGAACAACGTCATCGAACAGATGGAGACGCGCATCTTTGAGGCGCAGGTCGCCCGTTTGACGCGCGTGACCGGCCGCACGCCCAACGCCGAATTTCTGCGCGCGATGTATGCGCGCGTCAAGGAGCGGTATGTACAGGAGCTGCAAAAGCGCAAGATCCATCTGAACGCGCTGGACGGCGTGCGCATGGACGAGCTGGTCAGCTACATTTTTTATTATCACCTGTTCCAGACGTCCCATCTCCCCGCCGAGTTCGTCGCGCGGCTGGAGGGGGATGAAAAGTATCGCTCGATGCTCGTGCACGACGTCGCCGTGTACGTCGTCATCAACGAGCACCTCAACGTCGAGAAGATCTCCAACACCTCGCCCTGCTCCCCCGAGATCGCCGCCTACAACATGGCGTGCAGCTATTCGCTCTTCATTTTGGGCAGCTTCAAGGGCGAGGACGTCCGCATGAACGGCATCGGCAACCTCTTCCGCAAGTCGATGGTCACCACGAAGGGGGTCATCGGCCTGCTCGCGGCGGGCAACAGCTGCGACGCCGTCATCCTCTGGCGGCACCTGCACGAGCTGGAGTGCGTGCTCATCGTCCTCTGTACGAAGGGGGAGGACCTCTTTTTCCGCTACATCAAGCACATGGAATATTTTGATATGGAGGGCAACCCGCGCGCCGAGGAGCTGCAGCGGCGCCTCGCCGAGGAGTGCAAGGCGTTCGGCGTCAAGGAACGCAACGCATTTATCAACTACGGCTGGCTGGAATATGTGGACGGCTTCCGCGAGGGCTTCGGCAAGGAATACCGCCTCAACTTCAAGGACGGCTTGCAGAAGATCGCGGGGCAGACCGCCCGCCACGCCGCCTATGCGAGCGCGAGCAAGATCCTGCACCCCTCCGCCTGGGTGGTCGCCATCCGCGACGACAAGTTCTACAAGTTCACCATGTTCGAGCTGTATCGCTCGCTGCGCAACATCGTCGGCCTGATCAAGGACTACGTCGAGCGCTACAAGAGCTTTTCCTCCAAACCGCACGAGTGCGAGGCGTATGCGCGCACCATCGACGGATACCTGAAAATGATCGAGCGGAACAACAAGGTCATCGCCGCCAAATACGCCAAGCGTTGAAAGAGGGGGCGGCGCGCAGGCAATGCGCGCCGCCTTGCTTTTTTGCCGCCGCGGGGCGGCGGGAGATGTGGCGAACCGCGCGCGGACGATGCGCGCCGCAGAGACGTTTGCCGCGCCGCGGGGCGGGCAAAATACAAAATGCGATCCAACGGCGAAGCACCCGCTCCCCCTGCGTGGGGGAGCGGGCGCTTCCGTCCGGGCGGCGTCAGGCGCGGCCCGCGTCTTTTTCCTTGTAAGCGGCGATCGCCTGCGAGAGCTGGTCGGGGCAGGAGGTGTTGTTCCTGCACTTGATGCCCTTGAGGGTGCTGCCGATCTCGTCGATGTCTTTTCCTTCGACCAGCCGCGCGATGCCCTGCAGGTTCCCGCCGCAGCCGCCGATGAATTTGACGTTATGGATCTTGTTCTGCGCATCCACGTCAAAGATGATCTGGCGGGAACAAGTTCCTTTCGTGTTGTACGTAAACATTCCGGAATACCTCAAAAAATTAGTCTACAAGATTTTCATAAATGACGGCATAGACGTCCGCGGCCTTCAGCTCCCACTTTTTATAGATATTCTGCGCCGTCTTGCGGTCGGGCACGACGAATTTGAGCTCGAGCATGGGCTGGGCGGGGGCGAGGATGCGCAGGAACACGGTGTAGGTGCCGTCCTTGTTTTGGTAGTAATCCGATTTGCACTCCTGGCGGTTGCGGTACCGCGCGCTGTTGTTTTTGACAAAGACGGAAATTTCTTCGCGCGTGCTCTTCGGGATATTGATATAAAAATTTGCCAGACAGCTGCGCCCGTCCGGCGTGATGGTGTAGAGGGTGTCGTCGTTGGTCTCGACGGTGCAGATAAAGCCGTCCTCCAGCAGCTGCGCGATGATCATCATGCAGTCCATGTAGTTGATCCAGTCGTTGCTGGTCGAACACATATCGATGATCGTGCGCTCGGAGAGGGAGCTTTCCATCTTATCGAAGACGAACAGAACTATTAACTTGTTGATGAACGTTTCGCCCTGTATCTGCATTTCGATTTCCTTTGTGGAACGCGCCGATCCCTCCACCGACAAAAATCCGCTTTTTGGCAAAAGCGGATGGATTGTCCGGCGATATCAGTGGATGCCCGAAGTTCAGGCGAACTTTTTGAGGGCGTCGATCAGGTCGTCGCAGCCGTCCGAATGGATCTCGACGGTCACGGGCTTGGAGAGGTCGAGGCTGAAAATGCCGAGGATGGATTTTGCGTCGACGACGTACTTTCCGCTCCTGAGATCGATCTCGTAGGGGTACTCCTGGACGATGTTGACAAAGTCTTTGACGTTCTGCGCCATCTGCAGGGAAATTTTGACGGATTTCATGAAAGTGACCTCCTGTTTTGGTTTTCTATATTATAACGAAAAATTTTTTGAAATGCAAGATATTTCCGAAAAATAACTTAATAATTTATAAATTTTGTGCTATAATGTAAGGGAAGTGGAAAAAGTTGTCCGTTTTGAACAAAATGAACCAAAGGAGACACTCTATGGACTCAGGAAAAGGGCAGATCGATATCTTTTTGCGCCGGTGCGACGAGCTGATGCGCACCAGCTTCATCCTTGCAGACGCCAAGATCGGCGACCTGCTCAAAGCCGTCACGACCAGCGACCTTCTCTACGCCTTTTTCCGCGACATCACGCAGAATTTCGACTATGTGGCGGCGCAGCTGCGGTACATGAATTATGTGCCGTACCCCGGCTCGCGCAAGCACCTGCTCCTCCTCCCCGAGGACTCGACCGAGAAGCTCGCCTTCATCTTCTGTCTGCTCGTCGACCTCGACAGCAAGGCCATCGACTTGGGCGAGTTCCTGTCCGAGTATTTTTATGAGGACGGGGACGTCAACCGCGGCTTCCGCCAGTTCGGCGAGCAGGTCATCCTGCCCCTGCGCAACGCCATCCGCCAGATGTTCCAGTCGGGCGCGACCGACCCGAAGGTCGCCCGCGCGCGCGGCAAGGCGGCGGCGGAACACCTCTCCCGCATCATCCGCAGCGAGCGCGACCGCGTCTTCGAGTCGAACCTGGCCGACGACAAGAAGGTGGACGGCCTGCTCATCCTCAACGCGCTCTCCGCGGCGGCCGCCAAAGCGGACGCCCGGCTTTTGGGCGGCCTGCTGTGCGGGTACGGGTATTTCGCCCGTTCGGTCGGCTGGAAGAGCGACAACATCGCCGATATGTTCGCCGGTTTTGAAAAATTCAAGGAGCAGCTATGAACCTGACGGAAAAGACGGTCCGCAAAAACGTCGTCTTTGACGGCAAGATCATCCGCGTCCGCTGCGACGACGCCCTCCTGCCGACGGGCAAGCCCTGCCGCCGCGAGGTGGTCGAGCACCCGGGCGGGGCGTGCGTGCTGTATGTGCGGGAGGGGAAGGTGCTGCTCGTGCGCCAATTCCGCTACGCGTACGGCGAGGAGACGCTGGAGATCCCCGCGGGCAAGCTGGACCCGGGCGAGGACCCCGCCCGCACCGCCGCGCGCGAGTTGGCGGAGGAGACGGGCTGGGAGCCCGCGTCCGTGCGTCACCTGTACACCATTTATCCCACCCCCGGCTACTCCGCGGAAAAGATCTACATCTACCGCGCCGAGGGCGTGCGCGCGGGCGCCGTCCACCCGGACGAGGACGAGTTCCTCACCTCCGCCTTCTACCCGGTCGAGGAGGTGCTCGCCATGATCGGGCGGGGGGAGATCCGCGACGCCAAGACGATCATCGCCGTTCAGAGCCTGCGCCTTTCGGGCGAGGCATAGGTACAAAAACAGACCGCCGCGATCGGCGTGCGCACGTTTCCGCGTGCGCTTTTTTTTCGCCCTTTTGCGGGTCGCAGCCCTTTTGCGGGGCGCGGCGGCCGTATCGCGGGCGGCGGCCGGAGCGGGAGGGGAGGAAGAAGAGGCCGCATCCCCGCGCCGCGCGGCATTTTCCCGCGCCGTCCTCTTCCCCGCCCGCCGCCGGGAGGGGAAAAAGAGAGCGGCGATTCGCGCCGGAACGGGAAAAAGCCCGCGGCGAGGCCGCGGGCGGGGGCATGGCGGGGAGACGGCAAGGTTTACTTGCAGCAGTCGCCGAACAGGTTGCACAGTCCGCCGTTCTTGCACACGCAATAGAGCACGGCGAGGATGACGGGCAGATAGCTGCTGCCGATGATCCCTTGCAGCAGGCCGCCGTTCTGCGAGAAGAAGAGTATGAGCAGAAGGATCAGGATCCACAGGCAGCCGTTGCCGCCCGAATTTGCGAAGCCGTTCATTGAATATTTCCTCCCGGCCGCCGCACGCTATGTATTTTTGTTGTAAAGTACGGCGGTTTCGTCAGCCGCGGCCGCCCGCGGAAGGGCGTTCGATGCGGCTGCTTCTATTCATCTATACGCGCCCGCGGCGGAAAGTGTGCGCGCGGCGGCGAAAAAGCGGAAAGGCGGCTCATTTTTTGCCCGCGCGCCGCATATACTCATGGAGGAAGGTGCCGTTCGGGCGCAAAACAGGCTGTTCGGGCGCAAAAAGGGGGTCGGAAGGGCCGTCGGGGGCGGGGCGGCGGCCGCCGCCGAAAGTTTGGGCGCGCAATCAGTTGCATTTACAAGAGGTTTTTGCTATAATAATAATCCGTGGCGTGCATGTTTGCCGCCGCTTCCCCCGCGCGGGGGAACGGACAAGATATGCGCGGGAACGGCACCGCGAGGGCCGAATCCCTTCCAAACGCATAAATACATTTTTTTCACGGATACTCCTGCGGGAGATCCGATGGAGGTCATCATGCAAAGCAAGCGCTTTTTCACCGCGCGCAACATCGCCTTTCTGGCGGTGCTCGTCGCGCTGATCGTCGTCCTGCAGCTTTGGGGCGGGAACATCCGCATCGGCGGCACCCCGCTCTCCTTCGTGCTCGTCCCGATCGTGATCGGGGCGGTCATGCTCGGCCCGGGGGCGGGCGCACTTCTCGGTTTTCTGTTCGGCGTCATCACCATCGTGATGGGGGTGCTGTCCGATCCGTTCACGCAGTATCTGTTTGCGGACAACCCGGCGGCGACCATCGTCCTCTGCCTGCTCAAAGGCACGGCGGCGGGGCTCGTTCCGGGGCTGCTGTATAAGCTGATCGCCCGCAAAAACGGCTATGTCGGCGCCGTCGCCGCGTCGCTCGCGGCGCCCGTGTGCAATACCGGCATCTTCGTCGTCGGCTGCCTGCTCATGAGCGGCACCATCGGCGGCTTTATGCAGTCGGTCGGCAGCGGCGGTTCGGTCGTCTATTTCGTCATCATCGTCATGGCGGGCTGGAACTTCGTCGCCGAATTTATCATCAGCGCGGTCCTCTCGCCCGTGGTCTACACCGTCGTCCGCGTCGTCGGCCGTTCGGTGGGGAAGAAGCAGTCCGCCGCGCCGGCGCGCGAGCCGCAGGCGGGCGAAGCTGTCCGCGCACAGCGGGCGGACGGGGCGGAAGAGCGCCCTTCCCGCAAGGCGCTGCAAGAATAAATCACAGGGGTACGGGTCATGATCCTCTGCATCGACGTCGGCAACACTAATATCAAATACGGGATCTTCGACGGCGACGAGCTCGCCGTCAGCTTCCGCGTCGCCACCGAACTCAAGCGCACCAGCGACCAGTACGGCACGGCGTTCATCGATATGCTCGCGGTCAAGGGGATCCACCCGGACGCGATCGCCGGAGCCATCGTCTCCTCCGTCGTCCCTTCCCTCAACTACACCATCACGCACATGTGCGCGGCGTATCTCGGCGTCGAGCCGCTCATGGTCGGGGCGGGGCTGAAGACGGAGCACAACCTGCGCATCGACAACGCGCGGGAGATGGGCGCCGACCGCATCGTCAACGACGTCGCGGCCATCAAAAAGTACGGCGCGCCCGTCATCGTCATCGATTTCGGCACGGCGACGACCTTCAACGCCGTCAACGAGCAGCGCGAGTTCATCGGCGGCGCGATCGCCCCGGGCATCCGCAGCTCGATGGACTCCCTCGTCTCCGGCACCGCGCGGCTGCCGCGCGTCGAGATCGAGATCCCCAAGACGGTCATCGGCAAAAATACGACCACCAATATGCAGGCGGGCCTCGTGTTCGGCTTCGCGGGGCTGGTCGACTACATCGTCAAGAAGATGAAGCGCGAGATGAAGTCCTCCGGCGTCAAGGTGGTCGCCACGGGCGGATTCAGCGAGATCATCGCGAGCGAGATCTCCTGCATCGATCATGTGGACAAACTCCTCACGCTGCAGGGTCTCAAATACCTATACGATCTGAACAATACGGAGGGCAAACAATGAAAAGTGTCGGCGTTGCAATACTCGGCCTCGGCGTGGTCGGGGGCGGGACGTACAAGATCCTCACCGAACACAGAGAATTTTATCGGCGCACGCAGAACATCGACATCTCGGTCGAGAGCGTGTTAGAGCTCAACAAACAGCGCGCGCTCGATCTCGGCATCGAGGAGAGCAAGATCTCCGACAACATCGCCGAGGTGGTCAGCAACCCCAACGTGGACATCGTCGTGGAAGTGATCGGCGGCGTCGAACCCGCCAAGAGCTTCGTCCTCGCGGCGCTGCACAGCGGCAAGACGGTCGTCACCTCCAACAAAGAGCTCTTCTGCAAATACTGGTACGAGCTGGAGCGCGCGGCGCGCCGCACCAACGCGGGGCTGTACTTCGAGGCGAGCTGCGTGGGCGGCGTCCCCATCATCCGCACCCTGACCGACGGGATGCAGGCGAACGTCGTACACACGCTGACGGGCATCATCAACGGCACGACCAACTATATCCTCACCCGTATGGCGCGCGAAGGTTTGGACTATGCCGCCGTCCTCAAAGACGCGCAGGCGCTCGGCTATGCCGAGAAGGACCCCACGGCGGACGTCGAGGGCTTCGACGCGGCGTACAAGCTGTCCATCCTCTCCAGTCTCGCCTTCCACACGAAGGTGCCGCTGGACAAGGTCTACCGCGAGGGCATCACGGGCATCAGCAAGCTGGACATCGCCTACGGCGAAGAGCTCGGCTATGTCCTCAAACTGCTCGCGATCGGCAAAAACGACGGCGCGGGCCGCATCGAAGTGCGCGTACACCCCGCCTTCATCCGCAAGGACCACCCGCTCGCGTCCGTCAACGACAGCTTCAACGCCGTCTTTTTGCAGGGCGACAGCGTGGGCGAGATCATGCTCTACGGCCGCGGCGCGGGTTCGCTCCCGACGGGCAGCGCGATCGTGTCGGACGTCATCTACGCCGCCACCCACGCCGACCACAAATACGCGACCTTCAAGAACACGCAGCTCGCGGAAAAGGGCGTCCGTTTCGTGACCGACTTCCAGAGCCGCTATTATATCCGCTTCACCGCACACGACCGCGCGGGCGTCCTCGCCAAAGTGGCGGGCGTGTTCGCGAAATACAACATCAGCATCGTCGACTTCATCCAGAAGGGCGAGGACTTCGACCGTGCGGAAGGGGAGGGGGAAGGCATCCCCGTCATCCTCATCACCCACACGACGAGCGAGTTCTCCGTCCGCCGCGCGGTAGAGAAGATCGCCGCCCTCGACGGCATCGTGCAGGTGAACAGCGTCATCCGCGTGGAAAACTGAACCGCGAACCTTTCCGGCGCCGATCGCAGATCGGCGCCGTTCGGTTTTTTGCGCATTTTGTCAAGGAGGAGAGGAGAATGCAAGCGTCCGTCCTGGTCAACGCCTATATCCGCGCCCCCGCCATGATCCGTCAGGCGGAGCGCGTCGCCGAGGAGCTGCGCGCGCGCGGCGTCCGCGTGCAGATCGAAAAAAACGGCGGCTTTCCGTGCGCCGTGCGCGGCGGCGAACTCTCCCTCGCGCATCGCCCGGACTTCGTCGTCTATCTGGACAAGGACAAATATCTCTCCCGGATGCTCGAAGCGCAGGGCGTCCGCCTGTTCAACCGGGCGGCGGCGGTGGAGGCGTGCGACGACAAGATGCTCACCTGCATCGCGCTCGCGGGGCGGGGGCTGCGCTTGCCGGACACGCTGCCCGCCCCCCTTTGCTATTACGCGGATGCGGCGGTGGGGGAGGAATATGTGCGCGCGGTCGGGGAGAGGCTCGGGTACCCGCTCGTCGCCAAGCAGAGTTTCGGAAGCTGGGGGGAAGGCGTGCGCCTGTGCCGAAACGCGGCCGAGCTGCGCGCGGCGGCGGAAGCGTTCAAGCTGACCCCGCACCTGTACCAGAAGTTTGTGGGCAAGCCGGGGGAGGACTGGCGCATCCTCGTCGTCGGCGGGCGGGCGATCGCCTGTATGCGCCGCAAAAACGCGCGCGACTTCCGTTCCAACGTCGAGCTGGGCGGACACGGCGAGGCGGCCGAACCGCCGGCGGGCTTTGCGGCGGCGGCGGAGAAATGCGCGGCGGCGCTCGGGCTCGATTATTGCGGCGTCGACCTTTTGGATGAGGGCGGCGTGCCGTATGTCTGCGAGGTCAACTCCAACGCCATGTTCAATGAGGCGGAGCGGGTGACGGGCGTCAACGTGGCGGGCGCCTTTGCCGAGCATATGCTGCGATCGATGGAAAAAGAGGGGAGGGCGCGGCCGTGATCTGCGTTCGTCCCCCTTTTTTTGCGCCCGCGCGCGTATAAAATGTATAAAAATAAAATTTTTGCGGGAAAACGATTGCCTTTTCCTGCATGAAATGCTATGATAAACGTGCTGTTGCGAAGATGAGGTGTTTCTTTTGTCGGGCAAGATCGCAAAAGGAGTACTCCTTTTTTTCGGACTATGGTCCGAAAAAACCCCTTCGCGGCAAGTAATATATTCGAGGTACAGTATGAAAAAGTTTCTGGCATTGATCGGATCCGTCGTCCTGGCAGCCGTGATGGCGCTGTCCATGGTCGCTTGCAGCGGCGGAGCTTTGGTCAAGATCATCGAGATCGATCTGTCGAAAGAGCAGTATGGCGTCGCTATCCAGAAGGGCAATACCGAGCTTGCGGCGGAGATCAACGAGGTTTTGGCGCAGCTCAAAGGGGACGGCATCGAGGTAGACGGTGAAACGGTCACCTTCGATTCCCTCTATCAGGCAGAGATGGACGCGCTCGCCAATAGCGAGCAGATCAGCATCGGCGATGTCGCCACCGCCAGCAGCAATCGCGAGGAAGAGCTCGTCGTGGCGACGAACGCTGAGTTTGCGCCCTTTGAATATCAGGTGGGCGACTCGTTCGGCGGCATCGATATGCAGGTCGCCAAGATCCTCGCCGAGGGCATGGGCAAGACGCTCGTCATCCGTCATATGGCGTTCGAATCGGTGTTGCAATCGGTGCAGAGCGGCGAGTCGGATATCGCCATCGCGGGCCTCACGATCAATGCGGAGCGCGCGCAGCAGGTCGATTTCTCCGACCCGTATTATGACACCACCCAGCGCATCGCGGTCGCTGCGGACAACACGCTGTTTGACGAATGCAAGACGGAAGAAGACGTCGTCGCTGTTTTGAAATCGCTGGAAGGCGTGTCGGCAGGTGCCGCGAAGACGCAGACCGGCTACTATTATCTCGTCGGCGAAGTGAGCTTCGAATTTGAAGGGTACTCCAATATCGAGACCCGCCCGTATCCGACCGTCGCGGCGGCGGTACAGGATCTCGCCAACGGCACGATCGCACTCGTTTGCGCGGATGCGGTCCCGCTGCAGGCCGCGGTCGATGCCGTCAATCGTTAAAGAGTTGTAAATATGCCGGAGAACGTGGACGATGAATGATTTTACGCATAAGTTAGAAGTATTTTTCAAATACTTTATCGATTACGAAAATTATAAGATCGTACTGACCGGCCTGCGCAACACGTTGGTCATTGCCGTCTGCGGTTTGATCATCGGCATCGTCATCGGGTCGATCGTCGCAGCCTTCAAGGTGGCAGGCAGCCGCAGCAAGGTCGCCAAGGTCATCTCGTATATCGGCGACGCCTATACGGGGCTGTTCCGCGGCACGCCGATCGTCGTGCAGCTGATCATCTTTCATTTTATCATTTTCCGCGGTTCCGGTATCAATACGCTGCTCGAGGCTGTGCTCGTGTTCGGCCTCAACAGCGGCGCGTACGTCGCGGAGATCATGCGCGGCGGCATCCTCTCCGTCGACATCGGTCAGACGGAGGCGGGCCGCACGCTCGGTCTCTCCTACACGACGACGATGTTCCGCGTCGTCATTCCGCAGGCGATCAAAAACGTCGTCCCCACGCTGGGCAACGAGCTGATCGCCCTCACCAAGGACACCTCCGTTGCGGGCTATGTCGCCACGATGGATCTCAACGCCGCTTTCACGGCGATCGCCGGCGCCACCTATGACTATTTGGTACCGTATCTGTTCCTGGCGCTCGTTTACCTTGTCCTTGTCATTTTGATGACGGTCATGATCAGGCAGATCGAAAGGAGGATGCGCAAGAGTGAAAGACGCTGAAACGCTGTCCGCCGCCGAACAGGCGCGGAGCAAGACCAAGAGATCCAAGTTTGCCAAGGCGAAAAAGACCCCCGTCGAGGCGGTCGATCCGGAAGCCCTCATCGAGGTGCAGCACCTGACTAAAAAATACGGGGCGCTCACCGTCCTCAACGATATTTCCGAGAAGGTGTATCCCGGCGAAAAGGTCGCCATCATCGGCCCTTCGGGCGGCGGCAAGAGCACCTTTCTGCGCTGCCTGAACGTGCTGGAGGACCCGACGGACGGTCACGTGTTTTTTGAGGGAAATAATCTGTGCGACCTGAAGGTAGACATCAATCTCCAGCGCCGCCGCATGGGCATGGTGTTTCAGCAGTTCAACCTGTTCAACAACATGAACGTGCTGAAAAACATCACCCTCGCGCCCGTACACGTCGGTCTGCAAGATCTGCGCAAGACAAAGCGCAAAAATTTGTGGATCAGATTCTGCAATCTTTTTCGCAGCGCAGCCAAGAAAAAGCCGCTGTATCCGATACAGACGAGCAAAAAGCAGATCAAAGAGGACGCCGAGCAAAACGCCATGCGCCTCCTCACGCGCATCGGCCTCGCCGATAAGGCGAGTGTCTATCCGTCCACCCTGTCGGGCGGCCAGCGCCAGCGCATCGCCATCGTGCGCGCGCTCGCGATGAACCCGAAGGTCATGCTCTTCGATGAGCCGACCTCCGCGCTCGACCCGGAAATGGTCGGCGAGGTGCTCGAGCTCATCAAGGAGCTCGCCGACGAGGGGATGACGATGGTCATTGTCACGCACGAGATGGGCTTCGCGCGCGAGGTCGCGACACGCGTGCTGTTCATGGCGGACGGAAAGATCGCCGAACAGGGCCCGCCCGCGCAGATCTTCGGCGCGCCGCAAAACGCCCGCCTGCGCGATTTTCTCTCCAAAGTTTTGTAATGTTTTCGCGCCCCGTGCGCGAAGAAAAGACCGCCGGCAGCCGCCGGCGGTCTTTTGCCAAGATCTTCTATAAAAATCTTTTGCCGCGATCCCTTACAGCGATCGTTTGCGGACGAGATCAGTTCCCGCCCAGCGCTTTGGCGATGGAGCCTTTGAAGAAGCACACGACCGCGCCGAGGATGGCGAGGACCGCCCCGATGATGGGGCCGACGCCCAGCGATGCGGAGAGCTCTTCCACGAGCGCCTGCTGGAATTCTTCCATGCCGATGGTCGCCAAGCCGACGATGCTGAACAGGAACACGGCGCCGACGACGAAGCAGGCGGTCGTCACGATCTTGGTGAGCAGCCCGTTCTGGAAGAGCACGGCGAGGATGCCGCCGATGAGCGGCAGCAGGAAGGCGAGAAAGACCATAAAGTTAAAGGTCAGGATGGTCGTCGTCGTCTCGAGCGCGCTCCCTTCGCCGATCGTCTCCGAATACCCGAAGGCGAGCTGCATACCCGTATACGAGTAACTTGTGTTTGCGATGCCCAGATCTGCCGAGTAGGTGACGGCGGTCAGAAACATCATGCAGAACGCGGCGATGCCCAAGACCAGCGCGATCCCCCCGGGGATGTAGTACTTGATACCCTTCTTTGCCATGGTTGGCCTCCTTCATAGAGATTTGTGAGTTTATTGTAGCATAGGCAGGCCGCAAAAGCAACAGGATGTCGCTTTTTTAGAAAACTTCGACCGATCGGCAAAGATCGTCGATTATCATGCCCGCCGCCGCCCGCGCGCGGGCGAGGAGGAGAAAATGGAACGGGGAGAGATCTTCCGCGAGATCGAAAAATTCGGCGGCGCCGTGTACGATCATCCGTTTGAAGAGGACGCAGAGACGGCCGTGCTGCGCCACGCGCACACCCGCCGCTGGTTCGGCGTCTGGATCCGCGTCCCGAAGCGGTATTTCGGGGAAGGGGAGGGCGGCGAGTTCTGCCTCAACGTCAAGTGCCCGCCCGACCTCTCCGCCGCGCTGCGCCAAAACTACGCGGCCGTCCTGCCCGCGTGGCACATGAACAAGCTGCATTGGGTCACCCTGCGCCTGCACGGCGACCTGCCGGACGGGGAGATCGCGCAGCTCCTCCGCCTCAGCTACGACATGACCCTCCCGCGCCGACAGCCGCGCCCGCCGTTTGGTTGACGCGCCCGCGCGTTTATGGTACAATAGGGCAAAATTCCGATGCAGGAGGTCTGTATGATCCGTAAGATCGAACCGCAGGATCGGGAGGAATTTATCCGCCTGTCCGAGCTGTTCTATGCGTCCCCGGCCGTGCTGCACCCGCTGCCGCGCGCCTTTCATGCGGAAGCGTTTGACGAGATGCTCCGTTCGCGTGACTACGCGGACGGCTATATGTTGTTTGCGGACGGGCGGGCGGTCGGCTTCGGGCTGGTCGCCAAGACATATTCGCGCGAGTCGGGCGGCATGGTGCTCTGGCTGGAAGAGCTGTTTATCCTCGAAGAGTACCGCAGCCGCGGGCTCGGCCGCGAGTTTTTCGCCGCCGTGGAGGCGTACGCGCGCGAAAACGGCTACGCCCGCATTCGCCTGGAAGTGGAGGCGGACAACGTCCGCGCCCGCTCCCTGTACGAGCGGCTGGGTTATGCCCCGCTCGAATACGAGCAGATGTTCAAGCAGCTGCGCCCCGACGCCGCGGCTTCCGAAGGGGAAGGGCGGTAACTTGCCCGCGCCGTGCCTCGTTCCGCCGCCCGCGCGGCGTTCCCGCTTGGCGCCCCGCGCCGTTGCCTGCGGGTATGCCCCCGCTTTGCCGGGGAAAGAATTTTGCCTCGCCTTTGTCGGCGGGGCCTTTTCACGCATAGAATGAAAGGGGAGGGAACTCCAAAATTCAGCATACGAGGGAAAAACGATGTGTTTGCTCTGTTCGATCCTGTTCGGTGAAAGCTGCGCGCCCCGCCGCGCCCCGTCTTACGGCGGCTGCGGCGCTGCGTCTGACGCGCCCGCCGCCTGCGGCGGCTGCGGCGCTGCGGCCGAGCGTGAAGCGCCCTGCGGCGGCTCGCCTTACGGCCGTTCGCCCTGCGGCGCATGGGCGGGCTGCGGCGCGCGCGACGGCGGCTCGTCCTTTGCCTGCGGAACATATGCCGAGGCGCGCTCGGGCGGGGGCAGCTGTATGTCGGCGTGCGCCTGCCGCGATTGCAGCGGCTTCGGCCGCCACGGCGACGGCGGCGTCTGCTGCGACGAAGCCTACTACTGCCGCCAGTACGCGCTCTGCTGCTGCGAAAAAAAGTGCGGATGCGAAAATTGTTGCTGCGAGAAGAAATACTTCCGCGAAAGGAAGTGCATCTGCGGCGGCTGAAGGCGGGGAGGGGGCGGTTGCGCCGCCCCCTCTTTTGAAGCCAAATCGCGCGATTTCGGCAAAAAAGCCGCCGAAACCTTGCTTTTTCAAGAAATATATAGTACAATATCACACATAGATCGCTCATGATCGCAGGGGGGCGGCGTATGCGGGCGTGGCGGAATTGGCAGACGCGCCGGACTTAGGATCCGGTGGGCAACCTTGCAGGTTCAAGTCCTGTCGCCCGCACCAAGTCTTAATAGCTTGAACTTCTTTGTCATAAAAAGAATGTTCGGGCTATTTTGTTATATTGAGGAATTTGAAAAGTTCCGAACATAAAAAAAGAGGGGCACGCGGAATTCCGCGTGCCCCTCGTGCCGTTGTTCAAGGTTTGTGATATTCGGCGCAACCTGTCTGATAAATGGAAAAAATCATATACGCAATCCGCTTATGCTATTTTGCGGATTGCAGTAAACCGTCAGAGCGGTCATCCCGTGATAATCAATGGGACGTTTCCTTAATCTTTGATATTTAATTGTCTTTGAGCGCGTTCAGCCCTCCATTCGGCATAGTCCTTTTGCCCTTGCTCGGACAGAAGATACTCCCTGATTTTTGGTAACAGAACTCTCGCAAGAGATTCTATCTGATAATCGGGAATATCAAAGTCAGTTTGAATTTGTTGTTTTTTCCTCGCCATCCCCCGTTGTTATGTAGTCTGTTCGATAACTTTCCTCCTTTTAAGCGTTTATTCAGTTTTACTTGCTCCAATGATTGTCCGACGGCTTGAAGGGCTTGGGGCGATACTTGTCCAACTTGCGCTGTCTGACCGTTTCCATAACTTCTTGTAACTTGTCAGGCGCGTGTTCCCTTATCTCTCGCAGAACGTCTGCGTCGCTTTGAAGAGATTGCTTTTCACGCTCTGTCTTTTGATAAAGATTGAACACGTCGTGCTGGTCGCGTGCGCTGATTTGCAGCCGTTCTTCGAGCTGCCCGTTTTCCGCTTTGAGCTTTGCTGCCACTGCCGCGATGACAGGCAAGTCCCTTTTATTGAGCTTTCGCTTTCCGTCGTTGTACTCCCGCAAAACATCTGCTGCGGCTTGCAGAGGAGCGGTGTCGCGCCGAAGTTGTTTCTGTCTATCTTCAAGCTGTTGCGTTTTCCGTTCGGCGTGGACTTGCCTGCTTTCGGCTATGAGTTTCTTCTTTTCAGCCTCGTCCGCTCGCAGTTCAGCTTGGTCTGCCGCCTCGCTCATCTTCTTTAACTTGTAAGCCGCCGTGTCAAGGTGCTTTGCCGTACTTCCCTCTTTGCCGCGTTGTAAATTCCATTTCTTGCCAACGACAGAGTGGAAGTCTGTTTGCAAGTTCTGTAACTCTTTTCTGTCAAAGAGAGTTTTCGCACATAACCTGCCGTCGGCTATCGGAATTAAATTCAGATGAAGATGAGGCGTGGTTTCGTCTATGTGGACGACCGCCGAGATGATATTCTCCTCGCCGTACCGCTCCGCAAAGAAACGAGTACAGTCGACAAAGAATTGCTGTTGCTCGCCCGACGACAGCCTACTGAAAAACTCTCTGTCCGAACCCACGACAAAGGAACACATAAGCACGGCGTCTTTGCGTACTTTCGTGGGCAGGTCGAGAGCCTCAATCTTATCGTTGACAAATTGCGTGTACGACCGCTGCCTTTTGATAATGTTGTAATTGTTCCGCGTGCGCGTGAAGTCTATCTGCGGGTTGACCGCCTGATAAGTTTCGTCGCGCTCGTTCTCCTGTTCGACGGGTGCAATGTCCGTCTTGTGATACTTTTCCATGTGACAAACTAAGTAGCTTATAATTTTCACCTCCTGTTACTTCTTGATAAAAAGCCTCGCAGAGCCCACTAAACTTCGGCACGAAGTATAGTGGGCTATACTTCTCGTCGAAACAAAAAGTGGTTGCTTGCTATTTGTACGCTGTTTGCTTCCTGAAATAAGGTTTTTATTGTGCCGTAAATCATCACTATGTTACAGCTATGTCCGAACTATTACGGCGGTCTGTTTGTTGGTTGTCTATTCATAATTCACCTCCAAGTTTGATTTATTTTTATCTTTACCCACGCCGAAGAGGTATGGGTGCGATAGCCGAATAATGGCATAAAAAAGTCGCTGACACCTTTGAAGTAATCACCGACTTGTACCTTATTTAGCAACTCCTCATTGCTCTATGGTGGTCAACCATTCTGTTAAGTTGTCGTTTGATTTTTCCTTGCTCGCCTCTACCTGAAAAATTGTACGCTGAAAAAACCCATCTTCGCTCGACGAAAAACTGACCTAAAACGTGGCTTTACACCTAAAAAAGCGTATACTTATAAAGCCCCGTTATGGCTCGTCTTTCAGACGGCTCGGGTTGGTTCCCGCCGCGCCTTTATTTCGCGCGGCAACTTCGGAGCATACAACTCCGCGGCGCAATCTTGTTATGCGCCCTCTCTCCCTCAGAGGGAGTAACGCCATACAAAAAATCAACGTACGGCAAAAGAGTACAGGCTAATTTCACGCCTGTACTCTTGCATTATAACATATCGTTCGCCACAAGTCAATAGAAATATAAACATTTGTTTGTGATATATTGTCGATTTCGATTATTTACAAAGCGCAATCGCCTGTTTGCCCGACAGATGCTCTATGGTAAATTCGAGAATGCACAGAGCCGGATATTCGCGTTCTATCTCTCTGCGCCTCGCCTCTGCGCTTTCGTCGGGGCAATACTTTATCGCCAGCTTATTTATAGCTTCAAGTTTTTCCTTTTCGTCTGAGGCAATGCGCACCTTTCCGAATGCAATGACGCTGCAAAAGTATGTAGTAAACTCTTGCGGGACTATGTCGTCCTGCGCGATAACGCAAAAGCTCGCTTTGCCGCACCTCTTTACGGCGTCGATTTTATGCCCGCTCTTCGCGCAATGAAAATAGAGTTTTCCGTTTTCATAGCAGTAGTTGAGCGGTACGGTATAGGGGTAATCATCATCGCCGAGCAGAGCAAGCACACCCGTTTTT